>JBAUYT010000282.1:0-38612 GCA_049584935.1 Steroidobacteraceae bacterium
GTCTTGAAGTTCGTGAGCATGCCGCCCAGCCAGCGCTGATTGACAAATGGCATGGCCGCGCGCTGCGCTTCCCGCTGTACGGCGTCCCGCGCCGAACGCTTGGTACCGACGAACAGCACGGTGCCGCCGTCGGCGACGATCTGCTTGATAAATGAAGCAGCATCAATGAATAGCGGCTGAGTCTTCTCAAGATTGATGATGTGAATCTTGTTGCGTTCACCGAAGATGAACGGGGCCATCTTGGGGTTCCAGAAGCGGGTCTGATGTCCGAAATGGACACCCGCTTCCAGCATCTGTCTCATGGACACGCTGGGCACAATAAGCTCCTTGTCGGGTTGTGGCCTCCGCGCATCCCTGCTGACGATCCGGTCGCGCAACGAGCGCGATTCGGACACCCGGTCACAGGTTGAGTGATGGCGCGTGTGGATTACATTGCCAAAAAAGGCCGCGCTTTATACCATGAACTTCCAGCCTGAACAATGCTTTAGGCACCCTCGAGAATCTGCATGCTGCGCACCACCCAGATTGCCCTCAAGTCCGCAGAAGAGCAGGAAAAGCTGCGCGTTGCAGGGCGCCTGGCGGCCGACGTGCTCGACGTGGTCGGCGACCACGTGGCCCCCGGTATCAGCACCGACGAGCTGGATCGGATCTGTCACGACTACATCGTCAATGTGCAGCACACCATTCCGGCCAACGTCGGCTACCGCGGGTTTCCAAAAACCGTCTGCACCTCTGTCAACCACGTGGTCTGCCACGGCATCCCGAACGAGCGGCGCCTCAAGCAGGGCGACATCCTCAATGTCGATGTGGCGGTTATCAAGGACGGCTACCACGGCGACACCAGCCGCATGTACTACGTCGGCAAACCACCGGTGCTCGGGCAGCGGCTGACCGAGGTCTGCAAGGAAGCCATGTTGCGCGCCATCGAACTGGTCAAGCCGGGTGCGCATCTGGGTGATATCGGTCATGCGATCCAGTCCCACGCCGAGGCGCAGGGTTTCTCGGTGGTGCGCGAATACTGCGGACACGGCATCGGCCGCGTGTATCACGAGGATCCGCAGATCCTGCACTATGGCGAGCCGGACTCGGGGCTGGAGATTCGCGCCGGCATGGTGTTCACGATCGAACCGATGATCAACGCGGGCAAGCGGCATGTGCGCGTGCTGCCGGACGGGTGGACCGTGGTCACCAAGGACCATTCGCTGTCTGCGCAGTGGGAGCACATGGTGCTCGTGACCCCGACGGGACATGAGGTGCTGACCCTGAGTCCGCGCGCGGCGCATTGAACGCGCGCGGACCGAGAGACTTCGCCGACCCACTGCTGCAGCCAGGAGGCTGTTGAGCCATGGCGGTTTCCGATCCTTCCGTGCTGGAGGACGCCCCACCTCCCGAGACGGCCTCAGCGCTCGATTGGCCGCTGCTCAACCGTGTCCCTGCCGTCATCGCCGCAAGCCACGGCGCTGCCGAAAGCTGCCGGGCACTGCTGCACCAGGCGCAGGAAGAGCTGCAGCTGCGCTTCGCCGATGAAGAGCCGGTCGAGCAGCTGGTGCGCGCGCGCGCGGGCTTTACCGACCTGGTACTGCATACCCTGTGGCAGCAACGCCTGCCGGCTGAGCTGGCCGCGCGCCTGGCGCTGGTAGCGGTCGGCGGCTATGGCCGCGGTGAACTGCACCCCGCGTCGGACGTCGATATCCTGGTGCTGGTGCCGGCGCCACTGGCGGAGAACGACCGTGTCTGCGTCGAACAGCTGGTGGCATTCCTCTGGGATATAGGCCTGGAGGTCGGTCACAGCGTTCGCACGGTGGCAGAGTGCGCCGAGGAAAGCGCCGCGGACGTCGGTGTGATGACCACGCTGATGGAGTCGCGTCGCGTCGCCGGCTCGGCCGAGCTGCTGGCGGCGATGCGCGTCGCACTGGCGCCGGACCGGGTCTGGCCAGTGCGCGCCTTCTTCGAAGCCAAGGTGCGCGAGCAGCAGGAGCGGCGCCTGAAGGCCAACGATACGGCCTACAACCTCGAGCCCAACGTCAAGACCGGCCCGGGCGGCCTGCGCGATATTCACACCATCGCCTGGGTGGCCAAGCGCCATTTCGGTGCCGAGACACTCGACGAGCTGGTCACACTCGGCTTCCTGACACCATCGGAACTGCGGCGCCTGAAGCAGGCGCAGGCGTTTCTATGGAAGGTGCGGTTTGGCCTGCACGCGCTGACCGGCAGGCACGAGGATCGGCTGCTGTTCGACTACCAGATCAAGCTGGCGCACAGCTTCGGCTATGAGGACGCTTCCTACACCCTGGCGGTCGAGCAGCTGATGCAGCGCTACTACCGCACCGTCATGGACGTGGCACTGCTCAACGAGCTGCTGCTGCAGCTGTTCCGCGAGGCCATCCTCAGCGATCATGCGCCGCCGCAGCCGCTCAACCCGCGCTTCCAGGTGCGCAACGAGTATCTCGAGGCGGTCAACGAGGATGTGTTCGCGCGCTGGCCTTCGGCGCTGCTCGAGCTGTTCGTGCTGCTGCAGCAGAACCCGCAGATCCGAGGCGTGCGCGCCGGCACGATCCGCGCGGTGGCGCGCAGCCTCTGGCTGATCGACGAAGAGTTCCGCCAGAACCCGCGCAACCATCGGCTGTTTCTCGAGATCCTGCGGGCCCCGCGCGGCGTCACCCACGAGCTGCGGCGCATGAACGACTACGGCGTGCTCGGCCGCTACATCCCAGCCTTCGGCCGGATCGTCGGCCGCATGCAGTACGACCTGTTTCACGCCTATACAGTGGATGCGCATACGCTGTTCGTGGTCAGCAATCTGCGCCGCGTGGCCATCCGCGAGTTCGATCACGAGCTGCCGCAGGTCTCGGCCATCATGCAGCAGCTGCCCAAACCCGAGATCGTCTACCTGGGCGCGCTGTTTCACGACATCGCCAAGGGCCGCGGCGGCGATCACTCCGATCTCGGCGCAGTCGATGCCGAAGCCTTCTGCCTCGAGCAGGGACTGTCGCGCTACGACGCGCGCCTGGTGGCGTGGCTGGTGAAGAACCATCTGCTGCTGTCGGTCACCTCGCAGAAGCAGGACATCGGCGATCCGCAGGTGATCAGCGAGTTCGCGCGTAAAGTCGGCGACGAGACTCACCTCGACTATCTCTACGTGCTCACCTGCGCCGACGTGCGCGGCACCAACCCCAAGCTGTGGAATTCCTGGAAGGCAGCGCTGTTCAACGAATTCTACGAGCGCGTCAAGCGCGCGCTGCGCCGCGGGCTCGAAACTCCGATCGACCAGGACGAGCTGATCCGCGAGCATGAGGAGAGCGCGCGCAGCCTGCTGCGTGGCGCCGGCGTGGCGCCGCTGGCGGTCGAGCGCGCCTGGGCGCGCCTGCCGATGGTGTACTTCCTGCGCCACTCGCCCGAGGAGATCGCGCGCCACACCCGTGCACTGGCGGCAGCGGGTCAGGCCAACGCCGACGAAGCACTGGTGTCGGTGGATCCACTGAGTGAACTCGGCACCACAGCCGTGATGATCTACGCGCCGCACCGGCGCCACGGCTTCGCGCGCGCCACCGCCGTACTCGATCAGCTCGGCCTGAATATCCTCGAGGCGCGGATCACGCCGGTGGGCAATGGCTTCTCGCTCGATTCGTACCACGTGCTCGAGGACGATGGCGGCGCCATTGCCGACCCCGAACGGCGCGAGGAGATAGAACAGGCACTGTGGGGCTCGCTGCAGCGGCCGGAGGAGGCGCCGCTAGCGGTATCGCGGCGCGCGACACGGCAGATGCGGGTCTTCAGAACGCCCACGCAGATCGTCATCAGCGTCGATGAGCGTAACCGGCGCTCGGTGCTGGAACTCACCGCCGGCGACCGGCCGGGACTGCTCTGCGACGTCGGCAAGGTGCTGTGGGAGGAGCGCGTCGACCTGCACGCCGCCAGGATCAGCACACTGGGCGAGCGCGCCGAGGACGTGTTCTACGTCACCGATCGTTCGCAGCAACCCTTGGATGAAGCGACCGCTGACCGGCTGCGGGCGCGCCTGACCAGCGCGCTCAACCAGCGCCTGGCATGAATCCAAATCTGGCGCGCCTGCAGGCGTATCCATTCGAGCGGCTGCGCGCACTGCTGGCGGAGCTAAGCGCCCCGGCACAGCTGGCACCGATTTCGCTTTCGATCGGCGAGCCGCGGCATGCGCCGCCCGCGTTCGTAGTGGCAGCGCTGGCGCAGCACCTGGCGCAGCTCGACAGCTATCCCGCCACCCGCGGCCTGCCGGTACTGCGCGCCGCCATGGCGGCGGCGCTGCAGCGGCGCTGCCTGCCGGGTGCCCGTATGCGCATCGATCCGGAAACCATGGTGCTGCCGGTCACGGGTACCCGCGAGGCGCTGTTCGCACTGGTACAGACGGTGGTCGATCCGCGGCAGGACGCCCTGGTGGCCATGCCGAATCCCGGCTACCAGATCTACGAGGGCGCAGCGCTGCTGGCCGGGGCCGAGCCCTACTATCTGAACACCACCGCAGCCAACGGCTACCGGCCGGATCTCGATGCCGTGGGCGCGGATGTCTGGCGCCGCTGCCAGCTGCTGTTCCTGTGTTCACCGGGCAATCCCACCGGTGCGGTGCTGCCACTGGATTACCTGCAGCATGCGTTGGAACTGGCGGAGCGCCACGACTTCATCGTGGCCGCCGACGAGTGCTACGCCGATCTCTACCTCGACGAGGCCCGGCCCTCGCCAAGTCTGCTGCAGGCCGCGCTCCGGTCGGGCAACGACCGCCTTCGCCGCTGCATCGTGTTCCACAGCCTGTCGAAGCGTTCGAGCCTGCCCGGCTTGCGTTCGGGTCTAGTGGCCGGCGATCCGACCCTGATCGACCGCTTCCTGCTGTACCGTACCTACCACGGTTGCGCCATGCCGCTGCCGACCCAGCTGGCGAGCACGCTGGCATGGGAGGATGATGAGCATGTCCGCGCCAACCGGCTGCTGTACCAGCAAAAGTTCGACCGCGTGCTGCCGCTGCTGACACCGGTGCTGCCGGTGGATCGGCCCGAGGGCGCGTTCTACCTGTGGGCGGCGGTGCCGGGTGATGATGCGGCATTTGTGCGCCGGCTGTACCAGCAGACCAATCTGACCCTGCTGCCGGGCAGCTTCATGGCGCGACCGGCGCACGGCGAGAACCCGGGGGCCGGGCGCGTCCGCATCTCGCTGGTACCCGAGCTGGCGCAATGCCTCGAGGCCGCGCAGCGGCTGCGGCGATTCCTGGAGACCGATTTCGCCACGGAACTCAGGCAGACTCGAGCGTCTCGATGAAGCTGCGGTGCCAGCGCGTGACGGAATTGGTGCGCAGAACCTGCAACATCGAGTCGTGCCGGGCACGCCGTTCGGCCAGGGGCATCGCCAGCGCCTGCTGCAGCGCCAACGCCACCGCGCGGCGGTCGTAGGGATTTACCAGCAGCGCGTCGCCGAGTTCGCGCGCGGCTCCCGCCATGCTGGAGAGCACCAGCACTCCGGGATCCTCCGGGTCCTGCGCCGCTACGAACTCCTTGGCAACCAGGTTCATCCCGTCACGCAGCGGTGTGACCACCGCAACGCTGGCGACGCGCAGGAAGCCACAGAGCGTGTCGTGCGGAAAGTCCTTGTTCAGATAGCGCACCGGCGTCCAATCAGTGTCGGCATACTGGCCGTTGGTCTGCCCGGCAGCATGTTCCAGCGCGTCGCGAATGTTGGCGTAGGCCGCTACATTGGTGCGACTGAGCGGCGCGATCTGGATGTACGCCACCTTCCCCAGCAGCTCCGGCGTAGACTCGAGCAGCGTGCGGTAGGAAGCAAAACGCTCCACCAGACCTTTGCTGTAGTCGAGTCGGTCGACACCAAGCATGAGCTTGCGGCCGATGAGTCCCGCAATCAGGCGCTTGACCTGTTCGTCGTCGCTCGCGGCCCGGGCCGCCTGCGCCGAGATCGCCTCGACGTCGACGCCGATCGGAAATACACCAGTGCGCACCCGGCGTACGCCGAAATCGATGTGATCAGCGGCGATCACCGCTTCATCGCGAAAGACATAGTTTACGGCGGACTGAAACCCCTCGAGGTCTTCGGCCGTCTGGAATCCGACCAGGTCGTACTGGCACAGATCGCGCACCAGTTCGGCGTACACCGGCAGCACCCGCAGCAGCGCGATGTTGGGATAGGGAATGTGCAGGAAAAACCCCATGCGTGTCTGCACACCCAGCGCGCGCAGCTGGCTTGCCAGCGGAATGAGCTGGTAGTCGTGGACCCAGACGGTATCGTCGGGCTGGATCAGAGGCCTGAGTGTGCTGGCAAAACTGCGGTTGATCTCGAGATAGGCCTCGAATTCGTTGGCATCGTATCGGAAAGCACCGAGAAAATAGTGATGCAGCGGCCACAGCGTCGAGTTGCAGAAGCCGTTGTAGTAGAGGTCGAACGGCGCCGCCGGCAACTCCATGGTGACGTAGCGGATACCCTCCTTCTCGATGCTTTCGGGCTCGGCCGCGGGTGTATCGCTGGACTTGCCACTCCAGCCGAACCAGACCCCGCCTGACTGGCGCAACGCCGACAACAGACCGACCGCAAGTCCGCCGGCGGAGGCGGCATTGCCGGGAATATTGATGCGGTTGGAGACCACCACCAGCCGGCTCATGGCTCGCTCCCCGTCCGCGATGCACACTGCGCACGGCTGAACCCGCAACTTAAGGCCCGCTCAGGTGAGTGATTCAAGTCAGGCGATCTCTTGCAGCCAGCGCCGCAACTCATCCGGGTCGGCCAGCGTGAAGCTGGCGGCGGTCGCGGCCGGTGCACCAACCCGCACGCTGATGCCGCCGAGCTGGTTGACCAGCTCGAAGGCGTCCTCGTCGGTGACATCGTCGCCGGCAAAGATGGGACTGCGCCCTCGAAACGGCAGCTGCTCCATGAGGCGGCGCATGCCTGCGCCCTTGGTCAGACGCCGCGGCCGGATTTCCACCACGCACTTGCCAACCAGGGTCGCAAAATCCGGCCCGAGCCCTGCAATCGTGAGTTCAGCCACCTTGAGCACCTCTCGGCCGCGCTCCGGGACGGAACGGTAGTGCAAAGCAATCGCGCAGCGCTTGTCCTCGATCCAGGCCCCGGCAATGGGTGCAATGGCCTCGCGCAGCAGCGGCCGCGCCTGCTGCAGCTGCGCCACGATCGCTTCGTCGGTAGTCACCGCAGCTCCGCCGGCGACGCGTAGCTCGCCCCCGTGAACGCCCACGGCCGGCAACTGCAGCGGCCGGAACAGCGCGTCGATAGCGTCAATGGTGCGGCCGCTGACGAAGGCGACGGCACCGTCCAGCTTGTGCGACAGCCGCTGCAGCAGTGTGACCAGGCCCGCCGGCACCTCCACCCCGTCGGGCATGAGAGCGATGTCGAGCAGCGTGCCGTCGATATCCAGATAGAGCGCGTGGCCGGCAAGGCTGCTGCGGATCACGGGCTTGTGCGATCCGGTCTTTCCGGACACTTGCAGCGATTGCATGAGATTCAACCTAGCGAACCGGCTCCAAACGCGGC
Organism: Steroidobacteraceae bacterium; assembly: GCA_049584935.1. Taxonomy (GTDB): domain Bacteria; phylum Pseudomonadota; class Gammaproteobacteria; order Steroidobacterales; family Steroidobacteraceae; genus FEN-1191. The sequence goes on from JBAUYT010000282.1 coordinate 7,516, forward strand.
TACAGGAAGCGCCGCGCTCGGCTGTAGTCACACGGGCGCCGAAGCCGTCAGAATACTCCGACCAAGGGAGAACATGCATCCATGAAGCTGAGCGAAGCGCAGCAGCTGATCGAGGCCGCCTGGGAGGAACGCGCCGGTTTGTCGGCAGCCAGTGCCGACACCGGCACCGTGGCCGCCATCGAGTGCGCCATCGAGGCGCTCGATTCCGGCGCTTGTCGCGTCGCCGAACCGCTCGATGGCCACTGGCAGGTGCACGCCTGGCTCAAGAAGGCCGTGCTGCTGTACTTCCGTACGCATGACAACGCCGTCATTGACGCCGGCTACACCCGCTTTTTCGACAAGGTGCCGCTCAAGTACGCGGCCGCCGATGCGGCCGCTTTCGCACGGCAGGGCGCGCGCGTGGTGCCGCATGCGCTGGTGCGGCGCGGTGCCTACGTGGCACCCAACGCCGTGCTGATGCCGAGCTACGTCAACATCGGCGCTTACGTCGGCGCGGGCACCATGGTCGACACCTGGGCCACGGTCGGATCGTGTGCACAGATCGGCCGCAACGTCCATCTCTCGGGCGGCGTCGGCATCGGCGGCGTGCTCGAACCGCTGCAGGCGGCGCCGACCATCATCGAGGACGACTGCTTCATCGGCGCGCGCTCGGAGATCGTCGAGGGTGTCGTCATCGGCGCCGGTTCGGTCATCTCGATGGGCGTATTCATCGGCCAGAGCACGCGCATCTACGAGCGCGGTACCGGCGTGGTGCACCAGGGCGCGGTGCCGCCGGGCTCGGTGGTGGTGTCGGGCTCGATGCCGTCGCAGGACGGCAGCCACAGTCTCTACTGCGCCATCATCGTCAAGCGCGTCGACGCCCGGACCCGCGCCAAGACCTCGCTCAACGAACTGCTGCGTGCGGACTGAAGCCGCTGCCTCAGGGCTAGCCGTAGCGCCCGGTAATGTAGTCTTCGGTCGCCTTGCGGCCCGGATTGGTGAAGATGCGCGAGGTTTCGTCGAACTCGATCAGTTCGCCCAGGTACATGAAGGCGGTGTAGTCGGATACCCGCGCGGCCTGCTGCATATTGTGCGTCACGATCAGCACCGTGACCTGCTCGCGCAGCGCCGCGATGAGCTCCTCGATGCGCGCGGTAGCGATCGGGTCGAGCGCCGAGGTAGGCTCGTCGAACAGCAGCATCTCCGGACTGGTGGCCAGCGCCCGCGCAATGCAGAGGCGCTGCTGCTGGCCACCCGAGAGCGACAGCGCCGAGTTCGACAGCCGGTCTTTGACCTCATCCCACAACGCGGCGCCGCGCAGCGCCTTCTCGACTTCTTCCTGGATGCGCAGCTGCGAGCGCACGCCGCGAATGCGCAGGCCGTAGGCGACGTTCTCGTAGATCGATTTCGGAAACGGGTTCGGCTTCTGGAACACCATGCCGATGCGCATCCGTACCTCGATCGGATCGATTCCGGGTGCCACCAGGTCCATCGCCTCCGGCTGCAACACGATCCGTCCCTCATAGCGCGAGCCCGGGGTCAGATCGTGCATGCGGTTGAAGCAACGCAGGAAGGTGCTCTTGCCGCAGCCCGATGGTCCGATCAGCGCCGTGACCTGCTTCTCCCGGATCTCCATGTTCAGATCCTTGAGGGCCTTGAACTTGCCATAGTAGAAACTCAGCGACTCGGCGCGCGCCTTGATGGGCGCCTTCAGCGCAGCGCTTCGCCGCGCCTCGTCAATCGACAGCTGCAGCATGCCGCGGCCGCTCGGACGGATCGGTATTACGCCGGTATCGATGTCGGAAGCGGGCGGAAAACCGGAAATCTTCGATTCCGATGTCATACCGTTGGCTATCGTATCCATGCAGCCGTCATTTCCCTGCTACAGTACCAGAACGTCCTCAGACGGGCTCCTGGCTGGGGGCCTGCAACTCTCTTTCAATCTCTTCCAGCCTGGTGTGGCGCACATCCTTGCCGTGCACCAGGTAGATCAGATATTCGCAGACGTTCTTGGCATGATCGCCGATCCGTTCGAGCGAGCGCACCACCCACATGACATCGAGCGCGCGGCGGATCGAGCGCGGATCCTCCATCATGAACGTTATGCTCTGTCGATGAATGGCCTCGTATTCCTCGTCCACGGTCCGGTCCCGTCGCACCACTTCGAGCGCCAGTCGGGTGTCGAGTCTGGCGAAAGCGTCGAGGGTGTCGTGCACCATGCCGATGACCAGCTCGCCGAGATTGCGCAGCTCACGGTAGCGGCTGTTGGGCAGGTCGCGGGTTGCAAGGCGCGCGCCGATGGCGGCGATCTTCTCGCCCTCATCGCCCATGCGCTCCAGGTCGGTGATGGTCTTGAGGATGGTGATGATCAATCGCAGGTCCGAAGCGGCCGGTCCGCGCGTGGCGAGGATACGGCTGCAATCCTCGTCGATGGTGCGCTCGAGCTGATTGATGTGCAGCTCCTCCTCGGCGACACGCATGATGACGCGCAGGTCCGGCTCGGTCAGTCCGCCGATCGCCTGGATGAGCTGGCGCTCCACCAGCCCGCCCATCTCCATGACACTGCCGCGCAGCCGCTCGAGATCCTCGTTGTAGCGGCTCGAGATGTGATGCGTCAGTCCCTCGGTGCTCATCCCATCATGGTATATGGAGCGGTGTGACAGATTTGTGTCAGCGCACTTGCCCCTGCTACCTGCAACCCTTATAAGGCGCCGATGTCCACCACCCTGCAGCTCACACAGGAGCTCATTGCCCGCGCTTCGGTGACACCGGCCGACGAGGGCTGCCAGGAATTGCTGGCGCAGCGGCTGCTCGGCGCCGGATTCGAGGTGGAGAAGCTGCGTTATGGCAACGTCGACAACTTCTGGGCGCGTCACGGGCGCGGCGGCCCGGTGTTGTGTTTCGCCGGTCACACCGACGTGGTCCCGACCGGGCCGTTGGAGGAATGGCATTCCGATCCGTTCAAACCCACCATCCGCGACGGCCTGCTGTACGGTCGCGGCGCAGCGGATATGAAGAGCGGGCTCGCCGCCATGGTGACCGCCAGCGAGGAATTCGTTGCCGCGCATCCGCAGCATCAGGGTGCGCTGGCATTTCTGATCACGAGCGACGAGGAAGGCCCGTCGATTGACGGCACCAAGCGCGTGGTCGAGACGCTGCGCAGCCGCGGTGAGCGCATCGACTGGTGCATCGTTGGCGAGCCTTCCAGCGAGCGCAGCATCGGCGACACCGTCAAGATCGGGCGGCGCGGCTCACTCTCGGGTCGGCTGACGGTGCACGGCGTGCAGGGCCACATAGCCTACCCGCAGCTCGCCGACAACCCGGTGCACTGCTTTGCGCCGGCGCTCGCCGAGCTTGCCAGCCGCCAATGGGACCAGGGCAACGCGCACTTCCAGCCCACCAGCTTCCAGGTCTCCAACCTGACGGCGGGGACCGGCGCTCCCAACGTAATCCCCGGAGAGCTCAAGGCGCGTTTCAATCTGCGCTACTCTCCGGTACAGACGCTCGATACACTCAAGCGCACGGTCGAAGAGGTGCTGCAGCGCCACCAGGTGCGCTATACGCTGGAGTGGTACGTTTCGGGAGAGCCCTTCTACACCCCGCCGGGAACGCTGTCGGAGGCGGTCAGCGCCGCGGTCCGGGCCGTGACCGGCGTGGCACCGGCGTTCTCTACCGGCGGTGGCACCTCGGATGGTCGCTTCATCGCACCGCTCGGCGCGCAGGTGGTCGAACTCGGCGTCGTCAACGCCAGCATTCACAAGGTCAACGAATCGGTGCGCGTCGAGGACATCGACACCCTGCACTCCCTGTATCTCTCAAGTCTGCGCAACCTTCTGGCCTGAGCCGCGGCCAAAATTGGCCAACGCGCCGAGCGCCCCGAGCCCTACGACCGCAAGCAGTACCCACGCCGGCATCGTCAGCCCGAGGAAGCGCCAGGTGACGCGCGCGCATTCGCCCGAACCGGTCAGCACCTTGCGGATCACGTCGGTCAACGGAAACACTTCCAGCAGGTAATTGAGCGAAGCCCCGCAGGCCGGCACCGCGCCCTCAGGCAGGTGCTGGATCCAGAGGTGACGCGCAGCCACCGCGCCGGTCAGCGCGGCCGCCAGCAACAGCAGTACCCCGTAGAAAATGCCGCCGACGCGGCCGGAATTGTGCAGCGCAGCCAGCAGGAACAGCAGCCCGCAGGCCGCGACGCCGAGGCGCTGGAAGATACACAGCGGGCACGGCTCCAGTCCGAGCACCGACTGGGCATACCAGGCGTAGCCGAGCAGCCCCACGCAGGCTACCAGGCCCACGGCGTTGAGCGCGCGTGCGGACTTCACCGTCAGGTCAGCGCTGGCGCGCGGCTGCGCGCTCGGCCAGCTCGCGCTCGACGTGATCGAGCGAGGTGTGGCGGACATCCTTGCCGTGCACCATGTAAATGACGTACTCGCAGATGTTCTTGGCGTGATCGCCGATGCGCTCGAGTGAACGCACCACCCACATGACATCCAAGCCGCGACGGATGGTGCGCGGATCTTCCATCATGAAGGTGATGCACTGCCGCTGGATCGACTCGTATTCCTCATCGACCACGCGATCCTGGCGGCAGGTCTTGAGCGCCGCTTCGGCGTCCAGACGGGCAAAGGCATCGAGCGTGTCGTGCATCAGGATCTGGACCGTGCGACCGAGATGCTTGACTTCGCGGTAGCGATTCGCAGGCCGCTCGATGGTGGCAAGCCGCGCGGCGATGTGCCCGATCTTCTCGCACTCGTCGCCGATACGTTCCAGGTCGGTAATTGTCTTGATTGTGGCCACCAGCATGCGCAGATCGCCCGCCGCCGGTGCGCGCGTGGCGAGAATGCGGCTGCAGTCCTGGTCGATCGAGACTTCCATGCCATTTACTTTGTAATCGTCCTGCGCCACGGCGCGACCCATGGCGCTGTCGCCTTCGACCAGCGCGGTCAGCGCCCGACCGAGCTGCTCCTCGACGAACCCGCCCATGGCGAGCACCTTGCTGCGCACGTGCTCGAGATCCTCATTGAAGCGTTTCGACGTATGGTGGGTGAGATCAGCAGCTTCCATGGTGCAGCCTCTCGCGAGCGGTCATGCTCCAGAATATAACGCAAGCGGTGCCGGCAGCGCGCGAACCGCGTCGCAGTGCCCCGCCGGCTCAGGCGGCGCGTTCGACGCGCTCCGTCGGAAAGTGGCAGGTGAAGCTGCTGCCGCGGCCTTCCTGACTCTCAATCGAGAGCTGTGCGCCATGCCGCTGCAGCACGTGCTTGACGATGGCGAGTCCCAACCCGGACCCGCCGGTCTCCCGGCTGCGGCCGCTGTCCACCCGGTAGAAGCGTTCAGTGAGTCTCGGAATGTGATCCGGAGCGATACCGATGCCCGTGTCGATGACCGAGAAATGCCCACCCTGGTCGTCGGTCCACCAGCGCATCTGCACCGACCCTTCCGGCGGGGTGTACTTGGCAGCGTTGTCGACCAGGTTGGCGAAGGCTGAATGTATCAGCTCGTCCTCGCCGAGCAGCTTCCAGTCCGAATCTGCACGCATTTGCACCTGCGCAGGGTGCACCGAACGGGCCAGCAGGTCGCGCCGCAGCTGTGCCATGAGCCCCACGATGTCGATCGGCTCGGACGGCGCCGGCCGGTCGGAGGCCTCGAGGCGCGACAGATCCAGCAGATCCTGAACGATGCCGGTCATACGCAGCGCCTGCCGTCGCATCTCCTGCAGAGGCCCGGCGATAGCCGGATCGACACCCGGATCCGAGGTAAGCGTCTCGAGGTAGCCCGAGATGACGGTGAGCGGCGAACGCAGCTCATGCGACGCGTTGGCGACGAAATCCTTGCGCATGGCCTCAAGCCGCGCCTGATGCGTGACATCTCGTACCAGCGCCAGCAGCTGACCGGCGCCGTAGGGCACGATCTGCACCGACAGGTACTGCTCGCCCCCGACTGTCGAGCGCAGGATCACCGGCAGCGCGAACTGGCCGCCCCGCAGATAGCGCACGAACTCCGGCGCTCGCACCAGGTTCTCGATGCGCAGCCCGATGTCGCCCTTGCCGCGCAGGCCGAACAGCCGGCCAGCAGTGCGGTTGAACCACAGGATCTCGGCCTGAGGATTCAGTACCACCACGCCATCGGGCATCGCAGCGGTCGAGCGGCGCAGTTCGCGTAGCAGGCGCAGCAGTCGTTGCTTGTGAAATTGCTTGCGGCGGTACAGCCGCACGATCATGGCCACCAGGTCGCCCCAGGGCCCCGCGATCTCCGGCGCCAGCTCCGGCTCGTCGCGACGCAGCCAGTGCAGCACCCGTGCCAGCATGGCCGTCTGCAGGATGACGTAAATGACGAGACCGACGGCCAGCCCGATGACGGCCATGCCGAACAGGGACCCCACCGCGGCGCCGAGCACTAGGGCTGCCCCCAGGCGGGCGCATAGCTGTAGCCAGGCGGAGGAGTTCATGCGCGCCGGTACGCGGCTGCGGAGCGGTCAGGCCTCGGGACGCGCCGAAAACCGATACCCGGCGCCGCGGACTGTCTGTACCAGCCGATCGTAGCCAAAGTCTTCCAATGCCTTGCGCAGACGCCTGACGTGCACGTCGATGGTACGCTCCTCGACATAGACATTGCCGCCCCAGACACGATCGAGCAGCTGCTCGCGGCTGTAGACGCGCTCCGGATGGGTCATGAAGAATTCGAGTAGGCGGTATTCCGTCGGGCCGAGGGGCACGGTCCGCTCGCCGACCATGACGCGGTGACCGGCGCGGTCGAGGCTCAATTCGTCGAACTGAACTCGTTCCGTTTCGTCGTGACCGACGCTGCGCCGCAGTACCGCATTGACCCGCGCCACCAACTCGCGCGGCGAGAACGGCTTGGTGACATAGTCGTCGGCACCGCCGTCGAGGCCCGCCACTTTGTCACCCTCTTCGGCGCGCGCCGTCAACAGGATGACCGGCAGATCCCGTGTGTCACGCTCGCGCTTGAGGGAACGGGTGAGTTCCAGTCCGCTGGTGTCCGGCAGCATCCAGTCGATCAGCATCAGATCGGGACGGCGGTCCGCCAGGGCTGCCCGCGCGGCGCGGCAGTCCTCGGCCTCTCGCACGTCGAAGCCGGCGCGCTTGAGTCCGAAGGCGATCATCTCGCGAATCGGACGTTCGTCTTCGACGATTAAAATCTGCTTGGAAGTCATATTGTTGCAACCGCCTGCGCGCACCTTAGGGTTCATTTGTTGCATGCCTATGACAGAGATTTGGATTTTGTCAGTTTCATGACCGCCGTGCTGTGACTTCGTCCCGCAGATACACCGGTTGAGCCAATTCCGGCGCCACCGCGACGGACAGCCCGTCGAATGCGGCGAGGCAGGCGATCTCGAGGGCGCGCGGACGCATGCCGCCCCAAATCGGACTCAGCGGCAGATCGGGACGCGAGCCAAGATACGGGTAGGCCTCGAACCCGGAACCCGCTCCGCAGACCGCCGAGGCCTCCCACGGCTCCGGCAACCGGACTGCGGCAGGGTCCGCCACAGCTTCCTCCATGGCCCCGGGGGCCGTCACCGGCAGCGCGATGCGGGGGCGGGTGCCTGCGGTCTCGAAGCACCCCCAGTAAACCTGCCCCATGCGGGCATCCTGGCAGACCAGCACGCACCGCGCTGCATCGGGTTGCGAGCCCGCCTGCTGAGCCAGCGCGCGCAGGTCCGAAATCGGCAGCAGCGGCAGTCCCGCGGCAAATCCAAGACCCTGCGCCACCGTGGTCGCAAGGCGTACTCCCGTGAAGCCGCCTGGCCCGCGTCCGAATCCGATCGCATCGAGGCCAGCGAGTGTGAGGCCGGCCTCGGCCAGCAGCGACTGGATCATGCCGAGAATCAGCTCCCCGGCGGCGCGCGGGCGCGAGTCCTCGCGCGTAAGGCTGGCGCCGTCCAGCCACAGCGCCGCGGAGCAGAGCTCCGTGGCGGTGTCGAGCGCCAGCAGCTTCACGCCGGCACGGCCGGCCGTTCCGCAGCGCTGGCAGCCTCAGCGCTGCAGGCAAGCTCCCGCAACAGGCTCAGTACCGGCGCCAGTTCTGTCACGCGGCGCATGCAAGGCAAGCTCGACAAAAAAACGCGGCCGTAACTGCGGCTCTGCAGGCGCGGATCGCACAGCATGACCACGCCGCGGTCCGTTTCGCTGCGGATCAGCCGACCGACGCCCTGTTTGAGCGCCAGTACCGCCTCAGGCAGCTGATAACTGCGGAATGCACCCACCCCCTGGGATTCGAGGTGCTCGACACGCGCGCGCACGACCGGATCCTCGGGCGAGTTGAACGGCAGCTTGTCGATGATCACCAGGCGCAGTGCGTCGCCCTGCACGTCCACTCCTTCCCAGAAGCTGGCGGTACCGAGCAGCACGGCGCGGCCGCTGGCGCGGAACCGTCGCAGCAGCTTCTCGCGCGGCGCAGTCCCCTGCACCAGTAACGGCCAGCGCCCGGCCGGCTGATCCTCCAGCAGCGCCGCCGCAGCCCGCAGTGCGCGGTGACTCGTGAATAGCAGGAACACGCCGCCCTGCGCCGCCTCGATCAGCGGTAGCGCCGCAGCGACCACGGCGGCCGTAAATTCGGGGCTGGCCGGATCCGGCAGCGGCGGCGGCAGATACAGCAGTGCCTGTCGCTCGTAGTCAAACGGACTCTCGAAGCGCGCGGTCTCGGCCTGCTGCAGACCGAGACGGCCGGCGTAGTGGTCGAAGTCATCGCCCACGGCGAGAGTCGCCGACGTGAATACCCAGGCACCCGGGTGCGACTGCAGCAGCCCGCTGAAACGGCCCGAGACGTCGTATGGCAACAGCCGCAGCAGAAAGCCGCGCGCATGCACCGACGCGGTTCGGGCACCGGTCGATGATTCGGCACCGGAGGATTCGTCGAGCAGGGTCGTCAATGCCGCCGCGACCGCGGCGACGCGCGCGGCGCATTGATCGATGGCCGGCGATCCCATGAGCGCGCGCAAGCCCTCTCCACACGCAGCCAGGGCGTCCGCCAGTTCCTCGAGCGCGGTACCGGCGAACGGCGGCAGCGCTCGCCAGGCGAGGTGCCGCTCGCTGCGGCCGAGCGCCGCAACGCAGGCAGCCGTAACGCGTTCCACCGGCACCACCAGCTCCGGCCCCATGTCGTGTTCGCGGCCCAGGGCGCGCAGCTCCGCGCGCAGGTCGGCGGCGAGCACTTCGAGCTGCCGGCTACTGAGTGCGACCCCGAAAAACTCGCTTACCAGGTCGGGCAATTGGTGCGCTTCGTCGATGACGACCGCATCGACGCTTGGAAGGAGGTCACCGAAGCCGTCTTCCTTGAGTGCCAGGTCCGCCAGCAGCAGATGATGGTTGACCACGATGATGTCGGCTTCCAGTGCGCGGCGCCGGGCCTCGAGCAGCGCGCAGCCGCCGAGATGCGGACAACGCTGGCCGAGACAGTTCTCGCGCGTCGAACTGATGTGCGGGCGCAGCGGATGAGCTTCTCCGAGTTCGGGCAACTCGGCCAGATCGCCGCTGCGCGTCATCGACGCCCAGTCGCTGATGCGCGCCAGCAGCGGGTCGGCGGCGGCCGGCAGCAGATCGCCCTGCCGTCCGATGTTCTCGAGCCGGGCCCGGCACAGATAGTTGCTGCGGCCTTTGAGCAGCGCAACCCGGGCGGGTCGTCCGAGGGCTGCCGCCAGCAGCGGCAGGTCGCGATGAAACAGTTGATCCTGCAGAGTGCGCGTGCCAGTCGAAATCAGCACGCGCAATCCCGACAGCAACGCCGGCACCAGGTACGCAAATGTCTTGCCTGTGCCGGTGCCCGCCTCGATCAGCAGGTGTTCGCGCTGCTCCAGCGCCTGGCCGATGCGCGCCGCCATGCGTTGTTGCGAACCGCGGGCGCGAAAACCCGCCAGGGCGCGCGCCAGTGGACCGTGGGCGCTGAATATAGGGGACAGATCGGGCATCACCGCATTATGCAACCTGTGCTGGAGTGCAAAAATCCCGCATTTTGGGCACCCCCGGTATAATTCCCGGATACCAAGGCTCCCAGCCGACCGTAAGGATAAGTCATGGCGACAGCCCCCCACACCCTCGCGTCCCTGTCCGATATCTCTAAAAATGTGGCGGACTGGGTCGCACAGGTTCGGGAGCTGACGCAGCCGGACCAGGTGCAGTGGTGCGACGGCTCGCAGCTCGAGTTCCGGCGACTGCGGGGAGAACTCACGGCGCGCGGCGAATTGCGGGAGCTGAACCGTGACACATATCCCGGCTGCTTCCTGGCGCGCTCGGATCCCAAGGATGTCGCCCGGGTCGAGCATCTGACCTATATCTGCACGCGCTCGCGCGAGGATGCGGGCCCCAACAACCTGTGGATGGACCCAACCGTGGCCCGTGCGCGGATGCGGGAGCTGTTTCGCGGCTGCATGAAGGGACGCACGCTCTACGTGGTGCCCTACTGCATGGGTCCGCTGAATTCGCCATACGCGCGCTGCGGCGTCGAGATCACGGACAGCGGCTACGTCGTACTCAACATGGCAGTCATGACGCGTATGGGCCGGGCGGCGCTCGAGCGCATCGCCACCGAGGGCAACTTCGTGCGCGGGCTGCACTCGACCGGAGATCTCAACCCCGACCGGCGTTTCATCATGCACTTTCCTGAGGAACTGTCGATCGAGAGCTTCGGCTCCGGCTATGGCGGCAATGCACTGCTGGGGAAGAAATGCCACGCACTCCGCATCGCCAGCTGGCAGGCGCGGGACGAGGGTTGGTTGGCGGAACACATGCTGCTGGTCGGGCTCACCAATCCGCGCGGCGAAACTCGTTATCTAGCCGCGGCATTTCCGTCGGCCTGCGGCAAGACCAATCTGTCCATGCTGATTCCGCCGGACTCGATGCCCGGCTGGAAGGTGAGCACAATCGGCGACGACATCGCCTGGCTGCAGCCTGGCCCGGATGGGCGGCTCTATGCCATCAACCCCGAGTCCGGTTACTTCGGAGTCGCTCCGGGCACCAATGCCAGGACCAACCGCAATGCGTTCGAGATGGTGCAGCGGGACACTTTGTTTACGAACGTCGCCCTGACCGCCAGCAACGAGCCGTGGTGGGAGGGCCTGCCTGGACAGCCCGTCACCGACTGGCAGGGGCGACCGTTTGATCCCAGGAACGGTCCAGCCGCGCACCCGAATTCACGCTTCACGGTATCCGCGAAGCAGAACCCGGCCTACGGCCGCGTCGCAGAGGATCCGCGTGGTGTGCCCATTTCCGCCATCATCTTCGGCGGCCGCCGGCGCCAGCTGGCGCCGCTAGTGTACGAAGCAGTCAGCTGGTCGCACGGCGTGCTGGTGGGAGCGTCGGTAGCTTCCGAAACCACCGCGGCCGCTACCGGCAAGGTCGGCGTCGTGCGCCGCGACCCGATGGCGATGAAGCCGTTCTGCGGCTACAACTTCGGTGATTACTGGGCGCACTGGATTTCCATCGGCGGCAGTCTCAGGAATCCGCCCAAGATCTTTCACGTCAACTGGTTCCGCCAGGATGCCTCCGGCAAGTTCCTATGGCCGGGATTCGGCGAGAATCTGCGCGTACTGTCGTGGATACTCGAGCGTTGCGCCGGGCGCGCCGCGGCCGTGGAAACGCCAATCGGATACATGCCGCGCGCGTTGGACCTGGACACCGCCAGACTTGGGATCGACGCTGCCGACCTGGCCGAATTGATGGCGGTACCCCGGGACGCGTGGCGGCAGGAAATCGCCGAATTGCGCACCTACCTGCAGGGCTACGGCTCGCACCTGCCCGCCGCGCTGGTCACAGAGCTGGACGGGCTCGAACACCGACTAGTCTAGCGCCGCTGCGGTTCGCGGTCAGCTGTCCTCGCAGACGAAGTGGATCGTCAGCGGTGAGTCGCGGTCGGGGATGCGGCCAAGGCCGATGAGTCCCTCGCCCTTGATGGGCATGCTGTCGCGACGCACGAAGGCCTCCTCTTCGCCGCTGATCTTCACAAAAGTGCCGTTGGTACTCTGATCGGTGAGCGTAAAGCGATTGCGGCTGAATTCGATGCGCGCGTGCAGCCGCGATATGAGGTTGCCGCGGATCACGAGATCGTTGTCGTCTGCGCGGCCGATGGCTATCTGTGGGCGCTGCTCGTCCAGCACGACTTCCTGGCTCTGTACCGACAATCGCAGGCGACGCGGCCGGCGCGCGTCGCGGCCGTTGAGCGCGATCGCCGGCAGCATGCTGGTGACGTCCTCGGTCTGCCAGAGCACTTCGTACAGCGCGATCTCACCGCCCTGCCCGCGGATGACCGCCACGTCGATCTGGCGCACCGATGCGCGCCATTCGGGCGACAGCCGCTCGACGGTGGCCGATGTGGTGATGATCTGACCCGCCTTGGCCTGGCTGGTCATGCGGTTGGCCGTGTGGACGCTGGCCCCGAACACGTCCCGGTTTTCGAGCACTACCGGTCCGAAATGACAGCCGATGCGAATCGATACCGGCTGTCCCTCGACTTTGAGTTCGGTGTGCGCGGAGATCTGTTTCTGCATCTGCCCGGCAGCGTTGAGGGCGTCGTCCGCAGTCGGGAACGTCGACATCACCTCATCACCGATGGTCTTGATCAGGGTTCCGTTGTGCTGCTCGGTGGCTTCCCGCATGACGTCGATGCAGGTGGCCACCATGTCGCGGGCACGCGCATCCCCCATGACCTCGAACAGCCTCGTGGAACCGACGACGTCCGCGAACAGGATCGCTAGTTCGATGTCTTTGCCCATGTAAACCGGGATCTTATACGAGACAGCTATTGCACACTGACGAATGCTGTTTCCAAGTTGCCGCCATGCAACAGTATACGCTCAGGGGGGGACTTAGGCTGCCAGGCGCTCCCCCGCCTCCCGCAGCAGCCGGCGTACCCCGGCCGCAGCCGCAGGCCCCGCACCCAAACCTCGCGCACCTTCGGATACCCGCTGACGGAACTGTCGCGCGCCGGGCCTGCCTGCCTGCAAACCCAGTATGTGCCGGGTGACCGCGGCCGCGTGTTCGCCGGCCGCGACCTCTCGTTCCGCATACGCTGCCATGCGCTCGAGCAAAGCATTCGCATCTGGAGGCTGCCAGCCGTCGGCGAACACCCGCTGGTGCAACTCGGCGAGTACTGCGGGCCGGTGATAGGCCTCCCGCCCGAGCATGACCCCATCGGCCCAGCCGAGCGCCTCGGTACTCTGCTCGGCGGTGCGCAAGCCGCCGTTGACGCCGATCCAGAGCGCGGCGAATTCCCGACGCAACCGCTGCACCACGTCGTATCGCAGTGGCGGCACCTCGCGGTTCTGCCGCGGCGACAGCCCTCCGAGCACGGCCTTGCGCGCATGCACGATGAAGTGGCCACAGCCGGCTGCGGCCACCGTGGCGGTGAAGTGCCGCAGCCGCTCGTAGTCCGGCTCATCGAATGCGGTCACCTGGGCGCGTCGATCGCCGGCGCCCAGCACGCCGATGCGCATCTTCACGGTCACCGGCAGCGGCACCGCGGCACGCATGGCGGCCACGCACTCGGCCACGCGCTCGGGCGTCCGCATCAGACAGGCCCCAAAGGCCCCGGCGTGCACCCGGTCGCTGGGGCAGCCGCAGTTGAGATTGATCTCGTCGTAGCCGGCATCGGCCCCGGCACGCGCCGCGGCCACCAGCAGTGCCGGCTCGTTGCCGCCGAGTTGCAGCGCCAGCGGCCGCTCCTCCGGGGAGAAGCGCAGCAGCCGCGCGCGGTCGCCGTGCTCGATCGCGGCCGCCGTTATCATCTCGCTGTAGAGCAGGACCTGCGGCGAAAAGCCGCGCAGGAAGTAGCGGCAATGCCGATCGGTCCAAGCCATCATGGGAGCGACGCTGATTCTTCGTTGTAACATGCCTTGGATTACCGGCTGATCCGGCCGCTCTGCCGCGCCGGATGCCATTGTACGCGGCGCGACGCGGGGCTCTCGAGCGCAGGGACGGCGAACCAACAGCCGTTTGCCTCGCTCTACGCGCAGCTGCGTCAGCTGGCCAACGGCGCGCTCAAACGCGGCGGGAAGGTCCGATCGTTAGATGGCCTGAGGCGAGCCCGTGCGCACGGAGCCCGTGGCCGACGTATCCGCCGCCAGATCCATGGGTGCCGGCGACGGCGGCCCCGGCTTGAGCCCAGCGATCGGTGCCGGGCGGGCTATGTAGTAACCCTGCGCGAACTGCACCCGCAGCCGCTTGAGTTCGGCAAACACGGCGGCGGATTCGACCTTCTCGGCGATGGTGGCGATCCCGAGCGTACGCCCCACGTGACTGATCGCCTCCACCATGCTTCGATCGACCGCGTCGGTAGTGACGCTGCTGATGAACTGGCCGTCGATCTTGAGGAAATCGACCGGTAGATTCTTGAGGTAGTGGAACGACGACAGGCCGCTGCCGAAGTCATCGAGCGCGAAGCGGCAGCCACGCTTCTTCAGTTCGCGCATGAAATACACTGCTTCGGCCATGTTGGTGATGACGGCGGTCTCGGTGATCTCGAAACACAATCCGCGCGCAATTCGCGCATCTTCGGTCAGGCCAAGTGCAAATTCGAGAAAGCCGCGGTCGCCGATCGACATACCCGACAGATTGAGCGCAAACAGGAACGGCGGTTCATCGCCACTGGCATGCTCACGCAGTGCCTGCACCGCGCGCTGCATCACCCAGCGGTCGATGGCCGCGACCATGTTGTAGCGCTCCGCCGCCGGGATGAATTCACCGGGTAGCACCAGCTGGCCGTCATCCTCGCGCAGTCGCACCAGCAGTTCATAGAAGGCAGGCAGATTGGTCGGGCCGTCGCTGGTCGGCGTGATCTGCTGGAAATAGAGCTCGAGACGGCCCTCGTCGACCGCGCGCGTGACGCGACTGACCCAGTACATCTCGCGGTGGCGCCCCGACACTTCGTTCGAATCGTACAGATGCACGCGGTTGCGACCGGAATCCTTGGCGGCGTAGCAGGCGATGTCCGCGGCGCTCATCAGACTGGCGGCGCTGTCGCTCTCGCGCGTGATCTCCACCACGCCGATGCTGGCGCCGATGCCGGTGGTGTTCTGCTCCCAGGTGAAGCGGTAGTCACGGATGGCCTGGCGGATGTTGTCGGCGATATTGGCGCCCTGCTCCGCGGTGCAGCTGCGCACCAGGATGCCGAACTCGTCGCCGCCCAGGCGCGCGATGGTGTCGGCGGCACGCACATGGGCTTGCAGCAAACCGGTGACGTCGCGCAGCAACCGGTCGCCGGCCGTATGTCCACAGGTATCGTTGACCACTTTGAACTGATCCAGGTCGACGTACAGCAGCGCGTGCGGACCCTCGTCGCGCTGCGCGCTCTCGAGCGCTTCGGCCAGCCGGTTGTCGAACTCGCGCCGGTTGATCAAACCGGTCAACGCATCGTGGCTCGCCTGGTAGGAAAGCGCGCGCTTCAGGCGCCGCTCCTTGGTGACGTCCCGGAACACCACCACGGCGCCGACGATGTCTGCGGCACGATCCCTGATCGGCGCCGCCGAATCCTGGATCGCGATCTCCTGGCCGAGTCGGTTGAGCAGCACGCTGTGCTCGGCAAAATGCACCAATTGTCCCTCACGCAGGCAGCGCACCAGCGGGTTCTCGAGTTTCTCGTGGGTGACCTCGTCGAGCAGCCGCAGGACCGTGCCGAGATTCTCGCCGCGCGCCTCATCCTTGCCCCAGCCCGAGAGCTGCTCGGCGACCGGGTTCATGTAGTCGATGCGGCCGTCGCGATCGGTGGTAATGACCGCGTCGCCGATCGACTGCAGGGTCACCTGGGCGCGCTCCTTCTCGGCGAACATGGCCTGCTCGACGCGCTTGCGTTCGCTGATGTTGGCCATGGTGCCTTCGTAGGCGATCACCCGATTGTCGGCGTCGCGGATCACGCGCGCACTCTCGAGCACCACCACACGGCTGCCATCCCGGCAACGCAGCTCGCATTCGGCATTGCGGATTTCGCCGTGCAACTGCAACGAGCATTCGAACTCGGCGCGTGCGGTGGGGTTCCAGCACAGCACCGACAGGCCGCGCAGCGCGTAGATCTCCTCGGCGCGCCCGAACCCGAGCATCTTCACGAAGGCGGGATTGACTTCGAGCATGCGACCGTCGGCGGCGCACTGATACACGCCTTCGAGCATGCGATCGTAGAGGCTGCGGAATTTGGCCTCACTGGCGCGCAGCGCCTCCTCGCCGCGCCGGCGCTCGATGGCGATGCCGGCCAACCGGGCGGCGTGCGACATCAGGTCGACGTCACGCGCCAGTGGCGCGCCTGGCTGCGGTCGATAGACCGCCAGCGCGCCCAGCACGCTACCGGTGGCGGTTTTGATCGGCACGGCCCATGCGGCCCGAAATCCCAACTCGAGCGCCAGGTCGCGGCGGCGCTGCCAGAAGGCGTCGGCTTCGATATCCGCGACCATGACGTGGCGGCCGAGGTAGACCGCCGCCGCAGCGGAGCCATTGCGGATGTCGACCGCGAGCCGCTGCTCCAGCTTGCGCCAGTGAGCGGGCAGGCGGCTGCCGATGGCTTCGGCGAAGCTCTGACCATCGGCAGAAAGCAGGCCGATGGTGGCGGTGAAACTGGCATTGATCGATTCGATCAGATCGGTGATCGAGGCCAACACCTCGGTCAACGGCGCGTCCGCGGCAATGCGTTCGAATACGTTGCGCTCACCGGCGGTGATCCGCTCGGCGCGGCGGCGCGCGGCGATGTCGGTGATGCTTGCGCGCAGCAGATGGGCCGCACCCGGAAGCGCCATCAGTCGGACCTCGGTTTCGACCTCGTGGCCGTGCGCATCGCGATGCAGCCACTCGAATACCTGCGGCTTGCCGGCAGCCGCGTGCGCGCAATAGTCGGCGAACAGCGGCCCGGGATCGGCGCCGTTGGCCTGCGGCCGCGCCGATAATTCCAGCGCGCTCAGCATGAGCATGCGTTCACGACTGACGCCGAAGAAGCGCAGCGCATTCTCGTTGGCGTCGATGTACTGACCGGATTGCCGATCGATGACCACGATCAGCTCGGGCGCGCTCTCCACCAGCGTGCGATAGCGCGCCTCGCTGTCGCGCAATGCCTGCTCGGCACGCACGCGCTCACTGGTGTCGCGCAGACAGATGACGAACACGTCGCGGCGTTCGATGTGCACGCAGCTGACGACCAGCTCCGCCGGGAAGAAGTGTCCGTCTTTGTGGCGAGCACGGGTCTCGTGTGGCCGCAGGTCGCCGCGGGTGTCGTCGGCGCGAATCGTCAGCGCCTGCAACCCCTGCTCCACCGAACCCTGCAGCGGCAGGTCCGGCAACAGCAGCGCGATCGACTCGCCGATGATGTCCGCCCGCGACAGGCCGAACACACGCTCGCCGGTCGGGTTGAACATCTTGACTGCGCCATCGGCGCCCGCGGTGATCACCACATCCTTGACGTGATCCAGGATCACCTGCCAGTGGCCGGGATCGACGCCGCCGAGCCCCTCGCCGTACGACCGCGCCTCGTCGGCGATTAGTTGCATCGACCGCACGACGCCGCGGCGTTCGTCGTCGAGCTGCTCGTAATAGTTGCTGATCACGGGCAGCAGCTGAGTCAGGTCCACCGTAGCCGTGCCGGGGCGCCGCGACTCAGTGAGCTGCTGCTGCAGCCGCGGATGCAACTCATGCGGCGACAGCCGCAAACGGTTGCCGGCGGTAGGCTGGAGAACTGGTACGGCGTCCAACGCCACCGGCTGTTGTGACATAACCTGTCGAAGTGGAAATGGTCTCTCTCATGATACGAAGCGGCACCGCGCAGTCGCGTGAAGCAATGCCGATTTCCGCAAGCGTGACCGCTGCAGCAGCCGCAGCGCCCCCGCCAGCGGGTCGCTGGCGGCCCATGGCCAACGTTGGAGCGCCTCAGGAGGCGCTGGCGATTAGGGGAATGACGTAGGTGCGGGCAATGGAGATGGCGTTGTAGTCGACTACTACCACGGCGCTGAGGCTCAATACTCCCTCGCGCTGCGGCACCACGGTGACATCCTGCGCCAGCGTGGCGCCGTCCTGCGGGTCATCGATGTCGAAGGTGCGCGGGGACAGCAGCTGCAACCCATCCTCAGGTTGCAGCGAGGCGTGGATGTGACTGATCGAAAGGCCGGGGGTAGGCAACAGCGCCAGCACCAACTGGGCCGGCGCACCCACCACCGGCCGCGTCTCGAGTCTGAACTTGACGCCGATCGGAGGACCGGAGCCGCCGGCGCTGACCGCCGCCACCATGTCCGCATCGATCGAATCGTTGGGTGCGGCGCCCGCCTGCTTGCTACCGGCGCGCGCCGCGGCCGTGCCAGAGCGGGCGTCGCCAGGCGAGTGCGACGAGCCGCATCCGTACAACAGCAGCGCCGGCACTATCACTGATAGTTGTGCAAGTCGCTTGCGCGTCATCGGCAGGACATTAGCACAGTTCCGCCGGCGCCTTCGGTCAGAGCCGCGGCGGATCGTCGAGCACTTCACACTGCTGCATCAGGTCACCAACGTAGCCCTCCCAGTAGCGCGCCTGCCCGGCCCACGGGAATGCCCGTGGGAACGCCGGATCGCGCCAGCGCTCGGCGATCCAGGCGGCGTGATTGAGCATGCGGGCGGCGCGCAGCGGCTCGATCAGGCGCAATTCGCCGTGGTCGAGCGCGCCGAACTGCTCGTAACCCTCGATGATCTCGCTCCATTGGTGGCGCTGATCGTTGGCGCTGCCCGACAGGAACATCCACAGGTCCTGAATGCGCGGGCCGTTGAGACAATCGTCCAGATCGACCAGCAGCGGTCCACGCTGCTGCCAGAGGATGTTGCCGAGATGGCAATCGCCATGCAGGCGGATGCTTGCCGGCGCCGACTGGGCCAAGGCGTCGGCAATCTTGTCGACCAGCTCCGCGCTCACCGCCTCGTAGCGCTGCTGCATGTGCTCGGGCAGCAGCTCCGAGCGAAGCAGCACGCGCCGCGAGCGCTCGCCGAGTTGTGCACGTTCCAGCGACAGCCGCTGCTGGAAGCGCCGAAGTGCGCCGACCGCGTGGACGCGGGCCAGGGTGCGACCGAGTAGCGCCCGTGCGCCCTCGGCATCGAGTTCGGGCGCAGCGCCGGCGCACAACGGGAACACCGCCAGGCGGAAGCCGTCGAACCGGTGCAGCGTCGCGCCAGCCAGCAGCAGCGGAGGCGCGACCGGTATTTCCTGCTCCGCCAGTTCCAGCGCGAACGCATGCTCCTCGAGAATCTGCGCGTCCGACCAGCGCGCCTCGCGATAGAACTTCACCACCACCGGGGCGGCGTCGATCCGCCCAAGTCGGTAGACCCGGTTCTCGTAGCTGTTGAGTGCAAACAGGCGGCCGTCGGGCTCGAGGCCCAGGCTCTCGGCGGCCTGCATCAGCACGTCGGGGCTCAGGCCGGCAAAGGGCGTCGCCGCCGAAGGACGTGACGGAGTGCCGTGTTCGCTCATCTGCCGCGTGATCCTCGCGGCGTAGCAGGTATCATTTCCGGCCTCCCTTCGGCCGTTGCAGGTCTCGGACACAGTGTCGCAGAAAGCAATCCTGATCACAGGCGGCGCCGGCTACATCGGCAGCCATCTCTTGTTGCAGTTGCAGGAGCGCGGCGAGCGGGTGGTGGCGCTCGACAACCTCTACACCGGCTTTCGCCAGGCGGTGCGGGATGCCCCGCTGATCGTTGGCGACGCGGGTGACCGCGCGCTGGTGGAAGGCGTGCTGCGGGAGCACGAGGTCGATACCGTCATGCACTTCGCCGCCAATACCATCGTGCCGGAATCGGTGCGCGATCCACTGAAGTATTACGGCAACAACACCTGCGCCACGCGCAGTCTGCTGGCGGCTTGCATGCAGTGCGGCGTACGCCAGCTGGTGTTCTCCTCCACCGCGGCGGTGTACGGCGTGCCGACCACTGGCATCTGCAGCGAAGACATGCCGCTTGCACCTATCAACCCGTACGGCACCTCGAAACTCATGTCGGAATGGATCATGCGGGATCTGGCCGCGGTCAGCGACTTCCGCTATGTCAGCCTGCGCTATTTCAATGTCGCGGGCTCCGACCCGCAGGGACGCATTGGCCAGGCGACCCGCAAGCCCACGCTGCTGGTCAAGGTGGCGGCCGAGGTCATCGTCGGCAAGCGCTCGCACGTGTCGATCTTCGGCACCGACTACGACACGCCGGACGGCACCGGCGTGCGTGACTATGTGCACGTCGACGATCTTGCGCGCGCGCACGTCAACGCGCTCGAGTACCTTCGCCGTGGCGGCGCCACGGCAGTCTGCAACGTCGGCTACGGTCACGGTTACAGCGTGCGCGAGGTGCTCGACAGCGTCCAGCGGGTGGCAGGAAAACCGCTGTCGATCCGCGAGGAACCACGGCGTGAGGGTGACCCGCCGACGCTGATAGCGCGAGCCGACAAGGTGCGCTCGCTGCTCGGCTGGACGCCGCGCCTCGACCGGCTGGACGCGATCGTCGAGCATTCGCTGCACTGGGAAGAGAAGCTCAGGCGCGAACCCTGGTAAAAAGCCATGCCGCTTGCAAGGCCACACGGCCACAGCCCTGGCTTAGAATAGCCCGATGCGCTGGCTCCTCCCCAAATCGCTCAACGGTTTCCTGCTTCTGGGACTGAGCGTGCTGGCCGGTCCGCTGCTGCTGGCAATCCTGAATGCCACCGTGCACATGCGTCACCTGGCCGACAATAGCCAGCGGCTGGTGGCGGATGGCGTGCGTACCACGCGGCTGTCGCAGGATCTGTACGCACAGATCGCGCTGCTGGAGCGCTCGGCCAAGCTCTACCAGGTGCTCGGCGATGCCACGGTGCTCGCGGCTTTTCGCGATCACGACCAGCGACTGAGCACGATCGTCGAATCGCTGAGCAGCCAGCTGCACACTGCCGATGCGAAGGCACAGCTCTCGCGCCTGATCGAGAAGCAGGCACAGATCCGTACGATGGTGCTGGACAACAAGCCGCCCACCCGGGAATCACCCGAACTGGCCTCGGCCTTCGTGGTGCTGGGGGATCTGGCCTATTCCGCTTCGGGATTGAGCAATCGGCAGATCGACTCGGACGTCAGTGTCCTGCGGCGGGAAGCCGACCGCTCGCGCAGCGAGCTGTTTCTGGAATCCACCCTGCTGCTGCCGCTGGTGCTGATCGTGGTGCTGCTGTTCACGCTGCGCCTGAGCCGGCCGCTGCGGCAGATCGATCGTGCCATCGGCGAGCTGGGCCGTGGCAATTTTTCCCACGACATCTCCGTCAGCGGGCCGGTGGACCTGGAGCGCCTTGGCCACCAGCTGGAATGGCTGCGCAACCGCCTGTTGGAACTGGCACAGGAGCGCAATCGATTCCTGCGACATATGTCTCATGAGCTTAAAACGCCCTTGGCCAATATACGGGAGGGGACGGAACTACTCATGGATGGCGCGGTGGGTCAGCTGAACACGGGCCAGCGGGAAGTGACTGAAATTCTACGGGACAATGGCATCAAGCTGCAGCGACTGATCGAGAACCTGCTCGGCTTCAGCGCCTGGCAGAGCAACAGCACGGGCCTCGAAGTCAGCGAGTTCCGGCTGCGGCCCGTGGTGCGGCAGGTGCTGGAGAATCAGCAGCTGACCCTGGTGTCGCAGCGCGTGCGGCTCGACGTGCACATCGACGATCTGACCTTGGCGGCCGATCGCGGCAAGGTGCGGCTGATCCTCGAGAACCTGCTGTCCAACGCCATCAAGTATTCGCCCCGCGGCGGCATCATCAATCTGCGCGCCCGTGCCGATGCCGAGCAGCTCATCCTCGAGGTGGCGGATTCGGGACCGGGCGTGCCGCTGGAAGAGCGCGCGCGCATCTTCGAGGCGTTCTACACCGGCCGTGCGCCCAGTGGGCGCGTGCCCGGAACGGGCATCGGCCTGTCGGTGGTCAATGAGTTCGTCAACGTGCATCAGGGCACGGTAGAGATCGTCGACGGCGAGTTCGCCGGCGCCCATTTCCGCATCCGCATGCCGATGCGCGTGACACCGCAGCTGCCCGCCAAGAGACAGGCAGATGCAGCCTAGACGTTCGGTCCGCCCCTGGCCTGCCGTGGCGGCGACCGTGGCGCTGGCCCTGGTGCTGGACGGATGCGCCGAATTTTCCGGGCTGCGCGCGCCGCCGCCGGCGCCGCATACGGAGAGCCGCCCGGTTGACCGGGACACGGTGGCAGCGGTCTTCATGGCGGGCACCTTCCAGAACATGCAACAGCTGGCGCAGGCCGCTCCGGCGGAACAGGCCGAGATCTTCGCAACCGCGCGCGAGGCGTACGATCGTTCCCCCCAGGGCAGCGCCAAGCTGCGCTACGCGTTGCTGCTGGCCACGCCCGGTCACCCGGCGCGCGATCCGGCGCTGGCGCGCAAACTGCTGCGCGAGCTGGCAGCGCAGCCGGAGGCGTTGCAGCCGCTCGAACGTGCAGTCACGCTGGTCGAGTTGTCGCAAATCAACGCCGAGTTGGAACTCAAGGCAGAGAACGACAAACTGTCGCAGAACACCGAGGAGCGTTCGGAACGGGAACGCAGTGCCGCCGTACAGCGGCATCTGCAGACCGAAATGGACGAAAACGTCCGCTTACGCAAGCAGCTGGAAGATGCGCAGGCCAAGCTCGACGCGATTGCGCACATCGAGCGTAATCTGACCCAGCGCAATGCACCCAACTCCGGAGGCCAACAGTGAATCAGCCGCAACAACGCAAGGCCCGCATTCTGGTGGTGGACGATGATCCCGGGCTGCTGCGCCTGCTGACGATTCGTCTGCGGGCGGAGAACTACGACGTCGAACCGGTAGAGAACGGAGTGCTGGCGCTGGCGGCGGCCAGCCGCTTCCGACCGGACCTGGTCATCTCGGATCTGCGCATGGACCAGCTTGACGGCATCGGCCTGCTGAAGGAGCTGCAGAATCGATGGCCCGGTCTCAAGGTGATCCTGCTGACCGCGCACGGCACCATTCCCGATGCCGTTCAGGCCACGCAGATGGGCGCATTCGGCTTCCTGACCAAGCCCGTGGAAAAGCAGGAACTGCTCGACCAGGTGCAGAAGGCGTTGCGCATCTCGGGCTTCGTCGATACCGATCAGGACTGGCGCGCCGACCTGATCACGCGCAGCCCGCTAATGGAAGAGAAACTGGCGCAGGCGCACATGGTGGCGGGCACCGACGCGCGCGTGCTCATCACCGGCGAGAGCGGCACTGGCAAGGAACTGCTGGCGCGCGCCATTCACAAGGCCAGTCCGCGTCGCAATCGGCCCATCGTCATGATCAATTGCAGCGCCATGGCGGAGAACATGCTCGAGAGTGAGCTGTTCGGCCATGCCAAGGGCGCCTTCCCCGGAGCCACCAGCGAGCACCGCGGACTGTTCCAAACCGCCGAGGGCGGAACGCTGCTGCTCGACGAAGTGGGCGATCTGCCGATGCAGTTGCAGCTCAAGCTGTTGCAGGTGCTGCAGGAAAACGCGATCCGGCCTGCCGGCAGCACCGAGAGCATTCCGATCAACGTGCGGGTGCTATCGTCGACGCATGCTGAGCTGCCGCAGCTCATGAGCGCGGGCCAGTTCCGCGAGGACCTCTACTACCGGCTCAACGTGGTGCACATCGAAGTGCCGCCGCTGAAGCGCCGGCGTGAGGACATTCCACTGCTGGTGGCACACTTTCTCGCCGCCATCGCCCAGGAAAGCGGCAGCCGCAAAATCTACGCCCCGGAAGCGGTCGAGCTGCTGGCGACCACCGACTGGCCGGGCAACGTGCGCCAGTTGCAGAACGTCGTACGCCAGAATGTCGCCCTGTCGCAGACGCCGATCATCCCGGTCGAACTGGTGCAGCAGTCTCTCGGCGGCACGCACGGCAAACTGCCGTCGTTCGACGAGGCCCGCGATGAGTTTACCCGCAGCTACCTGTCGCAGATCCTGCAGATCACCGGTGGCAATGTCAGCCAGGCGGCGCGTCTGGCAAAGCGCAACCGTACCGATTTTTACAAGCTGCTGGGTCGGCACATGCTGGTGCCGGACGACTTCAAGTACCGCTGACCGGCGGCCCGCAGCGGCCAAAGCGCGTTCGACGCGCTGCCGCAAGCCTCATGCCAGCTCGATCCTCCCGCCTACGGCCACCATGACCGGCCGCAGGCGACCGGAAATGCTGCAATTGCGGCATTGGGTCACAATCTGCCCGCCTGTTTCGGCTACAGTTCCATAAACGTCGCGAACATCGGGATTCGCCGGCCTCATCGGCATTGCTGCCCACACGAAAATCCCGGCTTGGCAGACTTACTGCCGAACGGCAGACTGGTTTTGGAGACCCACTATGACAGGAACATCAGACACCGAGCCGGTCGCGGCGCCCGAACTGCGCCAGCGCTTCGACGAGAGCCACAGGCTCGCGGAGCGGGCCCAGGCACTGATCCCGGGGGGTAGCCATACCTATGCCAAGGGGCCCGATCAGTTTCCCGATCACATGCCCGGCATCATGGAGCGCGGTCTCGGCTGCCACGCCTGGGACGTCGACGGCAACGAGTTCATCGAATACGGCATGGGACTGCGCGCGGTCACGCTCGGCCATGCATTTGCGCCAATCCTGGAAGCCGCTCAGCGCGCACTGCCCATGGGCACCAACTTCACGCGCCCGGCCCGCATCGAGATCGAGTGCGCGGAGAAGTTCCTGTCGATCATCCAATGGGCCGAGATGGTCAAGTTCTGCAAGGACGGCTCCGACGCGCTCGACGGCGGCGTGCGGCTGGCGCGCGCTTTCACCGGCCGCGACCGTATCGCCATTTGCGGCGACCATCCGTTCTTCTCGACCTCCGACTGGTTCATCGGTTCGACCGGCATGCCAGGCGGAATTCCGCAGGCCACCCGAGAGCTGACGGTCAAGTTTTCCTACAACGACATCGACAGCCTGCGCGGATTGTTCGCGCAGTACCCCGCTCAGATCGCCTGCGTGGTCATGGAGCCGGCGCGCACGGAAGAGCCGCGACCGAACTACCTGCAGGAGGTCAAGGCCCTGTGCCACGACAACGGCGCAATATTGCTGTTCGACGAGATGATCACCGGTTTCCGCTGGCACCTGGCCGGCGCGCAGGCGGTCTACAACGTGACCCCAGACCTTTCGACCTTCGGCAAGGCGCTGGCAAACGGATTTTCGGTGTCGGCGCTGGCCGGACGCCGCGACATCATGGAGCTGGGCGGCAGCCGTCACAAGCGCGAGCGCGTGTTCCTGCTCTCGACCACGCACGGCGCCGAGAGCCACGAGCTCGCGGCGGCCATTGCCACCATGGATTTCTACCAGCGTCACAGCGTAGTCGACCGCCTGTACACGGGGGGCGCCCGCCTGCGTACCGGCATCGAACAACGTTCGCGCTCGCTGGGACTGCAGCAACACTTCGGCGTTGTCAGCCGCGACGTCAACCTGCTCTACATGACACGGGATCAGGGCGGCGCGCCGAGCGCGCAGATGCGCACGCTGTTTCTGCAGGAGATCATGAGCCGCGGCGTAATCGCACCGTCATTCGTCGTCAGCTATTCTCACAGCGACGCGGACATCGACCGTACGCTCGATGTCGTTTACGCGGCACTCAAGGTCTATCGGCGTGCGTTGGAAAACGGCGTGGACGACGTACTGCGCAGCCGGCCGGTTCTGCCGGTGTTTCGCAGGTTCGCCTGACCGTCGTCGATGCGGGCGTGACTGTTGACCGAGCCGGTTTTCATCAAGCGCGGACTGCTGGTGGCCCTGATGGTGGGCGCGCAGATGCTCGCGCCACCGCTGGTGGCCCTGGCCTCGCTGTTCGCGATTGCCGCAGTGTCGCATTCCGCCTTCCTGCACGAACCGTCGACGCTGGCGGTAATCGTCACACTCGTCATTCTGGTGCTGGTCAACCCGCCGCGCGACCTGGGAGCACAGCTGACGCGCCGGCCGCTGGCCGTAGCCTGGTCGGTTATGCTGCGCTGGGTGGTGCTGCTGGCCATCCTGCTGCTGCTGGCGCAAGCCTCCGGCGCATGGCATTCGTATCCGCGCCTGGGATTTGAAGTTTGGGCACTGTTCACGCCGCTGCTGCTGATCGCAACCACGGTGATCCTCGGCACCATCATGCGGCGCCTGGTGGCGGTCGCCGCCGGTCGCCGCAAGGTCATATTCGCCGGCTACAACGACAGCAGCCTCGCCCTGGCGCATTCGCTCGAGAACAATCCCGAGCTGCCGATGCAGGTCGAAGGTTTCTTCGATGACCGCGGCGCCGACCGCCTCAACATGGAAGCCGACGCGCGCCTGGTGGGGCGCCTGTCGGAGCTGCCCGGCTTCGCCAGGGAGCACAACATCGATGTCATTTTCATCGCGCTGCCGATCCGCCACCTCAAACGCGTGCTGGATCTGCTCGACGATCTGCGCGACACGACTGCGTCGATCTACTATGTACCCGATATCTTCGTGTTCGACCTCATCCAGGCGCGTTCGAGCCAGCTCAATGGCGTGCCCGTGGTGGCCATGTGCGAGACCCCGTTCTACGGCTATCGTGGCCTGATCAAACGTCTGATAGACATCAGCGTCTCGAGCGTGTTCCTGCTGTGCGGTCTACCGCTGCTGCTGCTGCTGGGAATACTGGTCAAGTGCACATCCCGGGGTCCGGCACTGTTCCGTCAGCGCCGCTACGGCCTCGACGGTCATGAGATCATCGTTTACAAATTCCGCACCATGATCGTGACCGAGGACGGCGAGCAGGTACGGCAGGCTTCACGCACCGACAGTCGGATCACGCCGGTGGGCCGCTGGCTGCGACGCTATTCGCTCGATGAGCTGCCACAGTTCATCAACGTATTGCAGGGCCGGATGAGCCTGGTAGGGCCGCGTCCGCATGCCGTAGCTCACAACGAGCAGTACCGCAAGCTCATCAAGGGCTACATGGTCCGCCACAAAGTCAAGCCCGGTATCACCGGCCTGGCGCAGATAAACGGCGCGCGCGGTGAAACCTCACAGCTCGAGGAAATGGAACGCAGAATCCATCACGACCTGGATTACCTGCGGCGCTGGACACCGGGCCTGGATTTCAGGATCCTGCTGCTAACCCTGGTGCGCGTATTCGGAGACGACAAAGCCTACTGATCGGCCGCGCGTTGCTGCAGCGGTATCGGTGAAGCGGCTACCCGGATCTCCAATGCGTCGAGCGCGTCACGCTTTATTGGCGGTTTATGCCTCATTTAGGGACCCCGTGCTACGATGTCTGAACTGCGGTCGGAAAATATCAGCTGACAGGATTCTCGCTCATGTTGCCCCCCGCCCGGCGGCCGCCCTCGATCGATCTGTGCCGCTCGTGAGCACCCCCGGAAAAACCGAACTCATTCCCGGAGACGACGGCAAGATCCTGCTGTTGTCCATGCGCCGGCTCGCCACTCTGGTGGCCTCCTGCATCCTGTACGAGTTTGAAGACGTCATAGTCGAACTGACCGGCGCCGACTGTGTCGAAGTGGGCAATGACGACGCGCTGCAATTCTCCCGTCGAGCCTACAAGCTGTTGCGGCTCTCGAGCAATTCGCCGTGGCTCGCGCGTGCGCTGGCACCGCGTCCCTCGACCATCGAACTGCAGCGAGACTACGAGCTGTTCTTTCCAATTTTCAACCATCCTCACGAGCTCTACGCACTCGCGAGCTTGCCGAACTGGCGGCAGCGCTGTCGCGTGGCCGCGTGCTTCATCGACGAGGTATGGGCTCACCTGCTGCCGAAGTACCTGCTGGAGTTGCTGCGGCAGTTCGACCATGTATTTATCGGTACCCTGCATTGCGTTGCCGAAGTCGAGCAGATCGTCGGCCGTCCGGTCAGCTATCTGCCGCTGGCCGCCAACGTGCTGCGTTTTTCTCCGTGGCCTGACCCACCGGCGCGAACCATCGAGGTCTGCAACATCGGTCGGCGTTCGGCGATAACGCACCAGGCGCTGCTGACGCGCGCCAGCAACGAGGGGATATTCTACTTCTACGATACGGTCAGCAGCGGGTCGTTCAACGACAAGCAGCGCACCTTCCACGTGGCCAGCCATCGTGAGCATCGCTTTCTGCTGTCGCAGATCTTGAAGCGTACCCGCTTCTATATCGCCAACCGCGCACGCATCAACGAGCCGCAGTATACCGGCAACCGCGAAGAGATTCCGGGCCGCTACTACGAGGGAGCGGCCGCCGGCGCGGTGTTACTGGGTGATGCTCCGGGCACGCCGGAGTTCGGGCGGCAATTCCCATGGCCGGACGCGACCCTGCATATGTCGTTCGATTCGGCCAACGTCGCCGACGTACTGCGCGAGCTGAATCGGGATCCGGAACGGCTCGAGGAGATCAGCCGTCGCAATGTGCACTTCTCGGCGCTGAGGCACGATTGGGTGCATCGCCTGCAGGCTGTGTTCTCCACTCTGGGCCTGGCGCCCACTGCCTCGATGCAGCAACGCGAGAATCGCCTCAATGCGCTGGCCGAACTGACCCAGGATAGGCGGGTGACTTCATGAGCGCTGAAGCGTTGTCTGCCGATCCGGCGGCCATGCCGGGGACGGAGCACGCGCGACGGATCACGATCGTGAGCGGCTTGCGCATATTTCCCTGCCAGACTGGTGGGCATTTGCGCACTGGCGGCATCGCGCTGGCACTCGCCCGCCTCGGTCACGAGGTTACGCTCTACAGCCTAGCCGGCCGGCAAAGCGACTACAGGCTCGCCGCACTGTTTCGGGGCGGCGTCAGCCGGCAGCGTATTGCCCCCAACCTGGTTGAGGAAACCAATCTCGGCCTGGGGTTTGGCCTCTCGCAGACGCTGGCACGGCGGGCAGGCTATCCGCGCTTCTGGCAGTACGAACTCATGCGTCGCGGCCTGGTGCCATCGGCATTGAAGGCAAAGCTGCAAAACTCCGACATCGTCATCAGCGACTTACCCTGGTGCCCACCGGTCCCGGGACCATGGGCGCGCAAGCCCTGGTTTCTGATCAGTCACAACCTGGAGCACCGGCTGCTGGAACAGGAGCAAACCAGCGCCCGTGACCGGCGTTTTGCCGCAAAAATGCGACAGGTCGAGGTCAACGCTCCCCGGTTGTTTCGCGATATATTCGTGTGTGCGGAGGAGGATCGCGATTTCTTTCGTCACCACGATCCGACCGGCCGGCTGAAATTGCCGCTGATTCCTTGTGGTGTGGATCCGAGCGCCTACCGGGTCGCGCCGGGTACCCGGGAGCGCGTACGTGCAGAGCTCAGCCTGTCCGACGCCGACCGCGTAGTGGTATTCGCAGCCAGTCGATTCGGGCCGAACGTGGAGGCTTTTGCCCTGCTCGAGGAATTTTGCCGCGCTCAACAAGATCTGCTCGCACGCGAACACATTCGCATATTGGTGCTGGGTTCGATCGTCGAATCGCCGCGACGTGAAGGCGCACTCATCGCCACCGGCCGCGTGCCAGAAGTGGCCCCTTATTTTGCGGCGGCGGACGCCGGCCTCAATCCGGTCACGCGCGGCTCCGGCGCTAACGTCAAGATCTTCGAATACCTGGCGGCGCGCCTGCCGGTCATATCGACCGTGTTCGGCGTGCGCGGCACCCCGCTGCGGGCCGAGCAGGATTTCCTGACCTTCGATCCGCTGCAACCGGCCCAGGCGCTGCAGCGCTTCGCGCAGGGGCGCACGAGCGCACAGTGGCGCTCGTTCGCGGACTCGGTCTGGCAACGTCATCATGCCAGCTGCGACATCAATGAGCTGGTACAGCTGGCAATCGCGCTGCGCCCGGAATTCGGGCTAACTGAATGATGGCCAATACCCCCGTCATCACGGTCGTGATCCCGACGCACAACCGCGCCAAGATTATCTGCCGCGCGCTCGCCAGCGTGGCTGCGCAGACCATGACGGATTACGAAATCGTCGTGGTCGATGACGGCTCGCAGGACGACACCAAGCAAGTGCTGCAGCAGCTGGCAGCGCCGAAGTTCCAGCTGCTGCGCAATGAGCGCGGTCTCGGTGTGGCGGCTGCCCGCAACCGCGGCGCCGCGGCGGCCGCCGGCGAGTTGATCACTTTCCTGGACGACGACGACGAGTTACGTCCTTACGCCCTGGCCGAACTGCTCAAGCGGCATCAGTCCCTGCGGCGTTCTGACTTTCTCTGGGGCGGACGGCTGGTGCACGAAATGGACGCCGCGGACCGATTCATAGCCACTCGCGAAGACGCCTGGGCCCCGCTGCCCGACACGCTCGAAGGCACTACTTTTCTGCCGCTGGTACTCAGGATCGCGACCAATTCCGCCTTCACCATTCGGCGCACTGTGTTCGAGGCACTGGGCGGCTTCGATGAAAAGCTGCGGGTCTCCGAGGATCGCGATCTGTTCATCGCGCTCGCGCGCGGCGGCTACGCCGGCTCGGCCGTGGCCAGGACCATCATCGACGTCAACGAGGGTTACACCAGCTTGAGCCGGAGCACCGGCCTGCGCGCGGGCGGAGACATGGATCTGCAGGTCATCGAGAAGCACCGCGCCTATCTGGACCTGCCGGCGCACCGCGATTTCCTCGACAGCTACCTGGTGGCCGTGTTTCTGGCCTTCCTCGAGGCCGGCAACCGGCGCTCGGCCATGCGAACGTTCCGGGAACTGCGCCGCCGCCGGGCACTGTACCTGGGGCTGCTGCGCAAGTACGTGCGGCACGCACCTGAGTTCCGCATGCTCAAATCCATCTTTCGCTACGACGCCATCCGGCGTTTCCGCAACCGGTTGAAATTGCGGAACGGGCAATGAAATGTGAACCCTGCACGCGACCGGTTCGGTGCCGGCGGCTAACTTGTAACCGATGAAACGCAGGCACATATTGCTGGCAGGGTTCGGTGCGCTGTGCGGCCTCGCCGGGCTGCGGCTGGCATTGAGCGACGACGAATCGGCCATCATCAAGGTGGTCTACAAGCGCCTGTCCTATCTGCAGCTGGATGACGCCGGCGTTCGTCAGTTTGCACGCGATATCAAACAGGTCCACGCGCTTTCAAGCGCACGCTTGCACCTGCTTGGCGCAGTCGGGCCGCTCTACACCGACACCATGCTTGCAGCACACAACCGCTTCGACGACTCGCTGCATCACGGTGAGGACCGCATCACCGCCCAATATCTGCTGTCGAGTGATTTCTTTCGCAAAGGCGCCGACGAGAGCCGGACGGTCAGGTACCTCGGTTATTACGA
>JBAUYT010000283.1:0-1719 GCA_049584935.1 Steroidobacteraceae bacterium
GCACTGAAGGTGATCGGAGAAAAAGCGCGTGGCGATATTGACGCCGTCTAGCCCAAGCGGCAGAACCCGCGATAGGCAGATTGGGGTGGTCGCCATTCTCGGAAGGGAAGAGGTAATGATCATCAAGCAGCTTGCGGCCCTAGCCGTCTTGGCGCTTAGATGTCCGGTTGTGTGCCTTCGCCCAGCGGCGCAGCTGCAGGTGGCACGACCGCACATGACCCCCACTGGTGCAGAGAGCATCGCTTCTATCGCTACGACCTCGCATGGCATCTTCACCATTGTGGGGGCTGGTGTACGCGTCCGGTTGCGGTCACTGACCGTGGCGAGCGCGATCAAGGCTCGCCCCTGGTGAGATCGACAAATCGATCCTTTGTACAAATAAGAGCCCCGACCGACGCACCTTTTATTTTGAGATCCGAAGGCTCGAGAGGTAGTTGGCTACCGCCTCGCGCTCCTCGGGGCGAAGTGCAGTCGCAACCTGTCGCATGGAGGGGTTGTGACCGTCAGGCCCTGCAACCGGAGCGCGGATTGTCTCGGACGATCAATTTCCGCCTCGACCGCGCTGGGATACGTCTGCGCAAGCCTCACAGAGAAGCTGGTTACCCATCGTTCCGATTCTGCGCGGACCTCATCCGCTCAGGGGAGTCTGTTGCGGCACGGCCGTGGCGAGAGAGCGGCGGAACAGGGCTTCCCTGAGCTTGTCCACATAGATGTAGACGATCGGCGTGGTGAAAAGCGTGAGCAATTGAGACACCAACAACCCGCCGACGATCGCATAGCCGAGAGGCTACGGGGACGAATTTGGCGGGTTGGGCGGGATTTTGCCAGTGACTTTAACAACACACGCGTTTTAACCGCCCTAAAAGCGGCTGTGGCTATCAAGGCCCACGTGCATTCCTCCTGCATGAAGGCCCCAAAGTCAGCTCTGGGCGATGGGATCGCTGCGAAGAACTCGAAGGCGCGCGAGCGTCCGATCTCGTCCGCGCCAACGTCGACCACATCGGCGACCAGGATTGCCGCAAGTTGCGGGTCTCGCTCATCGCACCCTTCGGAGCCGTCACGTTAATCCAATGCCGGCCTCTGTCTGCCTTTTCGACGGAAGGCTGCTCATGGGCGCATTCCTTCCGTACCGGATATCAATGGGAGGGCAGCTTCGGGTCGATTTGATGCTTTCGCAACAAGCTCAACGAATGGCCGCTATTTGCGCAAACGCGACGCCCTTATCCGTCCGGAGTCGACGTTTAGCGGACCTAGCGGACCGCGACTTCGGACGCCTCAATTGGGCGCAGAGCGCGCCTACAGAGGCCGCCTCGGGAAGGACCAGAGTTCTGCCCGAAGCGGGCCTTGCCGGCGGCACGCTGCGGCCTCTCTCGCGCGCTTACTACCCCAGTGTTTCATCAGAACGCGATCCATGCATAGGCGAACACGGAATTGTTGCCCGACGCGTTATGCGTGCCGCCCAGATTCGAGCCATCGAAATTCGTCGTGCCGCCATAGAGGTGCAGGTACTCCGTGAACTGCAGGCCGATCCGCACGTTCCAGGTTGAATAAGGAAACGGCGCGCCGTGGCTGAACGGGAGATAGGCGATGTCCTGGATAAGGCCGCTGCCGTTCGGACTGCTGATAAAGCTGTTGTTGAAGGAGCCGATGCTGGCAGGCGTGCAGAAGACGTTGTTGCCCGATCCGTAAAGATTGCAGTCGCCGGACCCGGCGATGTTG
>JBAUYT010000284.1:0-6242 GCA_049584935.1 Steroidobacteraceae bacterium
TGGATCTTGACGCCTGAGACGCGTTTGAGGTTCCTGGCCAGACCCAGCCACTGCATGGCATGGATGAACCACTTGGATGGATCCCACTGCCACCACCGGACACCATTACGGTAATCATGCGCAAACATGTGATGAAAATTGTGATAGCCCTCGCCGTAAGTCAGGAACGCTACTACTCCGTTGTCCCTGGCGGTGTTCTCATCCGTATAGGGTTGCGCGCCCCACATATGAGCGAGGGAGTTGATGAAGAACGTGACGTGATGGCTGATTACCAGCCGTAACACGCCGACCAGGAGCAACACGCCCAGGAATTCACCGCTGCCGCAGGCCAGCAACAGCGGGACACCAAAATTCATCGCCAGAGCCAGGGACAGGTAATGGCGATGTTGCCACATCACCAGTGGGTTACGCTGCAAATCGCGCACGCAGCGCAGGTCCGGGTGGCTGCTTGGGTATTGGCGCAACATCCAGCCGATGTGCGAGAACCAGAATCCGCGCCGCGCGCAGTAGGGGTCCCGTTCGGTATCGTCGACGTAGAGGTGATGAGTTCGATGTCCGGCGCTCCAGATGAGTGCGCTGTTCTGAAGTGCCATGGCGCCAAATAGCAGGTACGCAAGTTGCAGTGCCGGATGCGCCACGTAGGCGGCGTGGGCAAACAGGCGGTGGTAGCCGCAGGTGATCGCCATGCCATTTGCACCGAGCAGCAGCACGAACCACACCCAGTTGGCGGTGTGATATCCGTGTGCGAATCCGTACCAGGGCACCACGGCAACCGCCACGGCGAAGGTGATCAGGAACATCAGCGCCGGGGCCCAATTGGGCGAGGGCGCGTTACGTCGATCAGGTGGCGTGGCGCTCACAGGGGTACTCAGCCCGGAGTACGGTCAAATGGTCTGTACGGTAGCGAACAGAGTCGACGAGATTGTTTTGCCGGCTATTGATGCCGCCCGGCGCGCGGTCGACTAAGTGATCTTACGGCGAGCGAACACCGGTACCTTGAGCAGGTCCAGCAGG
This sequence comes from Steroidobacteraceae bacterium, assembly GCA_049584935.1. Taxonomy (GTDB): domain Bacteria; phylum Pseudomonadota; class Gammaproteobacteria; order Steroidobacterales; family Steroidobacteraceae; genus FEN-1191. The sequence goes on from JBAUYT010000284.1 coordinate 1,015, forward strand.
AACGCGAAGGCAATTGCGGCGGTCAGGGTGCCGGCCAGCTGTCAGGACGCTCAGACCCGACAGGGTGAAGGCAAGAACCGCCAGTCAGTACTTTCCCTCATCGACGGGACGCGAGATTGCGCCATGCTGAGGGATGTATCGAACGATACGATTGAAAGTGATTCAGCCTGCAGATGGAATCGGCAACATTGCCAGCCATTACCGGGGTAGTGGCACGAACCGATTGCTGTGCGGTGGCTGCGGCCATGAGGTGGCTTCGGGCGTTGATCCGTACCTGTACCCGGTAATGTTCAGCGGAGCATCGGCTATCCGTTGCTCGCGCTGCGACAGTGTCAACGCACTACCCATCGACCTCTGAGTAGCTGAGGCCATCGTGCAGGCGGCTCCGGAGGGGGTCGGGCGTCCGGAAAGTTACACTTCATCGCGGGCTAACTCCGCAAGCTTGATCGGCCGCGAGACGCGCTTCTCGGCCTTAACCCAAGCTGCGAGAGGCTGAGTAAAGCGATAAGTGGTAACCTTTGGCCGTTTCCGCTTTCCGCCCAATGGAGTGGGGGCGGTTACTTGAGGGGCGCTGCGCGGCTGCTGCGCCCCTACTTCATTCCGGTTCCCACTGCCTGATCTCTGCCGCAATCGGCTGGCGTAATCTCGAACTGACGGCGCTCAACTCCCTATCTGGGCGAAAGAACACTCCGTAAGTGGACCTAGGGGCACCGCTCGCGCAAGAGGCACAAAGCGTTGGCATATTGCGCCGCAGCAAGCTATTACCAATTGGTTGGCGCACTGTGAGTTCGCGCGAGCCGTTGATTGCATCTGACCACCATTCGCGCCTGGCGGTTTCCCTTTGCCACGGCGCGAGACATACAGCCCTGGCGAGGCGGCCGAACTCAATCGGCTGTTTGATGCGTTTCCTGTGGCGATAAAGCTCGCCAGCGATCTTCTCAATCGGTCATCTATTGCGATCCCGAGTACCTGGCAGCGGATGGCCAGGTCCTTCGAATTCTCGGCCGAATAAGCGAGCTAATGAATTGAAATCGAAACCACGACCATGACGGACAGGGAAAAGAAACGCATTGCTGCCCCCGATCTGCGGGAGATTGTTGACCTTCACGCGAAAGCATCAAAGCAGTTGGAGCTACATCGGCAGGAGTATCAGGCTCTGCTCGATGCTGGCGAAAAAGTGGGGGCGCAAAAGGCGCTGCAGCGGGTGACGAAGCTCGAGACAGTCGTAAGAGCGCTGCAGGCCGGGGTAAAGTAGTCAACCAGCGCAGGACGGCTCGGCACCTTCGCGCTGTTGCGGCTTCAGCATGTCGGGCCAAATTGTGTGCAACAAGGTCGCCTGCTGGCGCGGCATCTGTGTTTTTGAGAGCCGTCTGACAGCGGCATGTCCTATCTCGCGATAGTGGTCGGCTGCAGCCGTGGGCTAGCCTGCCAAGGGTGTAATATTCGCAGGAGAAGTTCATGAACCGTTTAGCCACCGCCGCGATCTGCGGCAGCCTTGTATTCTGTGGCGTCCCAGCGTTCGCAAATGCTAGTTCAACCTCCGGAGCCGTTTCGGCCAACTCCAATAGCGCGTCGCTCAAGCAGAAGCTGATGAAAGAGTGCATGTCCCATGAGGGCGCATCAAACACCGAGGCGACAGAAGCCTGCCGGTCGCAGGTCGAGAGTCAGCTTATGGACATGAAAAATGCAGCCACGAGGCCCGGGCAGCAAAAGCCCGAGTAACAACCAGCCCCAGGCAGACTCGCTCATGTGAAATCCCGCCGCGCGCAGGCTCCGTAAGCCTGCCGATCTGGTGGAGGGGCGGGATTTCTGGGGCGCCCGTGCGAGGGGCCGGGCGTCCGGAAAGATACACTTCATCGCGGCCGCCCGGCCCATTCCCGGGAACGACACCCTAACCCTGTTAGCGTAATCGGCCGCGAGACATGCTTCTCACCCTTAAGCTCGGGTGTTTCGCCGACACGGGTGGGCTAGTAGGCAAGCAAGCCTAGTCCGTTCAGACGCTGGGCAGTACGCAATAACGGCTGACTGCCACTTGACCTTAATGTCCCGCTTCTTCGGCCTCACACTCCTCACCGTCGGGCTGATTCTCTGGTTCGCTCGTACAGTTACTGATCCCATTGCCCGGCGCGCCATTTTGGCCGTCGGCTTCGCATACTTTCTGGTCGGATCGCGAGACAGACCTCTTATAGCGAAGCGCCCGTTCGAACACGCGGCGATACCGGGGCTTAGCAGATGCTGTGTTGCAACGGCCCGCATCGCGAGTCCCGATGCTCGTTGACACGATATGTTCCATCACCGAGTTTGAGCCAAAGCAGTGGGATAATCTCGGGGGGTCCCAATCCTAGGGAGGGACACGCCTCGCGGCCGGATGAAGCGCTTCGCTTTCCCAAGCCGCGAGGCGATTCGATTTCATTCGGCGCTGCAGCGACTTCGGGTGCGGCAGCCAGGTTCCGTCGACCCCGGTTCTCCAGCATCGCGTTCGAAAGGCGTATAATTGCGCGTGCAAGTTCAGGCGCTTGACCGGGCAACCGGAGGAGTCGCTTATGAATCTCACCAAGCCGAGAGAGCATCGTGCGTGGCGGCCGCGCATGAGCTCAGACGCAGAGTTCAATCCATTCGCCCATAGCACCGACTCATCGAATGAGGACTTCGATCGCCGGACGCTCGAGGAAATGGACGAGCAACGGCACGAGTCAGCCGGACGAGACGACGAGACTGAGCCGAGCAAGCTACGCGGCGACTGATTAAATTGATCAGGTCGAGCTGAGCCGCCCGCCAATGGGCGGTTCATGTAGTTCAGCGAGCGTAACCGCCCGCGGGTGCTACCTTGCGCTTGTGTATTCTGGCCTGGCGCGGCCTAAGCATAGCCGAATGACCGTGTGCCACCGTACCGACGGTCGCTGCGTGGGGGCGCAGACTGCGGCAATCTCAACCGCGTTCACGGACCAACCCACATGAATCCAGTCACCTCATTTCTAGTGCTCGTCTGCCTGATTACGGGCGCTGCCGTCGGCTATTTCGTAAACCCAGTTTTGGGTTTCGCAATCTTCGGGCTCGGCGCGGTTATCGCCATGTCGTTGAAAATGGCCAATGCGTGGCAGAAGTTCGTCATTCTGCGGATGGGAAAACTACACAGCGTCCGGGGCGCGGGCCTGTTTGTCATCATTCCGGTGCTCGACGCGGTGGTTGCGGTTATCGACGGTCGCATTCAGACCACTGCCTTCAACGCCGAGCAGGCGCTGACCAAGGACACGGTGCCGGTCAATGTCGATGCGATCATCTTCTGGCACGTTCATGATGCTGAGAAGGCAGCATTGGCCATCACCAACTATCGCGAGGCGATCGATCGGGTGGCGCAGACGTCGCTGCGCGAAATGATCGGCTCCTCGATGCTGGCAGCACTGTTGTCAGACCGAAAGGAGGCGGACGAACAGCTCAAGGTCGAGATCGGCCAGAAGACCGCTCCCTGGGGTATTTCCGTAAGCTCGGTGGAAATCAGAGACGTTGCCATTCCGGTAGCACTGCAGGATGCCATGTCGCGCCAAGCTCAGGCGGAGCGAGAAAAGCAGGCGCGTGTAATTCTGGGATCAGCCGAGGCGGCGATCGCCGGAAAGTTCGTCGAGGCCGCCGGCATTTATGCCGGGCATCCCGTGGCGCTGCAACTACGGGCCATGAATATCATTTACGAGACCACCAAGGAACGAGGGGCCACGATTCTGATGCCCACGTCGATGGTCGACAGCTTGAATCCTTCCGCGACGAATATGGCTCTCACGCTCGCGACCATCGATCGGCCCCAGGCCGATGCGGGGCTCCAACCGGTGGCGGCGTCCCCTCAGTTGCCGATAGCCGCGTGAGGAGAGAGTTCCACGTCATGCACGGGCAGACGCACGGTAAATTCGCTGCCGTGCCCAGGCCCCTCGCTCACTGCAGTTACGCTGCCGCCGAATATGACAGCATGACCGTCGACAAGCCGATACTCGGCTTCGCGTTCGGCGAAAAAGGGTCCGCTCGGCGACCTCTCACTCGAGGGTTCCAAGATTACCAAGATCAAACCTATGGATTGTGGTCCGACGGCCCGCAACCGTGAGCGCCCATGGGCGAACTTCTGTACTTTCAAACTCGTAGTGGCAAGCGTTCCAAGCAAGACTGGGCGCGCGTGGCGGCAGACTTCATGGAATGGATGACGCCCACATTGGATGCGGCGCACGTCCAGCGCCATCGTCGCCGGATGCACGACGGATCGATCATCGCTCCAGGTGGTTACAGTCCGCGGGACCTGGCCCGCTTGCGAGACGACATCAGGGAGGCAATGACGGCGCTATACCTGCAGCATCACGACGTCGCTGCTGCAACCCTTCGCCTTGCGCTCGACAATATTGCCGCGGTCAATCCACCGATCCCGCCAGGCGCCGGAATCGCTCCCTGGTCGGCGCCGCGGGAACTCTGCTCCATAGCGCCGCCGATTGGCCCCGCATGAACAGGTCATACCGCTCGCACGCGAGCTGATTTGCGGCGCACCGCTGGCGCAGGTCGCACCGGTCGCAAGGGCACGGCTCGACGAGGAATGTCTGCTGGTCGCCGTCGGCCTCCGGCATTGTTGTTGTGCCAGCCGCAGGCCGCGGCGTGGGGCGGGCTCTTTGCGGCGAGCGTCGCACGGATGACGGCGCCCGATAGCGCACGCCGGACGCCATCGCTGCCAGCCGGCCCTCCCAATCGTCCAGTTGCTCCGCCATCGAAGTGATTGCTCCCCTGGTTCGATTAGCGATTGCAAAAGACCATACGGCCGATAGGAACAAGAAACCACGAACCGCAGCACAGTGCTGCGCTGTCGCGGCATCGTCCTACAGAGCCGCTGTAGCTGCTGGGCGATGGGCAGCGATGACTCTTGATGACGGAGAAGATATCGATGAGGGCAAGCCGATCGATGAGGGTGAGGTCATAACCGTGGATGGCTCCGGCTCTGCCACCCACCGTCAATAACTCCGACTGCTTCAGAACGCCTTCTTACACGGTTCTGCCGCCAAACACAGTACGAATCTTGCCGCATTCAGACTGCGCCTGATTGGCCTTGTCTACTGAGCTCTCGACCTGCGCGCCGCAGCTACTGACAGCTACGAGTTCCGTCGCCAAAAGCAGACGTGTAGGGGTCGGGTGACAGGTTGAGAGCAGGGGGCAAGGGCTTTTAAATGGCGCTCACTGTTTAAGGGCAAACCCGCCGCGAGGCG
>JBAUYT010000285.1:0-2724 GCA_049584935.1 Steroidobacteraceae bacterium
AAGCATGTCTATTGCGAATGGCCGCTCGGGCGAACGACGGCGGAGGCGTCCGAGCTGGCGGCATTTGCCAAGGCCCGGGGCCTTGTTACTGCGGTCGGGCTGCAGGCCCGGGTCAACCCGGCAATCATGCACATGAAGGAGCTGGTCGAGGCCGGCTTTGTCGGCGAGCCGATGGCGATCCATGTCAGCCTGATGCGCGAAGGGGTACTGTCGCGCCCGTCAAACCGCACCTGGCAGCGCGACGCCGCGCTCGGCGCCAATACGCTGACCATCGCCAACGGTCACACGGTCGACGCGATGCGCTTTGTCGCCGGCGATTTCGCGCGGCTTTCGGCGGTGGTGGCGACCGAGGCGAAGCAGTGGCTCGACACCGGCACCAACACCCTGCTCGACGTGACCTCGCCCGACAACGTGCTGCTCAGCGGACGCCTGGCGAACGGCGCGGTCGCCTCGGTCCATATCGCCGCCATCCCGTTCGCCGGCAGCGGCTATCGCATGGAGATTTACGGCAGCGAGGGGACCCTCGTCGCCTCGGGCGCGGATTCGCCGCAATTGAGCGCGGTTTCCCTGCACGGCGCACAACGCGGCAACACCTTGGCGCCGCTACCGGTGCCGCAGCGCTTCACCTTCGCCGCGCCGGGCACGCCCTCGGGCGAAGCCCACAATGTCGGTCAGCTGTACGCGCTGTTCGCTGAGGCGATCCGCACCGGCGAAAGCCGGGAGCCGAATTTTGCGACGGCGGTCGAATTGCACCATCTGGTCGATGCCATCAAGCAAGCCTCGGATACCGGTCGCGAGGCGACGTTCGGATAACACCCGTAGAGCGCGCCGGCAGCCGTCGAGCGGCCCGGGGACACGGCCAGCCACCTGAAACATGCATGACCAAAAGGCACGCAACAGATGTTAGTTGGCAAGTGACAATTGTCACTGTATATTATTGATGGATGATCCGACGGTTTCGACATCGCGGCTTGCGCCGCCTCTACGAAGACGACGACCGTCGCGAGGTCAACCCGGAACATGCTGACAAGATCGCCCGCATGCTGGCGCGGCTCGATCAGGCGACGCGGCCGGAACAGCTCGACTTGCCGGGTTTCCGCCTGCACCAGTTGAGGGGCGACCTCGCTGGCTATTGGAGCATCACCGTTCGCGCCAACTGGCGGATCATCTTCCGCTTCGAGCAAGGCGAGGCGACTGATGTTGATTTGGTCGATTACCACTAGAGCAGGAGGCACGACCATGACGATGAAAAACCCGCCCCACCCCGGCCTTTCGGTGCGGCACGATTGCATCGAACCGCTCGGCCTGACGATCACCGAGGCCGCAGAGGTATTGGGTGTGACGCGGCAGACCCTCAACAATCTGGTCAACGGCAAGAGCGGGATTTCGGCGGATATGGCGATCCGTCTAGACAAAGCCTTTGGCGGCGACGCGGAAACGTGGCTGCGGCTGCAACTGGCCTACGACCTTGCGCAGGCCCGCCAGCATGAAGGCGAGATCAACGTCAAGCCCGTGGCGAAGCGCAAGCTGCACGAACCGCACCCGTGACAACGCGGGAATCTTGGGGTGCAGTGAATGTCAGTGTCACCCCCGGACTATATCGGAATATGGAAGCTGCTCTATGATTGGCAGACGATCATCGCCGGCGGAGCGGCGATATTCGGCGGGTGGATCGCCTACCGGGCCGGTGTGAAGCAAGCCCAAGCCACGCGAGAATCTACCGATAAGCAACTTGCGGCCGCTGCTGCTGAGATTGCAAATTCCAACGCCGCGGCAATAAAGCAACGATTAGAAAGAGAGGTCGCCAAAATTAACATCGCTATCTCTGCAATGGGCTACAACACCGAGACGTTGCACCATTTCGTTAGCCAGCACATCCTTCCGCACTACAAAGAGAGTTGCGCTGCCTATGAGGCATTACGGAAAGCCGACGACGACCGCGAGAAGATCGCACAACTTGCGATGTCGTTGTCTACGTACCGCGCGCTCGTGACGATTTGTCCAGATATGCACCTTATAGAGTGGGATATAGAGTGGGATTTTTTTGAAGAGATGCCGTTCGTTGTTGAAAAAGACCCCGAGTTACTGAAACAAACGGGCTGGTTAATCAGCCAATCGCGCACGCTCGCGGCCGCCATTCAAAATCGGAATCGCAATATCATCTCTGCGATGCAGGCCACCAACCAGCAAGGCGGCCTGAAAACTCACGAGCTACGAAGCATATTACATTTACAGACGAGCATTGCTGTCGCTGAATGTCTTACGTCAATGCAATTGCTTGAGCTGTTTCTTAACATAGAGGCGAAACTGGATGCGATTAATGACACATATAAAATCGACGCAAGGAAATCTAAGCTCACGGCGGCAAAACCACTTGTGGACGCGATGAACGAATTGCGCGAAATCGTAAAAGCGACGGCGCCGGATTACGCTGGCGTGAAGTCTGACCCCCGGTCCTGCGGAGTCGCACACAGAAAGGATCCTGCGACCGACACCGAACCGAACGAGCCAGCGGCGTAACGGTCGCGCAAACCAATCTCGAAATGACCCGCGGGTTGCTTATCAAAATTTTTGGAGACGCGGGCCAGGCTGGCGGCCTCGATGGGTTGCGGTTGCCGCAAGAGATGGCCAAAACTCCCTGGGGGAAATCCGATGATAATGCGAAAGAGAAGGACATGAGCGCTGATGCCGTTGGCGGCGAGCGCTTTGACGTTGCCTATCTGG
>JBAUYT010000286.1:0-7693 GCA_049584935.1 Steroidobacteraceae bacterium
AATCGGCGCTGTCCGAAAGCTACGACAGCATCGCAGATCACAGCTCGGGCTCGCTTGACAGCTTCGGGACCGCCGCCGTATTCGATCTGCGTCTCCGGATCGTACCCGAGATAGAACTGCTCCTCCCAGCGGTTCGCCTCCTTGCCGATATACCGCACCCCGGCGACATGGACGTGCCGGCGGAGGGTTGGCCCACGGTTGAGATAGTCGCCGTTGAGAAATTTGGTCTCCGGGTGAAGGTGATAATCCGACAGCGCCTCGGCAAAGGTTTTCAGGCGTTCCGCGGAAACGGGTCGTCCGGTGAGGCGGTCGAAACAATTCTCGGCGGCACGAACCGGCGCTGCATTGTACGGCGCCACCGGCCGGGGCAGTTCGCCGTGTTCCCGGCCCCGCCGCTTTGTAGTGCCGGGCTCTTCGGCGAGCTCGGCCCAATCTGATGAGTGATTTCGCCGAGCCGGAAACACCGTGAGAAAATTGAAGGGGCTTACCTGATCCGAGTAGTCTCGACCGTCGTTGTAGCTGTTGAACCAATGTAGCAAGGCTGGCGTGGTTGCCGCATAACGGCTCGCCGCGGGCTGATCGAGGCCCGGCAGATCGGCGACGGACGGCTGATCGGGGCGGCCGTTTAGGGCGGCTTCGACGATCCGATACCAGACATCATGTTGCCAGCGATCAACGCCGATGGCCTTAAGCGCCATCACCGGCGCGGGAATCGCTGTGGCGTCAGCATCGGAATACGGCGCCATCAAATGGCCGAGCCCGTGGGCCGATGCCTTTCTCAGAACGGGCCGGCCGGCATTGTCGATATTGAACAGCGCGTATCGCTTCGCCGAGATGGCCCACACAAAAAGCGCGGAAAGTGTGTCCGTCCGCGTGCCGTCGATCAGCTCGAAATTTGCGTCTTCGAGTTTGAGAAGATCGCCGGCCCCTTCATAGGGATTGAGCACGTTGAACCAGGCGCGAATATCGGCGACGTGCCGATGAAATTCCAAATCCTCCACCTCGGGCGGCTTGGCGAAGGCCATGCTGTCGGTATCGCAGAATGCCCAATCGAGCCCGGCATCGGCTGCCAATCGTTCGGCGATGCCGAGCATCAATCGGGCTGCCGCGGTGATCAGCGACGCGAGAAGCGGATGGAAATAAGTGCCGGGCAGCTCGGCCTTATCGACAGAAATCTCGGAGGGCGTGCCGTCATCAGAATATCGCAGCGCCGATGCCGGTTCGGTAAGCTCCTCGACGTTGATCTCGACGAATATCCCGTAGCTCGTAGCATTGGCGAGGATCTTGAGCGTTTGCTGTTGGCTTTCAAGCGCTTCCCTTTCTGAGACCGCACAGGTCTTGATCCTAGCCTTGATCGAGCTGCGCAGCTCGATCATTTCCTTATAGAAATCCCCTGACCGCGGATCGATGCGGAACTCCTGGTTACCGCCGATATTGATCGGTCGCAGCCGGGGTTGCATTCCCTTCGGTTCGAATGTCAACGCCTTGACGATGTTCGGCGGCTTCCCTGTCTGGAGCTTCGAATTGATGCAGTCCGCCAGCGTATACCAGAGCGGAATCTCGCCGCTGATCCGGTTGAGCCCGATCGTGTATTGAGCCTCGCCGCTGTATTGCGATCGCAAAGGAAGGATGTCGCCTTCGGGCAGCACCTGGACGAGCATTGCCAAGTTTCGCCACGTCTCTCGCTTCTTCAAATCCTCCAGCGTTACCCTTGCCAACAGCGCCCGCGTTTCCTCAGTGCTGTCCCGCCAGTCGAGGCCTTTCGCAATCATCCATTGCCACAAGCCCATCAGCGTGCAGACAGTCGGATACATTGAAAGGAAGTCGCAATAGAGAATTTGAGCGATCACTCGTCTCAGGTGAACCTCCGACCGGCCGCCCAAATACGTCTGCATGATGATATTGATGATTTCGGGCGGGAAATCAGGTTGTACCAAGCGCCAGGGCTTGATACCCATTTGCTTGAGATACGCCTTGCCGATGCTGGCCTCACTCTTGATTCGATACATCGAAGTTTCTGTGAGCCCGTGTTTCGCGTAGCGCTCGCGCAGCTCGGCGTAGCATTCCCACGTCACCTGTACGTCAGTGACCCCATAGGCAATGTAGTCCGGCGTGAGCGGGCCGCCGTGCTCTTCGCTTGTCAGCTTACGGCTCGGCACATTCAGGAATTCCGCGAGCGAGGCCAGCGTATCCGACCGGCTGGTCAGGGCAGCGCCGATCGTCTTGACATCGACGAAGAATCCACGCCGCACCGGGACGCGCGCCTGCTTTCGCATGCCCCGCGGCGTGAACTGCTTTGCAGGAGCCGTCAACCGGATCATCGATGCTCGCCGCGACAAATGCTTCACCTGAATGCGCGGCCACCACGGCTTCGAAGATAGCTGAAAGCTGAAGCCGCCCCGCATCGGCCGACGGCGAGCTGCACTGTGTCGAATGGCGAGCCGCGAGATATCGAACGGCAGATTGAAACCGACGATTGTGGCGCGTAGTTCGTAGGCCAGCTTGAAGAAGACCGTCTCGACGAATTTCTCCGCGGTCATCAACTCAAGCCCGTGCGTTCGGGCGAAGCTGGCAAGCGTCCGTTGGTCTCGCGACGACAGCGCCGCCGGGTCGTAGAAGAGCCCGCCGCGGACAAGCTCGCCGCTTCGTCGCCATTGGAAGGACCCGAAGCGGAGACGCTGTGACGGATCGATCGTCGTCTCCGTGTCGAAGACCAACGCCCAGTCCGATGGCACCGGGGAGGGCTTGTGTGGCCTCGCTGGTTCGGCACTCGCCAAAGGTACATAGGCGCGAACCGCGATCGGCAGTTGATCGATTGGGTCTTCGAAGATAGCACTACCGCAGCCGATCATGGCTGTTCCCCTCGGGTTGCTGGAAAATCTGGGCCTATTTCGATCAGGTGCAGAGCGGCGTCCCGAATTAGGAGCACGAGTTGCTGCGGAACTTTCAGCAGCTCAAGCGCATCCGCGATCCCCAGCAGCAGGCGCCCCAGACATTCAAAAGGGGTGGTGGGCCTCTCTGGCGCAATAGACGGGTGTTCCTTCTGTTTGTCTGTGAGCTTGCGATGGTCATTGCGGCATACAATCACACAGTCATCGCCGAATTTTCTGCCGCCGAGATGATGCTGTTCTAAGCAACCAGGGTCACTCTCTGGGCAGAACAGGCATTGTGGGTTGGGGCCGAGCCGCTCAAGTCGTTGTTGGCGGTGCCGTTCTCTTCTGTATTCGATTTCATTCATGTGAGTAGTTCCCCTTTTGCTAAGCAACGATTCGGTAGATTTGCTCGAAACGTCTCCCCATCGGCGTTGGCCAGCCGATACAGCACGTTCGGGCGAGTTTCGAGCGAGTAGGTGCGGCCGCGGACATCGGTGATCTGCGCCCCGATGAAGGGCGCCAGGTGATTTCGATCGTTTGTTTCCAGGAAGTCGCCGACGGCGTCCCAGTATGAGCCGGCCAATTGCGCCGGCTCGTATCCCTGGACGACCGCTTTCACGAGTTGGCCTTCGCTATAGAAGACAACCCGACGCTGCCGCGGGTCCGGGCCTACGAAAAATCGCCCCTTGCGCTTTTTGACGAAGGGGAGCGCCTTGGCGTAACTCCGAAGCCGCTCGGGTGAGACGTGCAGCTCCCGAGCGGCGGCAGTCAGACTTTTCCCCTTCCGGAGCGCCTTGACGCCTTCCTCAAGTTTTCGGTCGTAGCTGACAGACGGCGTCTTCGCCGAAACGTGGCGCTCTGCGACCTTCGGATGGCCGCGAGCCTGAGAACGGCTTACGCCTCTCCCGGCGCCGCGGGCGATGCGTCTGGTGTACTCAGCCGGGTAATCGCGAGCCTTGCGGCTCATTGCCCCGGACCAACTGTTGTGGGCCCGACCCGCTTGGACGGAGCAGGACGAGGGTCGCTAACCCTTGCGCCACTTAGAAACCGCCGGACGAATCGTCTTGACCGGTGGTTGACGGAGTGATGGTACCGGCTCATTCGTGCATGCCCTCGTAACAACGTGTCGAGGGTATTTGAGCCGAGAGTTCGCGCGACGAGCGACAGCAGGGAAGTCCAAAGAGTCTTTTTGGACTTTATGGACTTTCTGAACAGGCGCGAGCTTGGTTCAGAGGCCCTCCGCCTTCAACGCTTCGAGAATTTTTGTCCGCGATGGCTGGCTCGGTCTGGGAAAACTATGCGGATATAGCTCCCGAGCTCTCGACCGAATCCGGGTTTCTTGTTCCTTTCGCGAGATGCCTTCGAGTTGGCCCGCATCTGCCAGTTCGCGCACGATCTGCCGGATCTGACGACCAACCGATGGGCGCCCCAGGGGCTTGGGCCGCGCCGCTTCGGGTAATTTGACATCGATTGTGTCTTGGGGAGATACGACCCTGACGCCTTCATAGATGCGCCCGAACGCACGCATGGTCGATTTTTCCCAATCAATGTCAGGGTTTGTGAATAGATATCTCTGCAGTAACTCCGGGCTGTTGCCTAATTTGGGAGAAACCTCTACGCCCAGACACGACAAATCACCACGAAAGATTTTGTCAATAAGACCTCGGCGCATTGTGATGCTTAGGAAATTGGAGAGTGCAGGGTTTCGGCCTGCGTCCCGATAGCGTTCTTTTTCCTCTTCTGGTCCCAGAATCCACCATGCCTCGTCGAGAGGTAATGCATTCGACCAGAGTTCGGATGGGTGCATGATGGGTTGAGTAGTAGGACCTCAGGACGAACAGTCGCTTTGCGTCTCAGGTAATCGGTTGGGTGCCTTTCGCACAAGGCGTCCAATCCTGAACAGCGAAATCGGTACGCTCGGCTTGCACCGCCTGTGCCGGGCATCCTCGATTTCAATCACGAGACCCACAGCAGGCAATACGCTTTGTCCGTCTTCGAGGGATCACCGGCCTTGACTCATATGCGCACGAATAGCACTATAGCGCTTTCAGGTGAGAGATGGACATGCCTACTATCGAAATCGACTTCGAGGTTTTCAAGGCGCTCACGATGCAGCGCGAAGCCGAGAGCATCAGCTACAACGACGTAATTCGAGGCTTGCTCGGACTCCCCGGCAGTTCGGTACCTCTTGGCGTCTCGGCTGGATCTTCCGACGCGTGGATATGCAAGGGCGTCCGATTTCCCGTAGGAGCTGAATTCCGGGCGCACTACAAAGGGAAGCTGTATTCCGGAAAGGTGGACAAGGAAGGAATCTTGATCGATGGTGCCCGGTCATCAAGTCCCTCAGATGCAGCCAGGCTCATCACGCATAACAATGTGAATGGGTGGACCTTTTGGGAATGTCGGTTTCCTGGAGAGTCTCGGTGGAGACTTCTCAAGAGTCTCCGAAACGGGCTCTAACGTTCCCCGCGGTTGGCTAAATTCGAAGGGGGTGCTGCTCATGGACACCGCGACCGATATCCAACTCCCGACTGACGACGATGAATGGGCCGATAGCAGCGCCCATTGGCAACAGCAAGCCGCCTGGAGACCCCGGCACCCGCACCAAAAGCGCAAGGTCCGCAACCCGCTCGTGCTCGGCGGGCACGGCGTCCGCCTTCGCATCGATCGCGGCTCGCTCTTCGTACAGAACGGGTTTACCCATTATCCGCAGCGACGGGAGGAGTGGCGGTTCTTCCCCGGCCATCCCGATCGGCCGTCGCGGATCGTGGTCGTGGATGCCGACGGCAGCATCACATTTGATGTTCTTGCCTGGCTCTCAGCGCAGGCGATTCCGTTGGTCTAGGTTAATTGGCGGGGCGAATCGGTGATCGTCGCCGGTGGCTCCGGATACGTGGCCGATCAGAAACTGGCCGCAGCACAGCGGGCAGCTCGCGCTAGCAAACGGCAGACGATGTCTATCAGCCGATGGCTGGTCGCCGAGAAGATCGCCAAGAGCTGCGACACATTGACACATGTTATGCAGCCGAGCCCGGCTCGCGTGCGGGCCTTGCAGGAGCTTACGGCATCGGCGCGGGAGATGCAGACCCGGCCTCCGAAAACAATGGACGGCTTGCGTGGGATCGAGGGACGGGTCGCCCAAGCCTATTTCACAGCTTGGCGCTCGATGCCGCTCCGATGGAAGGGCATGGCACGGAAACCAGTTCCGGAAGAATGGCATCGGATCGGCCCGCGGGTTGCGCCGAACAGCAAGAGCAATCGGGGCGCCACCCATCCGGCAAACGCGATGCTGAATTACGGCTATGCTGTTCTCGAAAGCCAAGTTCAGATAGCCGTTGTCTGCGCCGGGCTCGATCCGACCATTGGGTACATGCATGCACAGCACGCCGAGCGATCGGCGCTGGTGCTCGATGTGATGGAGCCGCTCCGGCCCGTGGTGGATAGGGCGGTGCTCGGCTTGGTGCATGCCCAACCTGTATCGACAGCCGATTTCATTTTGCGGGATGACGGGGTGTGCCGGCTCACACCGCAGCTCGCCCGAACGATCGCGGCGAAATCGGCGGAGAGCGCCGAAGTGGGTGTCGACGATCTGATTGGTCGACTTGATAGACCGAACACGAATCAAAAAAAGTCGCAGGGCCGGTGAAGGAATTGTGATCTCGCAGTGCTCGTTGCATCGCGAGTGGACGCGAGGACGCCGGTGGTGTCTCGCGATTTTCGAGAATGGAGTTTGTGCGACTTTCGGCGCGTTCCGACCGTCGCTGAAAACCACAAGATGTAGATTTATGCGCGTTCGCTCTTACCGCTCTGATCTTCTCTTGCGGCGCGGATGAAGCGAGGAGCCAACATTAACCTACCCCCGTTCGAAAAACCCTGTCTCACGATCCGTGCATAGGCAGGGTGACGGATCGTGTCCGTCTCTCCCCCTACAATCAAGAATTGTATGTAGGGCTCGTTGCGGTGAACCATTAACTGCGAGATGCCGCGCCAACCTGTCTCGCCTAAACTTCCAACCAAGGCTCGACGGGTCGCGTTCACGACAATATCAACTAGCTCTAGCCCCGGCTCGACGGCAGAAGAAAACCTTAAATCTGCTAGCAATAGATGTGAGTCCACCCCTTCCATGTCACCTTATTTTCTTAAGAAATTTTCGTCAAACGAATAATCCGCCCCGTCTAACAATGTTCCAGGCCGCCGCTTCGACATCTCGGCAACTGCACCACATACATACCACCACCACCACATTTCCCAATTAGTAACTTTAGTTGGCTCTTTGCCGTCCACGATCCACGTGAACGCTGTCAACTCTTGCGGTACCCGCTGGGCAAAATAGAGAGGCACATGATTAATAATGGTGTGTATTACCTCAAACGTTACGAGTGATTGAATATACAATGGGCGCGATGTCTTCGAAATTTGATGACATGCGTCTTCTACGCGCTGTCGGTCCAGGGGCGCGAAATTGATCGACACGCGCAAGCATTCCTTCGGACTGCGTTTTCTTATATTTATCGACATCAGATTCCGTGTGGAATTCGAGGTCAGTTACGGTGAGTTCAAATAACACGTCGTTACGTGCAAGCATGGCAATGACTTCGGCAACTTGTTTCTCATTAAGCAGCCGTCCCTTCACCTCGCCTTTTTCGAGAGGCAAGCGCGTGCGAATTTTCGCATATTTTTTGTGATAAAGGCTAGCTGGAGACCTCCAAAAACCTCGTAATTTTAGCGGGTTCGTGATTTGATGAGCGGGGTCTGCGCTGGGGGGCGGAGATGCGCGGTCAGGCGGGATTTTTCGACGTTGACGAGCGGCTGAAGCAGCT
>JBAUYT010000287.1:0-14533 GCA_049584935.1 Steroidobacteraceae bacterium
ACCGAACACAGGCTGACGCTGCGGCCGCATCAGACTGAGCCGCGGCGGCGCCAGTAGGCAGCCAGCGTGCCGACGATGCCACGGCGGAACGTCAGCACGCAGGCCACGAACACCGCACCGATGATGACGGTGACCCAGCCGCCGACGATTTCGGAAAGATACTCCTGCAGCGTGACTACCACGGCCGCACCCGCCACCGGGCCGAAGAAGGTGCCCGTGCCGCCGAGCAAGGTCATGAGAATGACCTCGCCCGAGTTGGACTGCTGCACGTCCGACAGCGTGGCGAAACCCAGCACCAGGGCCTTCAGCGCGCCGGCGAACCCCGCCAGCGCAGCCGATAGCACGAAGGCCAGCAGGCGGTAGCGGTTGACGTCGTAGCCAAGCGAGATGGCGCGTGGCTCGTTCTCGTGGATGGCCTTGAGCACCTGGCCGAAGGGCGACGCCACGATGCGCCTGATGCACGCGTATTGCAGCAGGAAGGCAGCCAGCACCAGGTAGTAGAACAGCAGATCGGAGCGCAGCGGCAATCCCAGCAACGTACCTCGGGGCACGCCTTGCAGGCCGTTCTCGCCGCCCGTGAAAGGCGCTTCCAGGCAGACGAAGTAGACCAGTTGCGCCAGTGCCAGCGTGATCATGGCAAAGTAGATGCCGCGGCGGCGGATTGCGATGGCGCCGACGACCAGTCCGATCAGCGCCGATGTGACGACACCGGCCAGAATGGCTGCCGCGCTATTCCAGCCGCGTTCAGCCGCAAGCCAGGAGGTCGCATAGGCCGCGGCGCCGAAGAATGCGGCATGGCCGAAGGACAGCATGCCGCTGAAGCCGAACAGCAGGTTGAAGGCGCAAGCGAACATGGCGAAGCACAGCAGCTTCATCATGAACACCGGATAAATGCCCAGCAGAGGCACGCTGAGCGCGAACAGTCCCAGTAACCCGTAGCACACGGCAGCGGCGCGCACGCGGCTACTCACGGCCGAACAGGCCGGCGGGCCGGAAGATCAGCACCAGCGCCATGATCACGAATACGACGATGTTGGATGCCTCGGGGTAGAGCACCTTGGTAAAGCCCTCGATGACACCGAGCGCGAGGCCGCTGACTATGGAGCCGAGAATGGATCCCATGCCACCGATGACGACCACTGCAAACACCACGATGACCAGCGAGCTGCCCATCTGCGGAGTCACCAAGATGACGGGAGCCGACAGCACTCCGGCCAGCGCCGCCAGTGCGCTGCCACCGCCGTAGGTGATGGCTACGTATAACGGCACGTTGACGCCGAACGCCTGCAACAGCGGCGCATTCTCGGTGGCCGCCCGCAGCGTGCCACCGAGGCGCGTGCGCTCGATGATGAACCACACCAGCAAGCAGACCGTGACCGATACCAGGATGACCCAGGCGCGGTACACCGGCAGGATCATGAAACCGAGATTGAACACCCCCTGCAGCGCGGCAGGCACCGGATAGGTTTGCCCCGAGGAGCCGAAATACTGGTGCAGGCAGCCCTCGATGACGAGCGCAACCCCGAAGGTGAGCAACAGGCCATAGAGGTGATCAAGCTCGTATAGATGACGCAGGAAAACTCGCTCCACGGCGATTCCAACCATCCCGACTGCGACCGGCGCCAGTCCGAGCGCCCACCAATAGCTGATGCCCAGATGCTGCAGACTCAGGAGCGCGGCGAATGCGCCGAGGGTGTAGAAGGCCCCATGCGCAAAGTTGACGACGCGCATGAGGCCGAAGATCAGGGCCAGCCCCAGGCTCAGCATGGCGTAGAAGGAGCCATTGACCAGCCCGAGCATGAGCTGCCCGAGGAGGACCGCAATCGGGATGCCGAAGATCTCGGTCACGGTGGCTCGACCCTCAGCGCCTGAGTGGGGGGCGCCTCACTTGGGGGCAATCGGGCACTGACCCGTAATCGGGCCGAAGGCCTCTTCTCCTTTCATGACGCGAATCACCTTGTAATAGTCCCACGGATATTTCGATTCCTGCGGGCTCTTGACCTGCATGACGTACATGTCGTGGATCATGACGCCATCGGCACGCACGTAACCGCCCTTGGCGAACATGTCGTTGATCTTTGCTCTCTTCAACTCAGCCATGATCTTGTCGGCATCCGTCGATCCCACGGCCTTGACCGCCTTCAGGTAGGTAAGCGTCGCCGAGTAGTAGCCGGCGCTGTCCATGGTCGGCATCTTCTTCATCTTGGCAAAGAAACGCTTGCCGAAGGCGCGGGTGTCATCGTTGAGGTCCCAGTACCACGGGGTGGTCAGATACAGGCCCTGGGCGGTCTGCAGCCCCAGGCTGTCAATGTTGTTGATGAATACCAGCAGTGCCGCCGGCTTCATCTTCCGGGTGATGCCGAACTCGTTGGCGGCCTTGAGCGAGTTGCCAAAGTCGTCACCGGCGTTCGCAAGTCCCAGCACCTGGGCACCGGAGCCCTGCGCCTGCAGCAGGAACGAGGAGAAGTCAGAGGCGCCGAGCGGCACGCGCACCGCGCCGACGTTCTTGCCGCCGTTGGCTTCGACCACCTTGGAGGCAGCGTTCTGCAGCTGCGTGCCGAAGGCATAATCGGCCGTCAGGTAGAACCAGGTCTTGCCGCCGCCCTGCACGATCGTGGTGGCGGTGCCGTTGGCGAGCGAAGTGGTGTCGTAGATATAGTGAACCGTGTAGGCGGTACAGTCCTCGTTGGTCAGCGAGGACCCTCCGGGCCCGAGTGCGAAGAATGGAATCCGCTTGACAGCAGCCACCTTCGCCATTGCCAGGTTGACGCCCGTGTTCGAGCCACCGAACAGTACGTTGAGGTTGTTCTGATCGGCCCATTCGCGGAACTTCGAAGCGCCGATGTCGGGCTTGTTCTGATGGTCGGCGGTCAGGATCGTGATCTTCCTGCCGAGCACCGTGCCGCCGAAGTCGGCGATCGCCATGCGGATGGCCTCGACCGCGCCATTGCCGGCGACATCCGCATAGTTGCCGGAGAAATCGTCGATGTCGCCAATGACGATGTCCTCGGATGCCCCCGCGGCCGACGCCGTCAGGCTTGTGGCCAGCACAGCCAGGCTCACTACCAGTGTCTTGAATCTCATCGTCTTGCCCCCTGAGGTTCGGTCCGAGTTCACACGCCCAGGAACTCGCGCATCAGTGCTGCCTTGGACTGCAGCTCCGTTGCCGGAAATTCCTGCACGATGCGGCCATGTTCCATGATGTAAAACCGGTCGGCGAGCGGCGCGGCAAAGCGGAAATTCTGCTCCACCATGACGATGGTGTAGCCCTTGCCACGCAGGGTTTGAATTGTCAGCGACAGGCCCCGCACGATCACCGGCGCGAGGCCCTCCGAAATCTCATCGAGCAGCAGCACCCGGGCGCCGGAGCGCAGGATGCGCGCCACTGCCAGCATCTGCTGCTCCCCGCCCGACAGGAGCGTACCCTGCGCGGTACGCCGTTCCTTCAGGTTCGGAAACATGCCATAGATCTCATCGATTGACATGCCTCCCGGACCGATCACCGGCGGCAGCAACAGGTTCTCCTCGGCCGAGAGGCTGGCATAGATGCCGCGCTCCTCGGGACAGTAGCCGAGCCCTAAGCGCGCGATCCGGTGCGGCGGCAGCTCGATGGCTTCGCGCCCTTCGATCTGCACCGAACCCGTGCGTCGTCCGACCAGACCGAGCAGTGCCTTCAATGTGGTGGTGCGCCCGGCGCCGTTGCGCCCGAGCAGCGTGACCACTTCGCCGCGGTTCACGCTGAAATCCACGCCGTGCAGGATGTGCGACTCGCCGTAGTAGGCATGCAGGCCCGTTACACGCAGCGCCTCGGTGCTCATGCGTGCGTGCTGCCCAGGGCGGGCTCGGCTGTGCCCATGTAGGCCTCGATCACTTGGCGGTTGGCCGATACCTCGGCGTAGCTGCCGTCGGCAATGATCCGGCCCCGCTGCAGTACCGTGATCGTATCGGCGATGCTCGCGACCACATTCATGTTGTGCTCGACCATCAGTACGGTGCGATGGGCGGCCGCCCGCTTGATCAGCGCGGTTACCTGCGCCACGTCCTCGTGGCCCATACCCTGCGTCGGCTCGTCGAGCAGCATGACCTCCGGCTCCATCGCCAGCGTGGTCGCGATCTCGAGCGCGCGCTTGCGCCCGTAGGGCAGTTCGACCGCGGGCTTGGCCGCAAAGCCGGCGAGCCCGACCTGCTCGAGCAGGCTGTTGGCCCTGCCGTCCAGCACCGACAGGCTCGAGCCGCGCTTCCAGAAATGGAAGCTGGTGCCGAGGGTTCGTTGCAGGGCGATGCGTACGTTCTCCAGCACGGTCAGGTGTGGAAATACCGCCGAGACCTGGAAGGAACGGACCACTCCGCGGCGAGCCACTTCGGCCGCCTTGAGCACCGTGATGTCCTGGCCGCGGTAGAAAATCTGGCCACGGGTCGGGCTCAGGAATTTCGTCAGCAGATTGAAGCAGGTGGTCTTGCCGGCGCCATTGGGGCCAATCAGGGCGTGGATCTGACCCTGCCGGACCTTGATGTCGACTTCGCGCACGGCCAGAAAGCCATTGAATTCCTTGGTCAGGCCCCGGGTTTCGATTATCAGTTGATCTGCCATGCCCCCGCGGTCCGGCGGCGCGCGGCGCCGTCCCGAGGCGCTAGCTTCGCATGTGCCGGCCTTCCGGGTCGAACAGCGGCTGGGCCTGCAGCCGCGCCGGGTAGCACGTACCCAGAATCTCGATGCTCCAGGCGTCATTCGCGCTGGCGAACTCCTTGTCGACATAGCCCATGGCAACCGACACACCGGCGTGATGGGCGTAGCCGCCGGAGGTCACCCAGCCGCGTACCTGCTCCCCGTGCCAAATGGGTTCGTCACCGATGACGTCGGCGGTGTCTGCCTTGACCACGAAGCAGCACAAGCGCAGGCGGCCCCCGTCCCGCTGCTGCTCGCGCGCCGCCTGCCGGCCGATGAAATCGGCCGGCTTGTCGAATGCCACGAAGCGGTCCAGCCGCGCCTCGACCGGCCCATAGACCGGCCGGTACTCCCGCGCCCAGGAGCCGTATGCCTTTTCCAGCCGCAATGAATTGAGCGCGCGCGAGCCGAACAGGCGGATGCCGAGATCGGCGCCGGCGCCCATGAGGGTATCGAACAGATGCAGCTGGTAGGCCGGATCGCACCAGAATTCGAAGCCGAGATCGCCGGTGTAGCTGACACGTCCGACCAGCGCCGAGCCTAAGCCGATGGGCAGGCGCCGGATGCCCATGAGAGGCAACCCGGCCGCCGACACGTCCGCAGCCGTGACGCGCGCCAGCAGTTCGCGCGAGCGCGGCCCGGCGATTGCCAGACCCGCAAGCGAGGGCGCCTGCGGTGTCAGTTCGACGCTACCGTCGGCCGGCAGGTACTGCTGGAACCATCGCAGGTGATATTCCTCGGCCACACCGGATCCGATCAGCAGGAAACCTTCGGCACCGAGATTGGCGAGCGTGAAATCGCCAATCAGCCCTCCGTCGTGCTTGAGCATCGGTGCCAGGGTCATGCGGCCGACGCGCGGCAGCTTGCAGGCCAGCAGCCGATCGAGCCACGCGGCAGCGGCACAACCGGTGATGCGGTACTTCGCAAAGCTCGTGGTTTCGATGAGCCCGACCGCCGTGCGCACGGCCCGCACCTCCTCGGCCACGGTGGCGAAATCGGTGGAGCGGTGCCAGCTGAAATTGTCGCGCACGCCTGCTGGCGCGTACCACAGCGGAATCTCCAGCCCCGCCGCCGCACCGAACTGTGCGCCCGCCAGCCTCAGTCGCTCGTACAGCGGCGAGGTCCGCAGCGGCCGCGCCGCCGGCAACTCCTCGTTGGGGAACCGGATCGAGAAGCGACGGGCGTAGTTCTCGCGCACCTTCGCGTTGGTGTAGGCCTTGCTGGCCCAGTCGCCGAAACGGGCAACGTCCATGGCCCAGACGTCGAAGCCCGGATCGCCCTGCAAAATCCAGTTGGCCAGCGCCAGGCCGACGCCGCCCGCCTGACAGAAACCGGCCATCACGCCGCAGGCGCACCAGTAACCCGGCAAGCCGCGCACCGGACCCACGAGCGGGTTGCCGTCCGGCGCGAAGGTGAACGGGCCATTGACGATCTTGCGGATGCCCACCCGCTGCAGCGCCGGAAAATGCTCGAAGGCCACTGCCAGCGAGGGCGCCAGGCGCTCGAGATCCGGCGTCAGCAGCTCGTGTCCGAAGGACCACGGTGTGACCTCCGGCGACCAGGGTTTGCAGGCCTTCTCATAGGTGCCGAGCAGCATACCGCCACGTTCCTGGCGCAGATACATCTCGCCGTCGAAGTCGACCGCGTGCACCACCTCCTTGCCCGTGGCCCGATTGATCGCCGCCACTTCGGGCATGTCCTCGGTAATGAGGTACATGTGCTCCATGGCGAGCACGGGATGCTGGCGCCCCACCATGTGTCCGACTTCGCGCGCCCACAGCCCACCGGCATTGACCACGTGCTCGGCGTGGATCTCGCCCGCAGCAGTGATGACGCGCCAGCTCTTGTCCGCGTTCTGCAGCAGCTGCTCGACCTTGGTGAAGCGCTCGATCTGCGCACCCAGCTTGCGCGCCGCGCGGGCATAGGCCTGCGTGGTGCCGGATGGATCCAGGTGGCCATCGAGCACCGTTTCGAGTCCGCCGACGAAGCACGACGGGTCGAGCAGCGGCAGCAGCTCGTGTGCGCGCTCAGGCGAAATGATGCGCGTCTCGATGCCGAGATAGCGGCCCTTGGCGTGCACGCTTTTGAGCCACTCGAAGCGCGGCGTGGTTGCCGCCAGCAGCACGCCTCCGGTCAGGTGCATTCCCGTGGGCTGCTCCGACAGCGTCTCGATCTCCTGGTAGAGCTCGATCGTGTATTTCTGCAGCTTGGCGACGTTGGGATCGCCGTTGATGGTGTGCATGCCGCCGGCCGCGTGCCAGGTCGAGCCGCAGGTCAGCTCCTCGCGCTCGAGCAGCACAGCATCCCTGCAGCCGGATCTGGCCAGGTGATACAGCACCGAACAGCCGACGACACCGCCGCCGATGACCACGACACGGGCATGGGATTGCATTCTGGAACTCAGGCCTCCTTAAGGGTCGTCGCTGCCAATCTCGGCCCGCCGCCGGCTGACGTACTCGTCCAGCTTCTGCTGCACGGCCGGATCCATTGCGGGCTGCTGGTACTCGGTCAAGGCCCGCTTCCAGATCTCCGTGGCGCGCTGCGTGGCATCCTTGCCTCCCGCCAGCTCCCAGTTCTCGAAGTTCTGCCAGTTTGACAGCAGCGGCTGGTAGAAGGCGTGCTCGTAGCGCTGCATGGTGTGCGGCTCGCCGAAGAAGTGCCCGCCGGTGGGCACGCGGCTGATGGCATCGAAGCCGAGTTCGGCCTCGTCGACCACGATGGGCTTGAGGAATTCGATCATCATCTGCAGCATTTCCACATCGAGCACCAGCTTCTCGAAGGAGGCCGTCAGGCCACCTTCCTGCCAGCCCGCGGCGTGATAGACCAGGTTGCAGTGACCCAGGATCGCACCCCAGAGCGACATCTGCGTTTCATAGGCGCCCTGGGCGTCCGCCACGTTTGAGGCGCTGGCGTTGGAAGAGCGATACGGCAGTCGATAGCGCCGCGCCAGCTGACCGCTGGCGACGTTGGCCTTGGCATTTTCCGGCGTGCCGAAGGCCGGTGCGCCCGAGCGCATGTCGACGTTGGAGGTGAAGGCGCCATAGACGACCGGCGCACCCGGCCGCACCAGCTGCGCCAGCACGATGCCGAACAGTGCCTCGGCGTTCTGCTGCGCCAGCGCCGCGGCCAGCGATACCGGCGCCATGGCACCCATGAGCGTGAAAGGCGTCACCACCACCGGCTGGCCGTGCGCCGCCATGGCCATCAGTCCCTCCGCCATGGCCTCATCGAAACGCCGCGGGCTGTTGACCGAGATGATCGTCAGCACTGCCGGATCGTGCGCCAGCTGCTCGAGCGAGCTGCCGCGCGCGATTGCCGTCATGCGGATGGCGTCGAGCGCGCGGCCTGCGCCGATGGCCGAGCAATGGAACACCAGATCCGAGTAGACGAGGTTGGCGCGGTAGGTGTCCAGGTGGCGCGAATTGGCCGGCAGCTCCACCGGCGCACACACCTGGTTGCCGATCAGGTGAATGGCATTGAAGTACTGGGCCAGCCGCACGAAGTCGCAGTAGTCGCGAAAGTTGCCCGTGCGCCTGCCACGCTCGCAGTCGTGCACGTTGGGAGGACCTGCCACCAGGCCGAAGTTGATGTGGTTGCCGCCGAGTGTGATGCGCTTGTCGGGGTTGCGAGGGGTCAGCACGCACGATGACGGCGCGGTGGCCAGCGCCGTGGCCACCAGCCCCCGGTCCAGCCGCACCGTGCCCGCGGCCTCATCGACCTCGGCGCCAGCCGAACGCATCAGCGCGCGACCGCGCGCCGACATCAGCTCGATGCCGAGTTCCTCGAGGATGCGCAGCGACGTGTGGTGGATCGCCTCAATCTGATCCGCACTGAGCACGGCCATCGGCGCAAAGGGATTGACCACCGCCTGCCAGGGCAGCTGCGGCAGCGTGCCGGCCGTGCGGCGCACGCGCCCCCCTTCCCGGCGTCGTCTGCTCTCCATTGCGCTCATGCTCGCGCGTCGGCCGCGACCGGCTTTGCATGCAGCCGACGCCGGGCTGCTTCCGGGCGACAGCAGCTCACGAAGCGCGCTGAACCGGCCGCCGCCGCTCGTCGGTCGGCGTTCGCTGGAAGCAGCGCCGGTAGGCGTGTGCGAAGTGCGAGGTGGATCCGAAGCCGCAGGCCAGCGCGATTTCCTGGATGGACTGCGAGGTCTGTACCAGCAGCGTGCGGCCACGTTCGAGCCGCATGCGCAGGTAGAACGGACCCGGCGCCTCGCCGATGTGCTGGCGGAACAGCCGCTCGACCTGCCGCGGCGACAACCCGACGCGCGCCGCAATCGCCTGGATGTAGAGCGGCCCGTCGATGGTCGACTCCATCAAGCGGATGACCTCGACCAGCTTGGGGTCGTGCACGCGGTAGCGGGTGTGCAGCTCCATGCGCTGATCGTCGCCCTGCTCGCGGATGCGCGGATGCAGAAACTGCTCGGCCACGGCCAAAGCCAGTTCAGGGCCACACTGCTCCTGCACAAAATGCAGCATCATGTCGAGCGCCGCGGTACCGCCCGAGCAGGTGAAGACGTCGCGATCGATGACGTACAGATCCTGCGTCTGCTTGATCTCGGGATGACGCGACGCGAACAACTCGTGATATTCCCAATGGACAGTGCAGACCCGATTGGTCAGTAACCCGGCGTCTGCCAGTACGAAGGTACCGGCGCTGATGGCTCCGACCTGACAGCCATGCTGGGCGAAACGCCGCAGCCGATGGTGCAACCCACGATTGCGCTCGAACTGCAGCGGCTCGAGCCCCACGCACACCACCAGCATATCCGGCCTCTGCAGCGCATCGAGCGCGCTGTGCACGGCGATCTGCACGCCATTGCTGGCCGTGACCGGTTGCCCGTCCATGGAAACGAGCTGCCATTGATAGTGGCTGCTGCCGCTGAGGCGATTGGCCGCGCGCAGCGGCTCGAGTGCCGCCGAGAAAGCCATGAGGGAGAACTGCGGCGCAATGAAGAACGCAAGCTGCCGGGGTTGCGCGGTGATCGAGCGCATCATTTAATTATGGCATAACGCTAATCTGCACCGCGGCACCGGATGCGCGGCCTCAGGTGCTGCAGCTGGAGTGAAATGATCGCCTATGACGATGCCCCGTTCGCGGGTTTCCACCTGCGCGTCTGCGCAGCCAGCACCGCCGGAGTATTCGCCGATGGCTTTGGTCTTGGCATCATCGGTATCGCCCTGAGCCTGGCTGCGCCGCGGCTGCAGCTCACACCGCTCTGGCTTGGATCGCTGGGCGGCGCCTCCTTGGCGGGGCTGTTCGCCGGCGCGCTGCTGACGGGCCCGGTGGCGGATCAGTTCGGCCGCAGGGCTATCTTTGTTTCAAACATGATCCTCGCCGGCGCGCTGTCGGCGCTGCAGTTCCTGGCCGGCAGCGCACCGCTGCTGCTGCTGCTGCGGCTTGCCATAGGTTTCCTGCTCGGAACGGACTACGTCGTCAGCAAAGCTCTGCTGACCGAATTCATTCCGCGCCGTTATCGCGGTCGCATTCTCGGTCAGCTCTCGATCGCCTGGGCGGGCGGTTATGCCTGCGCCTATGCCGTTGGCGTTGCGCTGACGCCATACGGCGCGGATTCGTGGCGCTGGATGCTGCTGTCGAGCGCCGCCCCTTGCCTGCTGATCGTGCCGCTGCGGATGACCATCCCCGAATCGCCGATGTGGCTGGTCGGTCACGGGCAATACGAACGAGCCGCGCAGATCGTGCGGTCGCGGATCGGCCGCGAGGTACGACCGCCGTTGCCGCCCGCGGTCGCGCGCAGCCCGGCCGGACGCTGGCAGCGCCTGCTGTCCGCGCCGTGGCGCACCCGTACGCTGGTGGCCTGCACCTTCTTCGCCTGCCAGGTGGTGCCCTACTTCGCACTCGGCACGTTTGTTACGCAGGTCATGGCTGCGCTGCATCTGCAGGGCGGCCACCTCGGCGGCCTCATCTACAACGTTTCGTTGTTGCTCGGCGCCATCATCGGGGTGTTGCTGGTCGACCGGCTATCCCGGCGCGCATTCCTGATCGGCAGCTTCGTGCTGGCTGCCGTAGCACTGCTGCTGTTGAGCGCCCTGTCCCAGCTCCACGCCGTGACCATGATTCTGCTGTTCGCGTTGTTCGCAGGCGTGATCTCCGCGGCTTCCAACCTGGTGTACGTCTATCTGCCGGAACTGTTCCCTACGGAACTGCGTGCCTCGGGCATTGGACTGGCGGTAGCGGCCAGCCGCATCGGCTCGGCCGCGAGCACCTTCGTACTGCCCATGATCATGGTGGCATTTGGCGCACGCACCGCTTTGGGTGCCTGCGTGGCCGTGCTGACACTGGGTGCGCTGGTCTGCTACCGCTGGGCACCGGAGACGCGCAACCTTGCACTGGAGGCGCTCGACCGCAGCGTCGCGGACAGGTCGCGTTGAAACGTTGCATCCCCAAGGAATTGCTGCAGTCGGGCCACGCACCCGAGGCGCCGGTGTCCAATGCCGCTTTCGCACCCGACGAGCGGTCCACGCATGCGCCGGAGTTTCAGGGCACGCTGAAAATCGACGCGCTGCAGCTGCGCACTTGGCCGGAAATGGAGCAGCGGCTGATCCACGGACGGGACGTGCAGCTGTTCCCCGGCCTGGAGCTCAGCTTCTTCACCCTGGGGAATCTGCTGCTACCGGTTGAACGTGGCCAGATGGTTCACGATCGCGCTGACCGCCAGCCGGCTAGTTACTGGCGTGTCATACCGGAGACCGGCAGGGTCTGGCGGCAGCCGGAAGACGGCGATTGGTCGCGCGCGGCTTTTCCTCTGATGCTCGTCAATGACACCGAGAATCAGGCGCATCAGGGACTCGCCCAGTTCCTGTATCGTCCCGGGCGCGTCAGCGCTCTGGCCATGCAGTTTGTACAGCAGTCCGCTCCGTACCTGATCAAACCGTGTTTCGTCGCCTGGGGCTGCGCGCAGGCACAGCTCATACAGTCGGGTGTCGCAGATCTCGACGCCGAGCGCGCCCGCGCGCAGTCGGAACTCGCCGACCGGCTGCCGGCACGGCCCTGGAGCGATCTCAAGAATTCGCTGCCGCCGGGGACACTCGATGGTTTTGGTGGCGCTCTCTCTCCCCAATGGCAAGTCGCCGCCGCGCTGGTGCGGAACGGCACGCTTTACTACCAAGCGGCCCTGACGCCTTACGGCGCGTACCCCTATCCGCTGCAGATGCGCTTTGGCGTCCGCTCGGTGACCAAGGCAGTGTTTGCCCCGCTCGCGCTGCTGCACCTGGCTAAAGTCTATGGACCGGCGATGCTGTCGCTCAACATCGGAGACTACGTTCCGCTGCAGAATGGCAAATGGCGTCGCGTACGCTTCATCGATGCAGCCAACATGGCGACCGGCTTTGGTGCCGGGAGCACCCGGACCGAACCGAACAATATTTACGACGGCTATCTCGAAGGTGGCTACGATGCCTGGTACACGGCTCCGTCGCTGTCGGAGAAGATCGGCCTGATCAATGCGCAGTGGCATCCCTTTCCCTGGGAGCCGGGCACCCTGGTTCGCTACCGAGACCAGGATTTCTTCCTGCTGGGCGCCGCGCTCGACAGCTTCCTCAAGCGCCAGCGCGGTCCAGAGGCAGACCTCGGCGACATGGTGCGCACGGAAATCCTGGCGCCGATCGGCATTCACCAGGTCCCAACCGTGCGCACGCAGGAAGCCGGCGGAGTCCGCGGGCTGATCTGCTGCAACGCCGGCTACTATCCGACGCTGGACGATCTGGCCAAGATTGCACTGCTGTATCAAGCGCGCGGCTCGCACGGTGGTACGCAACTGCTCGATTACGATCTGACCGCCGATCTGCTGTCCGGCCGCCATGCGCTGAGCAAGAGCGGCACTGCGTCCGCGACCGCCGCTTTGGCCGACGGCCCGGCGCTGGCGACCGGTCGTTACCAGATGGGCCTGCATTTCCGCCGCTACCAGTCCGTGGATGGCAGCCAGAGACTCGTTCCTATCATGCACGGCTCGGGGGAAAACGAAGTCATCCTCTATCCCAACGGCCTGGTCTCCATCGTGATGGCCAACAGCTCGGCAGCAGTGCCCGGAGCGGAGAGGCGGCGCTCGGATGATGCCCCGGCGGCGATGCGCGCCATCGAGCGGTTGCAGCCATTCTGAAAGCGCCACCGCTGCTGTGGCGCACACCCAGCCTTTTCCGATACTTAGGTGTCTGTCCTACATACTGTATATCGTTAATCCGACAGGCACCGAGCTGGCATTGCGGGACAATGGGACCATGCCATTCCACGCCATCATTGTGTCACTGATCGCCACCGCACTGCTGATGTGCTCACTCAGTCTCATAGGGGATGCCATCGTGTACTTCAGGCACCTGCAACAGCGGCTGCATGCAGCGCGGCGCCAGATGGCACCCGCGGACTATCCTCATCCCATCGCCAATCAATACCCCGTGGAACGTTCGATCGCGCAGCCGATGGCGGCGGCCAACCGGACGGCCGCTGCGCGCCATCAGCTGCGCCTCTCGGGGGGCTCGATGAGCGAGATGCGAGAAGTGTTTGGTTCGACCGATGGCCGCGTCCGCGCCGCTCGTTGACCTCACACGTTGAGCTGTTTCCGACACACTCCGCTAGCGCCGAAAACTTAACAACGCATCAGTTGCCCGCCGCCCGCGTCAGGACTTGCGTTCGAGCAGCAGCCGCGCAACGGTTGCCTTGAGCGCATCGGCGTTGACTGGCTTGCTCAGGTGCACCTGGAATCCCGCCTGAATCGCATCGTCCCGATCCTCGGGGCGCGAGAAGGCCGTCAGTGCGATCGCCGGCAGTTGCTGTGCCGTATAACCGCCGGCACGCAGCGTGCGGATCATCTGATAGCCGTGTTGCCTGGCCATGCCAATGTCACTGATCAGAAGATCCGGTGCCACCTGGCCGATATGCGCCAGCGCCTCGTCGGCGCCGGCGGCCTCACTGACATACATGCCGGCGTCGGTGAGAATGCGGCTGATCAATGCCCGTGCATCGGCATCGTCCTCGACCACCAGCACGTGTGAACCGGCCAGCGGTTGCGCCTCGATGTCCGGTAGCGCACGCGCCTTCTCATCGGTCAGAGGCAGGCGCACGCGGAAGGTGGCGCCGCTACCGAGACCTTCGCTCTGAGCCTCAATAGTGCCGTTGTGCGCATCCACCAGGTGCCGCACGATGGTGAGACCGATCCCCAAGCCCGCGAAGCTCTTGCTGGCACCGGATTCCTGCTGGCTGAAACGGTCGAACAGGCGCGGCAGGAAATCCGGGCTGATGCCCTGACCGGTGTCGCTGATCTCAATCTGGTACCAGCGCTCGACGCGCTGCGCGCGCACCGTGATCTGCCCTTCCTGCGGCGTGAATTTGATCGCGTTGCTGAGCAGATTCCAGACGATCTGCTGCAGCCGGCCGTCGTCCGCCAGCACGCGGGCATCGGAATCGGCAATGTCCGCATGGACGCGCAGGTTTTTGCGCTGCGCCTGCGAGGACACTACATCGAGCGCTGCCTCGACCGCCGCGGCGGGACTGACCACGGCGAGATCGAGCCGCATCTTGCCGAAGCGGATGCCGGCGATGTCCAGCAAGTCGGCGATCAGGTGCGACTGCAGGCGTGAATTGCGCTCGATGGCCTCGAGACCCTGCTTGACCAGCGGTGCGGTTTCGGGCGTGCGGCTCAATACCTTGGACCAGCCCAGTATGGCATTGAGCGGATTGCGCAATTCGTGCGACAGCACCGCCAGGAACTCGTCCTTGAGCTGGTTGCTGCGCTCGGCCTCGGCCCGCGCGGCGCGTTCACTGCCAAGCAGCCGCTCGCGCTCGAATTCGAGCCGCTGGCGCGCGGTGACGTCGACGGCAATTGCGATGCAGCTGTTGCCACCGCTCTCC
>JBAUYT010000288.1:0-18779 GCA_049584935.1 Steroidobacteraceae bacterium
TGAGCCTGGAAAATACGGCCCTTCCCGCATCCACGGCGGCGCCGGTTGCCGGCGCGGACACCGCCATACGACCGAACCGCGCGCGCGTCGGCATCAGTCTGCGGCTGCGGCTGAGCCTGCTGATCACGCTGTTGATTGCGTTGATGATGATGGCGGGCGGGGCCTACATCGTCCGGCAGGCGCGCCAGGACATTCGCGACGAAGTGCGCTCCACCATGAATCTCACCGGTCATTTTCTCGATGCGCAGCTCGAGGTGCTGCAGGGCCGTGGTGTCGAGCCGGGCCATCCGCTGCGCCTGTTCCAGCTCAAGGAGCTGCGGGACGTGCGGCACCTGGAGGTCAACTTCTACGACAACCGCGGCGCGCTGCTCGACACCAACGAGGCGCACGGGGAACGCCGGCCGTCAGCTCCCGGCTGGTTCGTCTGGCTGGTGCGGGCCTCGACGCTACCGATGGAGCCGAGCCGTCGCGACGTCGTGTTCAATGGCGTCACGATCGGTCAGCTGGTCATCCAGCCTGATCCAACCTACGAGATCGACGAAATCTGGGGTACCTCCGCTGGCCTGCTGTTGCTGCTGTTCGTATTCTGTGTGCTGGTGAACGCGCTGGTCTGGTGGGCCGTTTCGCATGCGCTGCGTCCGGTCGGCTATATCCTCGGCGCGCTCGGCGACATCGAACGCGGCCAGCTCGATGCCCGGCTGCCGGCGTTCGGTCTGGCGGAGATGTCCCGCATCAGCGTCGGCTTCAATCACATGGCCGAGACTCTCGAACGCAGCGTGGCCGAGAATCATTCGTTAACGCGCCGGCTCATGCAGATGCAGGAGGAGGAGCGTGAATATCTCGCGCGCGAGCTGCACGACGAGATCGGCCAGTGCGTGACCGCCATCCACGCCGATGCCGTCGCCATCCGCAATCGGGGTGGCGCGGCCGTGCACGACAGCGTGCAGTCGATCGTCGAGGCCATAGGCCGCATCAAGCAGATGGTGCGCAGCATCCTCAAGCGCCTGCATCCGGGCGCACTCGAAGGGTTGGGGTTGGCCGCGGCACTGCGAGAACTCTCCGGGGCATTCCGCCAACGTCATCCGCAGGTGAACTGCACGCTGACGGTGGTACCCGAGGTCGGCGGCCTGCAGGGCGAGCTCGGCATTACGCTCTATCGGATCGTGCAGGAGTGCCTGACCAATATTTCGCGCCACGCCGACGCCCGCAACGTGCTGATCAGCGTGACGTGCGAGCTACAGCGGATCGAGCTGGCAGTCACGGATGATGGTCACGGCTTCGACCCGGACGCGGCTGGCACGGGCTTTGGATTGCTCGGCATCCGCGAGCGCGTCAAGGGCCTCGGCGGCACCTGCCGCATCGACAGCGGCCGCGGCCGCGGCACCACGGTGATTGCGCAGCTGCCGCTGCACGCGCAGGCAATGCAGCGATGAACGCCGTGCCGATCAAGCTCATGCTGGTCGACGATCACGCGATCGTGCGATCCGGCTTCCGGCGACTGCTCGAGCAGGAACCGCAGCTGCAGATCGTGGCCGAGGCCGACAGCGGCGAGCGTGCCTATGCCCTGTTCGTCAAGGAAATGCCCGATGTCGTGGTCATGGATCTGTCGATGCCGGGCATGAGCGGTTTCGAGACCATCCGCCGGATCGTCGCGCGCGAACCGGCCGCCCGCATCCTGGTGTTCAGCATGCACGAGGATCCGATGCGCGCCGAGCGTGCGATCCAGCTCGGCGCCCGGGGTTATGTCACCAAGGGCAGCGCTCCCGAGGTACTGGCCAGGGCGGTGGTTGAAGTGGCCGCCGGCAAGTTGTTCCTGAGCGCCGATATCGCGCAGTCGATAGCGCAATCGAAGCTGTCCGGCGACGACAATCCGCTCAAGCAGCTCACGGCGCGGGAGTTCGAGATTTTCCGGCTGATCGTCGGCGGACATGACGCGTCCGAGATTGCCGGCATTCTCAAGCTGAGTTCCAAGACGGTCGCCAACAATCGCACGCTGATCAACCAGAAGCTGCGCACCTCCGGCGATGTCGAACTGGTGCTGCTGGCGCAGCGCTACAACCTCGCCTGACCGACCCCCGCAGCAGGGTTTTCCGGCTCCGATCTGACAGACCCGCGGTGACGCCGCCGGGACAGCGCCTGTGGCGCTTTCGTCCCAGGTTGTTAAGAGTGTCTTGACTCCTATGTCAAAAGCGCCCCATGTCGTTCTAAAACAACACTAAATTGCTACGGAAAACCCGGGGTTTGTGCTTTAATCATACGGGTCCTGATTGGCATATCGCTTGCCTTGATTTGGGCGGGTGCGCGGGGTCGCGCCAGCGGGGCTCAAGGTCCGCAAACTAGCGACAAATCGATAACGAAACCTAGGAAGGAGCAGCCGATGAACCATTTCTCAAGAAAGTTGTACCCGCTCGCCTCGATCGCGGCGGGTGTGTGCACACTGGCCGTAGCGCTGCCGGCTTCGGCAGTGGACCTGAAGACAGCCGACGGATCATGGACGTTTTCCATCGACGGCAACGTCAATGTCGACTACATCTACTCGAGCTGCGAGTCCGCCTCGTCGGCCCACACCGTTGCCGATGTCGGTGGCGCCTGCGTCGGGACAGCCGGCAGCAGCAGCACTTCGAGCGTCGCCAACGGCCTGCTGCCGGCGGCTTTCACCTTCGGCGTAGCCACCACGCAGAACGGCATCGACATGTCGGCGCACCTGGGCATCTATCCAGGCGTGGTCACCAATGATGGCGGTAGCCCGAATATACAGAACGGCTCTGCCGGCAACGTCGCCCTGGGCACCACCGGACTGGATGTCCGCCAGGTCTACATGACCTTCGGCAACGCGAGCATGGGTACCTTCGAGCTCGGCCGCAATATCGGCCTGTTCGAAGCCGACATCATCCTGAATGACATGACACTGCTGGGTGTGGGTGGTCCGGGTGCGGCGGCGACGCCGAATCCGGCCAATACCACCCTGGGTGGCATCGGCTTCGGCTACATCTACACCGACTGGCTGTCGCAGATTGATTACACAACGCCGGCTTTCGGCGGCGCAACTCTGACCGCCGGTATCTTCAGCCCGTTGGATTCGCTGACCGGTCCCGGTACCGCGCAGAACAAAGCCGCGCCTGGGTTTCATGGCAAGATCGCCTGGAAGGGCACCTTTGACGACCTGAAGGTGTCGCTCTCTGCGTCGGGCCTGTCGCAGCAGCAGAAGTACGCGGGTGCCACTGGGATCAACGGCAGCTGGCAGGGCTCGGGCGGGGACGTGTTCGGGAAAGTGTCCTATCAGGGACTCGAACTGGTGGCTGGGGGCTACTACGCCAAGGGCCTGGGCACCACCGGCATCTTCATCCTAGGGTCTGACGCCGATGGCAATGCGCGTACCTCCTACGGCTACCTGGTGCAGGCGACGTACAAGGTCGGCCCAACCAAGTTCGGCATCAACTACGGCGTGAGCCGCCTGGCGTTTGCCAGTGAGATCGGACCGACTTCCGACCGCGCTACCGCTCCGTTCCTGGTAGCCGCGAACGAGAAGGTGACCGGCGGCGTGTACTACGACCTGACCAAGAACCTGATGCTGCTGGGCGAAGTCAGCTGGGTGCAGGACATTGCTCATACCAACAGCGTGAGTCCCGATGGCAGCGTCGGCAACAACAACACGGGCGTTACCGGCAACGTCGGGGTGTTCCTGGCGTTCTGAAGCCATCGTTTCGAGTCGAGTTGAACAGGGTCGGCACCGTGAGGTGCCGGCCCTGTTTGCTGGTGCGCCCGGCGAGCGTCAATGCTGCGTTCGACGCGGCCAGATCTTGCGTCGACGCCGCTGCTCCGGACCTTCAGCCGGCTGCAACCAGCGCGCCGCCAGCGGTGGCACCAGCAGCAGACTCACCAGCGTCGAGGACACCAGCCCTCCCAGGATCACCACCGCCATTGGACCCTCGATCTCGTGGCCCGGCTGGTGCAGTTGCACGGCAACCGGCAGCAGCGCCAGCCCCGTAAGCAAAGCAGTGAGCAGTACCGGCGTGAGGCGCTCCTCCGCGCCGCGCAGGGCCGTGGCGAGATTCCAGGCGCAATCCTCGGACAGCACCAGGTGGTCGTAGTGAGAAATCAGCAGGATGGTGTTACGCGCGGCCATGCCGAACAGCGCCACGAATCCCACCATGGCGCCGAGCGAGAGTGAGCCGCCGGTCACCGCCACGGCGATGACACCGCCAATCAGGGTGCTCGGCAGCGCGGCCAGCACCAGCAGCACATGCCGCGCATGCCCGAACGCCAGTGCCAGCAACAGCACGATCAGGATCAGGGCCGCGGCCGAGTGCAGCATCAGATCGCGCGCGGCGGAAGCCTGTTGCTCGGCGGCGCCGCCGTAGCGCAGGTAGATGCCGGCAGGCAGCTTGACCTGCGCATCGATGGCGCGCCGCGCCGCCACGGCAAAACCGCGCTGGTCGGTGGTGCGTGGGTTGACCTCGACCACCTGGCGCCGCAGGCCGTCCTCGTGATCGATCAGGCTCCTGGCCGAAATTAGTCGCAGATCGGCCACGGTCGACAGCGGCACGATTGCACCGCCGGCGCCACGCAGCAGCAGCGCGCCGACGCTTTCGGGCGAGGCATTCGTGTGTGCGATGCGGACGGTGACGGGTACGCTCCGATCGGCCTGATTGAGCTGCGCCACCTCGGTGCCGTGATAGGCGGCATTGATGGTCTGCAGCACGTCGGCGGCCTGCAGGCCGTAGAGCGCCAGCTGTTGTGGCTTGAGCTCGATGTGCAGCTCGGGCTGACGCGGTGGCACCTTCAGACGCACATTGCCGCTGTCGGGTAAATGGCCGAGCACGTCCGCGATCTGCGCCGCCGCCGCGTCATCGGCATCCAGGTCGGAGCCGAACACACTGACGAAGAACGCCGAGGATTCGCCCGACAGGGTTTCGCCGATGCGCTCCACCAGTACCGAGTAGATCTCCACCAGCTGATTCGGGAAGGCATCGAAAGTCTGACGGATGCGCTGTTCGATCTGTGATGCATCGAATCCCTTGGTCGGATCGATCTGCACCTCGAACTCGCTCTTGTTGGGCGCATCCGGGTCCTGGCCGTTCTCGGCGCGGCCGATCTGCTCGGCAACGCTCTTGACGCCGGGGATGGCACTGAGCCGCTCCGAGATGCGGGTGCCGACGCGCGTGGTCTCGGCCAGCGAGATGCCGGGTCGGAGCGAGGCGTGCGCGATCAGATAGTCTTCGCGAAAATCCGGCAGCAGCCGCGCGCCCAGCAACGGCATGGCCACTATGCCGGCGACGCCGGTCACCAGCAGCAGCGCCAGCACCAGGCGCGGATGTCCGTGCAGCGAGCGCACTGCGCGCTGCTGGGCGCGTTTGCAGTAGCGCAGGAAGCCGGCCTCCTGGCGCGGCGCGTAACGACTCATGACTAGCGCGCACAGCGCGGGGGTCGCGCTCATGGCCACCAGCAGCGAGATGCCGACCGCAAGCAGGAAGGCTATCGACAGCGGCCGGAAGAACGACCCCTGGATTCCAGTCAGCATCAGGATCGGCAGGAACGCCACCACCACGGCGATGGTGGCGTAGAACACCGGCTGGCGGACCTCGAGCGAAGCGCTGACGAACAGGCTGCGGATATCGATATTGGTGCCGAGCGTGACGCGCCGGCGGCGCGTGATGTTCTCGACGTCGATGACTGCGTCATCGACTACCACGCCCAGTGCCACCACCAGTCCGCCGAGCGTCATGGTATTGAGCGTGATACCGAGGCTCATGAGTATCCAGATGGTCGCCAGCAGCGACAGCGGGATCGAACTGAACGACACCAGCGCGCCGCGCCAGTCGCGCAGCGCCAGCAGCAGCAGGCTCACCACCAGCAACGCGCCGATCAGCAGCGAGTTGCGCAGCTTGGCAATTGCGGCCTCGATGAAGCTGGCGGGCCGCAGCAACGCCGGGTGATAGTAGACGCCACGCCGGGCGAGCGTCGGCGCCAGGGTATCCAGGCGCCGCTCGAGCGCACGCGTCACGTCGAGCGTGTTGGCACCGTACTGCGTCGACGTTTCGATCAGAATTCCCGGTTGCGAACCGATCAGCGCATCGCCGAAGCGCGGTTCGCTGCCATCGCTGATCGTGGCTACGTCGCCGAGCCGCACCGGCAGGCCGCGGGGCCGCGCCACAACCGCCTGCGACAGCGCCTCGACCGAGGTGCCGGCGGCCTGCGCCTGTAGCACGATGCGCTGATTGGGTGTTTCGAGATAGCCGCCGCCAATGAGCTCGGTGCCGCGGCGCGCGGCGCTGTAGACATCCTCGAGTGTCAGCCCGACGGCCGAGAGCTTCAGCGGGTCGACCAGCACCTGTCGCTCGCGCACCTGGCCACCGAAGATCTGCACCTGCGCCACGCCCGGGACCGCCAGGATCTGCGGCTGCAGCGTCCAGTGCACCAGATCTCTCAGTTCGACCGGCGACAGCCGGTCGCTGGTGAAGCCGAAGTGCACCAGGTACTCCATCGACGAGCTCAGCGGTGACAGCAGCGGCGGCCCGGCGCCCGTGGGCAAGAGGCCACTGGATTCCGACAACCGTTCAGTGACGAGCTGTCGCTGCCGATAGGGGTCGCCGCCGCGAGTGAACACCACCTGGATTGCCGACAGGCCCTGGCTCGAGGTGGAGCGCACGGCCTCGACGTCGGCGGTGCCGGCCAGCAGGCCCTCCAGGGGCCGCGTGACCAGGGCCTCGACCTGCGTGGCGTCCAGGCCGGGCGCCTCCGCCTGCACCAGCACGTGCGGCGGGGCAAAGTCCGGAAACACGTCGAACTGTGCATTCACCAGTGCTGCGGCCCCGAGCAGGGCCACCAGTATGGAGAGCGCCGTGATGATCCCCGGATGCGCCAGGGAAGCGCGGACGATATAGGCCAGCATGGGAGCTAGTCGTGGTCCTCTTCCTCGGCCGAAAAGGTGCCGAGTCCCTGCAGCGACCAGAGCACGCCCGCGCCATTGGCGACGATCAGATCGTTGTCGTCGATACCCTGCACCAGCCATGCGGCGCCGGCGGATTGCAGCAGCTTTACCGGCACCGGCGTGTATTGCAGCTTGGCGGTGGGGTCTTTTTGCTCCGACTGACGGTAGACGTAGACGCCCTGGTCGCCGTACAGCAGCGCTGTGTCGGGCACGATGACGCCGCTGCTGACGGCTCCGGCCAGGGACACCAGCGTGCGTGCGCCGGCGCCGAGCCCGCTGGGCGGATGATCGATCTGCAGCAGCAGCCCGACGCTCTGCGAATCAGCCGCGCTGCGCGCCAGCGGCCCGAGCACTCGCGCGGCAACCGGTGCGCCATCGATAGCGACCGTGGCGGACTGGGGAATGCTGCCGAGCCGCAGCCGGCCGGGCAGGTCGGCACGCAGCAGCGCGCTGTGCCCGCTGGCGAGCGACTCGATCAGTGCGGCGCGCTGCGCATCGGCCAGCCTGGCCAGAGGTCCCCACTGCAGCTCGAACGCGGACGCTGCGATCTGCTCCTGGGTCTGCGCCTCGATGGCGGCCGCCTGCGCGCTCTCGGCCGCCCGCAGCGAGGCGTCGGCGCCGTTCTTGTAGAGCAGCCACAGACGCTGGGCTTCGGTCTGGGCGGCGCGCTCGGCCGCGCGGCTGCTGGCCAGGCGACCGCTGTCACCGATCAGCGAGGCCACGTCCAGTACCTCACCATAAGCATCGATGCGCTCGGCGGCGTTGGCCTTGAGCGGATGCACCACCGTTATGCCCACGGCCTGCTGCTGGACGCGCGACAATTCGGGTTGCGCGGTGTTGACGGCCGCGGTGGCCGGCTGATCCTCATCGTCGCCAGTCCATGCAGGCCCGCAGAGCAGCGCCAGCATCAGACAAAGCAGCGACGGCATCGATCGTGACATGAGTTACTCCAGGCGCCACCTGAGTGGCAGCTCGCACTCCGGCCCATCGAGCGGCCGGCGGTAGGCGCTTTCGAGGGCCGCGAATGCCACCTGCGCCTCGAAGGCGGCGTCGAGCGACAGCAGCCTCGCTTCGATGGTGGCCGCATCGGCCGAGAGGGTGCTCGGTCGATCGGATGCGCCGACCTCGAGCGCGCGCTGCTCGGCATCGCTTTGCCGCTGCGCGGTGGCCACGACGGCGACGGCGTTCTGCCAGGCATCGCGTGCGCGCGGCCAGCCGAGCTGGGCGCGATCGATCTGCGCGAACAGCTCCGCCTGCACCGCTTCGAGGTGCTTGCCCGCCAGCGTGCGGCGCGCCACCGCCTCGCCGATGGGACCTTCGTTGCGGTTGAACAGCGGCAGCTCGAGGCCGACAGCGAGTTGGTTCTCGTGCAGCACCTCGTCGAACTGGGTCTCGTGCACGCCGCCCCTGTCCCACGCATAGCCGGGCTCGATATGAATGGCCGGCCAGCGGCGCGCGACTTCGGTACGCAGCGCGTTATCCGCCAGGTCGTATTCCCGCAGCGTGCGCACCAGATCAGGGCGCGCGATCAGCGCCTCGACGCGCGCATCCTCGGAGACATCGGCTTTCAACGCTGCAACGTCGGACCAGCTTGGCCACTGCAGCGGTACGCCCTCGAGCGCGGCGGCGGGCACGCCGACGGCGGCGGCGAGTCGCACCTGGGCGTCGAGCAGGTGGGTGCGGACCTGATCCCGCCGCTGCTGCGCGCCGGCCAGGTCGATCGAGGCGCGCGCCACCTCCAGCGGACTGATCTCGCCCGCCTGCGAACGAGCCTGCGCCGAGCGCAGCAGACCCTGCCGGTCCTGGAGCAGGCGGTCGAGCAGGGCGCTTTGATCCTGCGCGTAGACCGCATCGAGCAATGCCTGGCGGAGCTCGCTACGAGCCTGCCAGATCGATTCCGCCAGGTCCGACTGTGCCGCCTGAGTTTCGAGCGCGGCCGCGCTGCGGGCGCGCGCACGTTCCCCGGGCCGCTGCAGCAGAAAATCCAGTGCCAGGCCATAGAGCCAGCCGACATCCCCTGCGGCAGCGGCGACGTATTCCGCTGCCAGGTTGAGGGTGGGATTGGGGCGCTGCGAGGCGGTGCGTTCGGCAGCGGCCACGGCCGCGGCCCGCGCCCGGGCCTCGGACAGTGCCGGATTCAGCCGCAGCGCCGCCTCGAGCCATTGCGCACGATTCCAGCCCGCGGCTGCCGGCGCATCCGGCAGCGCTTGATCGAGCCGCCGCGCCTGATAGCTCTGGGCCGTGGCCGCGGGGTCGGGCTTCTGCGCCCGCGGCACGGCCGCGCAGGCGACCAGCAAAGCGGTAGAAATCGCCGCCAGGCACAGACGCGCTGCTCGATCCGGCATGTCTCCCCCCGCTGTTACTTATGGGAATCCCGTCCCCGGTCCCATTATTATCGGGAAGCCATCCCTTGCCAAAAGCGATGCTGCACGCGCTCGGCGGCGCTGGCAATGGGTCGTCTGCGACACACCCGGGAGCGTGCGAGGGTGGCGTAAAATCGCGCCATGTCAGCCGGATTGACCTGATGAGGGCCCTGGTGCTGGGCGCGGCCGCGGGTGGCGGATTTCCACAGTGGAACTCCAATGCCGCGGCCTGCAATCGCGCCCGCCGCGGTGACCCTGCGGCTGCGGCGCGCACGCAGGCATCGCTGGCCGTCAGCGCCGATGAGCATCACTGGTACCTGTGCAACGCCTCACCCGACCTGCGGCAGCAGATCGAGGCCGCTCCCGAGCTGCATCCTCGCGAGGGGCTGCGTTCATCGCCGATCGCGGGCGTCGTGCTGACCGGGGGAGATGTCGACGCCATTGCGGGTCTGCTGACCCTGCGCGAGCGCCAGCCGCTGACGATCTATGCCACCGCCAAAGTCCAGGCCGTACTCAAATCGAACTCGGTGTTCGACGTGCTGGCAGCTGACGTGGTCAGGCGGGAACTGCTGGTGCCCGAGCAGGAGCAGGCGCTGCGGCTTCCGGACGGCAGTCCGAGCGGACTTACGGTGCGGTGCTTTCCGGTGCCCGGCAAGGTACCGCTGTACCTGGAATCGCTCGAGGGAACGCCGCCGATTCTGCTGGGAGAGGATACGGTGGGGGTGGAGATCCGTGATGGCCGCTCGGGCCTGTTCTTCGTGCCAGGCTGCGCCGCCATGACCGAGTCGCTGATGCAGCGCCTGCGCGGCGCCGAGCTGGTGCTGTTCGACGGCACCTTGTGGCGGGACGATGAAATGATCCGCAATGGCCTCGGCAGCAAGAGCGGCCGCCGCATGGGTCATATGAGCCTGAGCGGCGCGGAAGGCACCATTGCCGCCTTCAGCGCACTCGGTGTCAGGCGCAAGGTGCTGGTGCACATCAACAACTCCAACCCGGTGCTGCTCGAGGACTCCAGTGAACGCGCCGAACTGGAGGCTGCCGGTTGGGAAGTGGCGCATGACGGAATGAGGCTGACACTATGACCCCGGAAGAGCTTGAAGCCGAGCTGCGGCACATCGGCGCAACGCGCTATCACATCCTGCATCCCTTCCACAAACAGCTGCACGGCGGCCAGCTCAATCGCGGCCAGGTGCAGGCCTGGGCGCTCAACCGCTATTACTATCAAAGCCGCATTCCCGCCAAGGACGCCACGCTCATGGCGCGCCTGCCAACTGCGGAATTGCGCCGCGCCTGGCGCAGCCGCATTGAAGACCACGACGGCACCGGTCCGGGCACCGGCGGCATAGAACGCTGGCTCAAGCTTGCCACTGGCGTCGGCCTCGATCGGGCGTATGTCGAATCGACCGCAGGGCTGCTGCCGGGTACGCGCTTCGCGGTCGATGCCTACGTCAACTTCGTGCGCGATCGGAGCATCCTCGAAGCCATCGCTTCGTCGCTGACCGAATTATTTTCGCCCACGATCATCTCCGAACGCGTGTCCGGGATGCTGCGCAACTACGAATTCATTACGCAGGACACGCTGGCGTACTTCACGCCGCGGCTGACGCAGGCTCCGCGCGACAGCGACTTTGCGCTGGCCTATGTCAAGCAGCACGCCCGCACGAGCGAGCAGCAGGAGGCGGCGCTGGCCGCGCTGCGCTTCAAGTGCGACGTGCTCTGGTCGCAGCTCGACGCGCTGCACTTCGCCTACGTCGAGCCCGCCCTGATTCCTCCGGGCGCGTTCGTGCCCGAATCGCAGCAGCGCATCGGCAAGCGCGCCTGAACACTGTCCCGCTAAATGGCGGCACATTGGCCTACGGCGCGCGAGCGCTCTCCGACAGCAGCTCGCAGCGGTTCGAGGACAGAGAGGGAACCGGATTTCGGCGAAGCTATCTGTGCCTCGCAGGCACCGGTCGAGTCACAGACTCGATCCATTAGCTCCTTCCCCTGGT
Source organism: Steroidobacteraceae bacterium (assembly GCA_049584935.1). GTDB lineage: Bacteria > Pseudomonadota > Gammaproteobacteria > Steroidobacterales > Steroidobacteraceae > FEN-1191. Next base: position 11,286 of record JBAUYT010000288.1, read on the forward strand.
GAACCGAGGCGCCTGACCGCCCCGTTCATACGCCGAGGTGGTCGGGCATTTTTCTGCATCCAGAAACAGAAACAGGACCGGCGGGAAGAACTCCATAGCCCGCCCGTCGGTCTGCAGCTCCACCGGGGCTCGACGAGCAGACTCTGAGCCTCACTCGACCACGACGGTTCCCAGCATCATCGGGTGAATGGAACAGGCGAAGTGGTAGCTGCCGGCTTTGTCGAACTTGAACGAGAAGCTCTCGTGGGTATCCAATGCGCCGGAACGGAACAGGCCACTGTCGCTGGCGACCGTGTGAGGCTCGCTATCCTCGTTGATCCAGGTGACGGTCGTGCCGGCCTTGATGGTCACTGTCGAAGGCGCAAACATAAAATCCTTGATGATGACCCTGCCGGTCGCAGCCGGGTCCGCGGCGAGCACGGCGACTTCGGGCACAATCATCAGCAGGGCCAGCAGCAGCATCGTGCGCATGATCGAGCCCTCAGGCCAGGGAGCTGTCGCTGAGCGTCAGCGAGCGTGGATGTCGCACCTCCGAGACACTGGTCACCCCCAGCATGCCGCGCAATTGATCGTCCGGTACCTTCAGCGGTGACGGCCCTGGACCCTGGCCCGCCACGGGCTGCGGGTAGGAAGTCGAGCGGGCCGTGTGGAAGGTGACGTTGCCTTCGACCTTCTGCACGATCTGGTGGATATGGCCATTGAGCACGGTGACCGAGCCAAAGCGCCGCAGTGGTTCGAACAGCTGATCGGCATCTCCGGTGCCCCATCCCCAAGCTTCATAGATGGTCCAGAGCGGCATATGCGCAAACACCACGATCGGAGTGCTCGATGAGCGGTGCTTGAGATCGGCCGTGGCCCAGGCAATCTGCTCGGGCCCGAGCGTGCCAAGCCCACCGGGTTTGAACTGCAGCACATTGATCAGCGCCATGAAATGCACGCCGGCGTAATCGAAGCTGTAGTAGCCCCTGTTGCCGGAGGCCTTGCCGAAGCGGCTGAAGTACTCGGTTACGGTGGCATCGCTGGTATCGTGCTCACCGGGCACCGTGTGCAGCTCGGTCGTTCGCAGCTGGCCGAGCAGCTGCTGCGCCAGATCGAACTCGGCGGGGCGGGACAGGTGGGTGATGTCGCCCGTGTGAATGATCAGCTCGGGCTGCGCCGGCATCGCATTGATAAGTGCGATGGTCTCGTTCAGCGTGCCGTTGACGTCCGGGTTGGCCTCTTTGTTGAAGCCGATGTGCGTGTCGCTGATCTGTACGAACAGCAGCCGACCCTGGGCGGCGGCGCCCGTGGGGTCGGTGCCGGCGCGCACCAGATCGACGGGTGTCAGCACACCCCCGGCCAGCGTGAACAGCGTACCGGCGCCTCCGAAGGCGAGGCATCTCAGCGCCTTGCGGCGCGCTGGCATGAATGGATCGGACACGGGATTTTCCTCCTCGCAGTTGACGAGGGGAAAGACCCGCCGGGCTTCGGTTTTATTCCCGCACGCCATACCTGCTGCGGTTCTGAACTAATATACGGCACGCGGGCGATGGGGTCCGTGGGGGTGCCGTAGGTCATGTTCAATTTCGACGAGCCGCGCTTCATTCGCATTCAGTCGGGCGCGGTAGGGCTGGCTGCCGACCTCGAGCGGATCGCCAGCGGCTGGCTGGCAGCGGGCGGCGACAGCCTGTTCTTCGCCGGTACCGGTGGCGCCGGTATCCTGATGCAGCCCGCGCAGCTGCTGTTCTCGAGCCGCTGCAGCTTTCCCTGCTACGGAGTGCAGCCGGCGGAACTGGTGCTGACCGGCCATCCGGCGCTGGGACCGCGCTCGCTGGTGGTCATGCCGTCTTTATCCGGAACCACCCGCGAGAGCCTGGTGGCGCTCGAGTATTGCAAGCGGCGCGGCGCCCGCGTGCTGGCGCTGGTGGGCCACGCCGGCACGCCGCTGGCGACCGGCGCCGACGACGCGCTGGTGAATTTTGCCGAGGACGATACCTCTTGCGAATCGTTCTACCTGCAGTCGCTGCTGCTGGTGCTGTCGCTGCTGCGGCATCGCGGCGAATGTCCGGAGCATGCCGCGGTGCTGGCCGAGCTGCAGCGCCTGCCACCGCTGCTGCTGGAGGTCAAGCGCGCCTTCGAAGCCCGCGCCGAGCGGCTGGCGGAGCAGTTCCGGAACGAGCCCTACCACGTCATCTCCGGGGCTGGCTCCACCTGGCCCGAGGCCTACTACTACGGCATGTGCATTCTGGAAGAGATGCAGTGGATCCGGACCCGGCCGGTGCATGCCGCCGATTTCTTTCACGGCACGCTCGAGCTGCTGGACAAGGACGTCAGCGTGCTGCTGTTCAAGGGAGAGGATGCGCTGCGCCCGCTGGTCGAGCGCGTCGAGGCGTTCGCCGGCAAGGTCAGCCAGAAGGTGCACGTGCTCGACACGGCTGCGTTCCCGCTGCCGGGCGTCGGCGACGCCACGCGCGCGCTGATCTCGCCGGTACTGCTGGCCAGCGTGCTCGAGCGGCTGAGTGCGCATCTCGAGGCCAAGCGCAACCACCCGCTGACCACGCGTCGCTACTACAAGCGCGTTGCCTATTAGACCGACAGTCATCCCATGCGCGAAACCGTGGCGGGTCTGTTGCTGGCGCTGGGTATCCTGGCCGGCGGCTCGTTGCTGCCGGAGCGCGTCAACGACCCGCAGCTGTCCAACAGGGAGTTGCGCGTGGCAACCAACAGTGGCTGGGTACCGCAGAGCTTCCTCGACGATCACAACCAGCTCATCGGCTTCGACATCGACGTGTCGCACGAGATCGGGCGGCGGCTCGGCATGAAGGTGGTGTTTGAGACACCGGAATTTTCCGCCATGACCGGCGGTCACTGGCACGGGCGCTGGGACATGGCAGTCGGCTCGGTGACGCCGACCAAGGCGCGCGCCCAGGTGGTCGATTTTGCCGGCATCTACTACTACAGCCCCTACGTCTTTGCGGTCAACAAGAGCAGCGCCGCCAGCTCGATCGCCGATCTCAACGGCAAGCAGATCGGCGTCGAGACCGGTACCACCTCCGAAGACTACATCCGCCGGCGGCTGCAGATCGATGCGCCCGATGCGCCGCCCGTGCGGTACCTGGTCACACCGGGCGCGGTGCACACGTACGCGGACTCGATGCTGCCGTTCGACGACCTGCGGCTGGGCGACGGCGTGCGCATCGACGCGGTGATAGCACCCGAGCAGACGGTGCTGCGTGCGATTCAAAACGGCTATCCCATTCGCATACTTCCAGGGTACGCATTCCGCGAACCGCTGACGGTGGTTACCGATAAGGGCAACCCCAAATGGACGGCCAAGGTGGCCGGAATCATTGCCGATATGAAAGCTGACGGCACGCTCGCCCAACTTACGACAAAATGGTACGGCAAGGACTACAGCCACTGACGCTGCCGGATACGTACTACGTGCGCGAGGCGGCCGCGGAGGCACCGCGTGCGCCGCTGACCGCCGTGGTCGAGGCCGATGTATGCGTCATCGGCGCGGGTCTTGCCGGACTCAGCACCGCACTGGAGCTGGCGCGGCGAGGCCGGCGCGTCTGCCTGCTCGAGGCGCAGCGCATCGCCTGGGGCGCGTCGGGGCGCAATGGCGGTTTCGTCAGCCCGGGCTACGCCAGCGGTGCTGCCAACATCACGCGTCGCGTGGGACCTGAGCGTGCGCATGAGTTGCATCGGCTGTCGATCGAGGGTGCCGCCGCCGTCGCCAACAACATTGCGCAGCTTGGCATCGAGGCGGCGCATCGCAGTAGCGGCATCCTGTCGGTGGCGCGCTACGAAGCCACGGCGGAGCTGCAGTCGCAGCGGGACCGGCTACAGCGCGAGTTCGACTACGGGGTCGAATTCAAGACCCGGGACCAGGTGCAGGCGCTGCTGAGCTCGCCGTATTACTTCCAGGCGCTGTACAACCCGAACGGTTTTCACATGCAGCCGCTCAGCTACGCGCGGGCGCTGGCGCGCGAGCTCGAGCGGCTCGGCGGCAGCGTCCACGAGGGCACGCACGCGCAGGCGCTCGAGTCGGGGGGCGCCGGCACCGTGGTGGTGACGGCCTCTGGCCGCGTGCGCTGCCGCGATGTGGTGGTCGCCGGCGGCGGCTACACCGATGCGCTGCTGCCGCAGCTCGAACGCAGCTACCTGCCAATTGCCACCTACGTGATGCTGACGCGAGCGGATGCCGCGCTGATCGGCGGTGCCATCCGCACCACCGCGGCCATCGCCGATCAGAGACGCGCCGGCGACTACTATCGCTGCGTCGAGGGTGGCAGCCGCATTCTCTGGGGCGGCGGCATCACCACCCGTACCGCTCAGCCGCGGCAACTGGCCAAGCAGTTGCACCGGACCATGACCGCGACCTACCCGCAGCTCGAAGGGCTGGCGGTGGATGTCGCCTGGTCGGGGCTCATGGCCTATGCGCGGCACCTGATGCCGCAGATCGGCCGTATCCACCCGGGGCTCTGGTACTGCACCGCCTTCGGCGGCCACGGTCTCAACACCACGGCCATCGGCGGGCGCGTCATCGCCGAGGCGATCACCGGCGAGAGCGACCGCTATCGGCTGTATGCGCCCTTCGGCCTGTCCTGGAATGGCAGCGTGGCCGGGCGTGCCGCCGCGCAGGCCACCTACTGGACGTTGCAGGCCATGGACTTCCTGCGCGAGCGGCGTGCGTCGTAGGCTGCAGGCCAGCCGCATGCATTACGCCGATAACGTCGACTATCCGCCACTGCTGCGGCGGCCGATCGTGTTCCTGCCGGCCCTGGCGCTGCTGTTCGAGCTGCTGCGCTGGTGGAACATTGGTTCCACCGCCATGGGACGCGGCCTGTCGGGTCTGTTGCACCTGGCAGCCCTGTCACCGGCGGCCGAAAACATGCTGGTCGCGGCGCTGACCACGCTCGTGGTCGGCTTCAACCTGGCGGTGGTGATACGACTGCCGCTGCGTTGGCAGGTGTACATCGTCTGGCTCGAGTTTGCGGCGCTGCTGCTGGTGTTCTTCTATTCCTTCAATCTCAGCTTCGAATTCATCCAGCGCAAGATCGGCTTCCTGCTGCGCCAGGGCCTGGTGATGACGCTGTACATCTCGGTGGTGTCGATCAGCATCGCCTCGGTGCTGGCGCTGCTCGGCGCCGTGGCCAAGCTGTCGTCCAACGGCATCGCGCTCGGCATTGCCAACTTCTACACTTCGTTGTTCCGCGGCATCCCGCTGCTGATGCAGATCTACATGATCTATCTGGGGCTGCCGCAGCTCGGCTACGTGGTCAATGCGGTGCCGACCGGCATTGCGGCGCTGTCGCTTTGCTACGGCGCCTATATGACCGAGATCTTCCGCGCCGGCATCGAGAGCATCCCCAAGGGCCAGTGGGAGGCCGCGCGCGCACTCGGACTGAAGCCTGCCAGCACCACCTTGCGGATAATTCTGCCGCAGGCCATGCGGGTGATCATTCCGCCCACCGGCAATCAGTTCATCGCCATGCTCAAGGACAGCTCGCTGGTGTCCGTGGTCGGCGTCTGGGAGCTCATGTACCTGGCACGTACGCAGGGACAGACCGAGTTCCGCCACGTCGAAATGATGATCACCGCGTCGATGATCTACTGGATCTTCTCCATCATGCTCGAGCTCATCCAGGGCCGCATCGAGCGTTACTACGGCCGCGCCCATGCCCACTGAGCCGGGGGGCCAGCCGCAGGCTGCCATCGAGATCCGCGGCCTGTGCAAATGGTACGGCGCCTTCCAGGCGCTGGATGGCATCGACCTGACCTTGGGCCGTGGCGAGCGGCTGGTGATCTGCGGTCCGTCGGGATCGGGCAAGTCGACCCTGATCCGCACCGTCAACGCCCTCGAGGGCTTCGATCGCGGTGAGATCAGCGTCGACGGCATCCGCCTCACGCGCGAGCCGCAGGTGGTCGGCGCCGTGCGCAGTCGCGTCGGCATGGTGTTCCAGCAGTTCAACCTGTTTCCGCACCTGACGGTGCTGGAGAACTGCACCTTGCCGCTGCGGCGCGTGCGCCGGCTGACGCCGACGGAGGCCCGCGTGCGCGCCATGCACTACCTGTCGAAAGTGCGCATCCCTGAGCAGGCGAACAAGTATGCGTCGCAGCTGTCGGGCGGACAGCAACAGCGTGTCGCCATTGCGCGCGCACTCGCCATGCAGCCCGACATCATGCTGTTCGACGAGCCGACCTCGGCGCTGGATCCGGAGATGGTCAAGGAGGTACTCGACAGTCTGGTGCAGCTTGCGGCCGACGGCATGACCATGGCCGTGGTCACGCACGAAATGGGCTTCGCGCGCCAGGTGGCTGACCGCATCATCTTCATGGACCGCGGCCGTATCATCGAGCAGGCAAAGCCGTCCGATTTCTTCGATAATCCGCAGCACGAGCGTAGCCGGCTGTTCCTCAGCCAGATCCTGCGCTGAGCCCTCACTGCAAGGAGTCCGCCATGATCAGCAACATCAAGGTTTTGTTCACCGCCACCGCCACCGCCAACGGCGGCCGCAACGGCCGCACCGAGGCCGAGGATCACTCCGTCGCTGTGGATCTGTCCGTGCCGAAGGCCATGGGCGGCCCCGGCAAACCGAATACCACCACGCCCGAGCACCTGTTTGCCTGTGGTTACGCTGCCTGCTTCGGCGGCGCGCTGGATTTCGTGGCATCCCAGCAGAAGAAGAACGCCAAGGGCGCTGCCGTCACCTGCAGCGTGTCGATCGGACCGCGGGATGCCGGCGGCTTCGGCCTGGCTGTGAAGCTGCACGTCAAGGACAAGAGCCTGCCGCAGGCCGAGCTCGAAGCCCTGTCTACGGCGGCGCACGAGAAGATCTGCCCGTACTCGCATGCCACCCGCGGCAACGTGCAGGTCGATCTCTCGGTGGAGGGCGCGTAGCGCCGGAGTTCAGATCTTCTGCACCACCACGCGGCCGTTGGCATCGACGAACACATGGTAGCGATGGCCGTCGTGACAGGTGGCGAGGTAGTCACTGTCGCCATTGCGCTTGGTGGAGACCACTCTGTCGCAGGGTTGGCCCTGCAGGGCGATGGTGGCGGTCAGGTCCTTGGCAAAGCCGGGATCCTCGGCAGCCGTAGCGGCAGTGGTGCCAGCCATGGCGGCGGCAATGGCGGCGGCGGCGAGCATTGGTACGGGCTGGCGCATGCTGACTCCTGGCGTTGAGCTCATATTTGCGCGAATTTCCGCGGATCCGCAAGTACTCCCCAGATTGCTTCGCGCGAAGAGGACACCGCGGCGGCCAGTGGCGCATCGCCATCCTGCAGCAAGCTGACCACCTTGAGCAGCAGCAGCTCGAACTTCTCGCGCAGCTGTGCCAGCGAGGCTTTCGATTGCCCGGCGTGAAAGGCCTTGAACTGCTGCAGCAGATCGTCGACCTGGTTCTTGAGCGACAGCTTGGTGAAGACGCCGATGGCCCTGGTATCCCGTAGGCGCTGCTCGAGCGAATTCAGATCGAGCGTGGGCTGTGTCGCGGCGGCAGCCGGTGG
>JBAUYT010000289.1:0-2660 GCA_049584935.1 Steroidobacteraceae bacterium
GAATTGCACGCAGGGTGGCGCGCGCGTCCCCGGCGAGCCCCAGCGATGGCCGCAGGTTGCGCTCGAGTTGTGCGGCCTCGATGTCGATGCGCATCAGCTGCGGCAGGGCAGGAAATTCGCCGACGGAGTACATGTCGTAATCGGTCATGCCGAGCTCCGTGCCGATGGCGAGCACGGCATCGGAGGCCGCAATCAGTGCGCGGATCGGCGCCAGCGACGGGCTCAGCGATACGCCGAGCGGATGATCCGGCGGCAGCAGGCCACGTGCATTGATGGTCATGACCAGCGGCGCACCCAGCGTTTCCGCAAGCTGGCGACATTCCGCGGCTGCAGCGATTGCGCCGCCGCCGGCCAGCAGCACCGGCGCGCGCGCCGCAGCCAGGCGATGAGCTGCCTCGGCCACCAGCGCCGCCGGCGCGGCGCTCCCGTCGGCAGCGGGCATGGACTTTGGTGCCGGCAATCCGCCTACATCGGCCAGCAGCACATCGCGCGGAATCTCGAGGTAGACCGGGCGCGGCCGCGCCGAGGTGGCGGCCGCAAAGGCGCGCGCGAGCGCCTGCGGCAACTGTTCTGCAGCCGTGAGGCGCTCGGCACTGACACTGACCTTGGCGGCGATGCCGAGTTGATCGGGCAGCTCGTGCAGGAAACCCCGGCCGGTGCCAATCTCATCGCGCTTGTTCTCACTCGAGATGACGATCATCGGAATGGAATCGGCATACGCCTGGCCCATGGCCGTGATGATGTTGGTGAGGCCAGGCCCGGTGATCGTGAAGCAGACTCCGGGTCGGCCGCTGGTGCGTGCATAACCGTCGGCCATGAAGCCGAGTCCCTGCTCATGCCGGCCGGTCACGTGGCGGATGCCGGAGCTGGCCAGGCCGCGATAGAGCTCCAGGTTGTGCACACCCGGAATGCCAAATACATGGCGCACCCCCCATGCCTCGAGTGTCTCGATCAGATAGTTGCCGAGTTTCTTCATGGCCCTCCCCGGATGGCGGCGCATTATCCCACGCCGCAAGCGTTGATTGCCGGCCAACTGGCGCCATACTGAGTGCATGCAGTCCAGCAGCTACGTGCGCCTGCCCGAGCACTTCTACGCGCGCCTGGCGCCCACACCGGTGGCACGGCCACGCCTGATCCGGTTCAACGCGCCGCTGGCGGCCGAGCTCGGCCTGGAAGGCGCCGGCTACGATGACGACCGGTTGGCGGCGCTGTTCTCGGGCAACCAGTTGCCCCCGGCGGTCGAACCGATTGCCGCGGCCTACGCCGGGCACCAGTTCGGGCATTTTGTGCCACAGCTCGGCGACGGGCGCGCCATCCTGATCGGCGAAGCGCGCGACCGCGCGGGCAACTGGCACGATATCCAGCTCAAGGGGTCCGGCCGTACGCCGTATTCGCGCAACGGCGATGGTCGCGCGGCCGTGGGGCCGGTGCTGCGCGAGTATCTGGTCAGCGAGGCCATGCACGCGCTCGGTATCCCGACCACGCGATCACTGGCGGCGGTGCTGACGGGCGAGTTCGTGCTGCGTGAGGCGCGCCTGCCAGGCGCAATTCTCACGCGCGTGGCTGCCAGCCACATCCGCGTCGGCACTTTTCAGTACTTCGCCGCGCGCGGTCAGGACGAAGCAGTGCGGCAGCTGGCCGATTACGTCATCGACCGTCACTACCCCGAGGCACGGCACAGCGATAGGCCATACCTGACGTTGCTGCAGCAGGTGATCGCACGCCAGGCAGCATTGATCGCGCAGTGGCTGCAGGTCGGATTCATTCACGGCGTCATGAATACCGACAACATGGCACTTTCGGGCGAGACCATCGACTACGGTCCTTGCGCGTTCATGGATGTCTATGATCCAGCGCAGGTGTTCAGCTCGATCGACAGCTTTGGACGCTACGCGTATCACAACCAGCCGGGCATCGCACGCTGGAACCTGGCACGCCTGGCGGAGACGCTGCTGCCGCTGCTGGATGAAGCGCCGGAGCGCGCCCTGGAACTGGCGACCGCCGAGATCGAACGCTTTGGAACGCTGTTCACCACGCAGTGGCTTGCCGGCATGAGCCGCAAACTCGGGCTCACGCAGCCCGAGGACGGAGATTCCGCCCTGGTACAGGCGCTGCTGGATCTGATGCAGGCGCAGCAGGCGGATTTTACGCTGATCTTCCGCAGTCTGGCGGACTGCGTCTCGGGGGATGCGGCCGCGGCGCGCGCGCTGCTGGCTGAGCCGGCCGCGTTCGATCCCTGGTATGCGCAGTGGCGGGCGCGGCTGGCGAGAGAGGCGTCGCTGCCCGATCGCGCCGAGCGTATGCGTGGCGTCAACCCGATCTACATTCCGCGCAATCATCGCATCGAGCAGGTCATCGATGCTGCCGTCACGCGCGAAGACTTCTCGATGTTCGACGAAATGCTCGGTGTGGTGACCGATCCCTACCGGGAGCAGCCGCAGCAGTCGCGGTACGCGCAGCCGCCGGCGCCGGCAGAGCGCGTATTGCAGACTTTCTGCGGCACCTGAATGAGTTACTGCGACGACTGCGAGGGCGGCGGAGTCGCAGCCGCGGCAGCCGGCACCGCCGATGCAGCCGGCGGTGTGCCGGTCGATGCCGGGATCGTGGCCGCCGCCGCCGCCGCGGCCGGTTCTACCGGCGGGACCTTGGCAGGGGCGACA
>JBAUYT010000290.1:0-16704 GCA_049584935.1 Steroidobacteraceae bacterium
GCCGTCGGCGCGGCGCTGTCGAGCGCCGCCGCGGGCGCGCCTTCCGAGTGAGCTGCGGTTGCCGGCGACTGCGCCGGATAGTCGTGCATCCAGGTCTGGTAATTGACGAACACCAGCATGCCGAACAGTACCCACAGGAACACTCGGAGATTAGCGGTCATGCAGGCAGCCTTGGGTCAGCGAACGGTGGTGGGCGCCGGGCACGGGGTCATAGCCTCCGGGATGCCAGGGATGACAGCGCAGCAGCCGCCGCAGCCCCAGCCAGCTGCCGCGCAGACTGCCATGCATCTGCACGGCTTCGATGGCGTACTGCGAGCACGATGGATAGAAGCGGCAGCGCGGCCCGAGCAGCGGAGAGATCAGGAGCTGATAGGCACGCAGCAGGCAGCGGATCACCGCACTCATGTTCAAACCTCAAGCCGGGACACGGCGCAGCTTGCGCCACAACTGCTCGAGACTCGAGCGCAGCTCGGCCGGCGGCGTGGTGCGCGCCGCGCTGCGCACGCCAATGACGAGGTCGATCGCCGGCAGCAGCGAGTGATGCAGGCGAAAGCTTTCGCGAATCATGCGGCGCAGTCGATTGCGCCCGACCGCGCCGCCCATGGTGCGCACGGCCACCGACATCCCAAGCCGTGCCAGCGACAGATCGTTCGGTAGCATGTTGACCGTAAAGAACTCGTTGCTGATGCGGCGGCCCTGCGCGTAAACGCGCTTGAAGTCTGCCGGTGTACGCAGGCGCCGCGTGCGCGGAAATCGCAGTGACGGCGCGGGCGAATCGACAGCAGGCGCGCCCATGACCATCGCAGTGGGAGCGACCTCTGTTGCCGACGCGATTACGGACTCAGGCGCTTGCGGCCCTTGGCTCGCCGCCGCGCCAGCACTGCGCGGCCGTTCTTCGTGGCCATGCGGGCCCGAAAGCCATGAGTGCGTGCGCGACGCACCTTGCTCGGTTGGTAAGTACGTTTCATGATGATTTCAAGGCCCTGAAAACTGAACGAAAAATGGGTCGGCAGGGTACGCAGCGGCTTGGCCCCTGTCAATATAACCGCTTCCGGGTGGTCGCTGCCTCGGTATAGACTCTCGACCCTTTTTCCCGGAGCGTGTGTCGTGGAAGCGTCGTTGTGGTCGCGCTGCGTCAGTGCGCTCGAAAGCGAGCTGCCCGAACAGCAGTTCAACACCTGGGTGCGGCCACTGCAATCGGTCGAAGCCGGCGGCGCGCTGCGTCTGTTCGCTCCCAATCGCTTCGTGGTCGACTGGGTGCGCGCCAACCTGCTTGGCCGCATCGGGGCGCTGCTGCGCGAACGCGGCATCCCCGAGCCGACGCAGATCACGATCGAGGTCGGATCGCGCCCTGAGGAGCCGGCAGTGGGTCTCAACGGCCATGGCAGCGGCGTGCGCACCCTGCGCCCGCAGGTGCAGTCGGTCGGGGTGGCGCTGAACGACAATTTTACCTTCGACAGCTTCGTCGAGGGCAAGAGCAATCACTTTGCCAAGGCCGCGGCCCTGCAGGTGGCCGGTAATCCCGGTCGGGCCTACAACCCGCTCTTCATCTATGGCGGCGTCGGCCTGGGCAAGACCCATCTGATGCACGCCATCGGTCACATGATCATGGCACGAGACAGCCAGGCGCGGGTCGCTTACGTGCACTCCGAGCGCTTCGTCAGCGAGATGGTTCGGGCCCTTCAGCACAATCGAATCAATGACTTCAAGACCTCATACCGCTCGCTGCATGCGCTGCTGATCGACGACATCCAGTTCTTTGCCGGCAAGGAGCACTCGCAGGAGGAGTTCTTTCACACCTTCAATGCGCTGCTCGAAGGCCAGCACCAGGTGATCCTGACCTGTGACCGCTACCCGCGCGAGGTCGATGGCCTCGAGGAGCGGCTCAAATCGCGCTTTGGCTGGGGCCTCACCGTGGCGATCGAGCCGCCGGAGCTCGAGACCAGCGTGGCCATCCTGATTGGCAAGGCCCAGGCGGTCGGCATCGAGCTGGCCGAGGAAGTGGCGTTTTTCATCGCCAAGCGCATCCGCTCCAACGTGCGCGAACTCGAAGGCGCGCTGCGACGGGTGATCGCGAATTCGCGCTTCACGGGACGGCCGATCACGCTCGAGTTTGCCAAGGAAGCGCTCAAGGACCTGCTGTCGCTGCAGGCACGGCTGATCACCGTGGAGAACATTCAGAAGACCGTGGCCGATTACTACAAGGTGCGCGTCGCCGATCTGCTGTCGAAACGGCGCAGCCGCTCGGTGGCGCGCCCTCGTCAGGTGGCGATGGCGCTGGCGAAGGAACTGACCACCCACAGTCTGCCGGAGATCGGCGATGCGTTCGGTGGCCGTGACCACACCACGGTCATGCACGCCTGCAAGCGCGTCAAGGAGCTGCGGGATCTGGAGCAGCGCATCCAGGAAGACTATTCAAACCTGTTGAGAACCCTGACAGGCTGATGTGTACTTTCTGTGCAGAAGATTGGGGATAACGTTACCCACACTTCGCACACAGGCTTCGACTATGGTTATCCGCGGGACGGCATCGGCGCCGGAGGCGATAATTCCCGCATAAAAGCCGCGATTGCGCAGTTGTGCGCGCTATCCACCGGCTTAAGATTTATCATTACTCATTCTTAAGAAAGAACTCTAGAAAGACAGAGGGCCTGCAGCACATGAAACTCTCCGCTACCCGCGAACATCTGCTCGAAGCACTGCAGAGCGTAATCGGAGTGGTCGAACGCCGGCAGACAATGCCGATCCTCTCGAACGTAATGCTGAGCGCCAGGGACAACCGGCTGAGCGCCACGGGTACCGATCTGGAAGTGGAACTGGTGGCTGCCGCGGAAGTGACCGTGCAGCAGCCTGGCGACATCACCGTGCCGGGACGCAAGCTGCTCGACATCGTGCGCACGCTGCCGGACAAAACGAACGTGACCATGACCAAGGAAGGTGAGCGCGTGGTGCTGCGGGGTGGCCGCAGCCGCTTCACGCTCTCGAGCCTGCCGGCCGCGGAGTTTCCGGTCATCGACGAAATCCATGCGCAGCACACGGTGGCCATCAAGGCACAGGAATTTCGTCGGCTGATCGACAAGACCCACTTTGCGATGGCGCAGCAGGACGTCCGCTATTACCTCAACGGCACCCTGCTCGAGACCAATGGCGAAGTGCTGCGCGCGGTGGCAACCGATGGCCACCGCCTCTCCTGGTGTGAGGTGCCGCTGGAGGGCCGCGTGCGCGAGTTGCAGCAGATCATCCTGCCCCGTAAGGGCGTTCTCGAGCTGCAGCGCCTGCTGGATGGTGAAGGCGAGATCGAAGTTGCGATAGGTACAAACCACGTTAGGGTACAGATAGGCGAAGTTCGCTTCACTTCCAAGCTAATTGACGGCAAATTTCCGGAATATAGCCGCGTCATCCCCGCCGAGCCGCCGCGTGTCATGACCGCGACGCGGGATGCACTGCGCGCAGCCCTGCAGCGAACCGCTATTCTTTCGAACGAAAAGTACCGTGGTGTGCGCTTAACCTTCGCTTCCGGGCTTTTGACCGTGCAGGCGCACAATCCCGAGCAGGAAGAGGCCGAAGATCAGCTTGAAGTCAGCTTTGCGGGCGACGAGATCGAAATCGGCTTCAATGTCAGCTATCTGCTGGACGCCCTGGCCGCCGTTGAGACAGAAACTGTCGAAGTCGGCCTGACGGACGCCAATAGCAGCTGCCTGATCCGGGCGCCCGGCAATCGGCAGGTCAAGTACGTCGTCATGCCGATGCGACTCTGACGGCGGGCGGCTCGTCCGGTGCCCGAGCCGCGCTGTCAGCCGTCGTGACTCTGGCGGCACTGCAACTTGCCGATGTGCGGTGCCTGAAGAGCGCCGAACTCGAGCTGCATTCACGGCTCAATCTGATCAGCGGTGACAATGGCTCCGGCAAGACTTCGCTGCTCGAGGCCCTGTTTCTCCTGGGTCGTGGGCGCTCGTTTCGTACCCGCCATACGGCCCAGCTGATCCGCCACGGCACCTCCAGACTGTGGGTCCACGGAACTACGGCGCCTCCAGTCGAACATTCGCTGGGGATTGAGTGCACGCGGGATGATGGTCCGCAGATCCGCGTCGACAGGGTGGTGGCATCTTCGCGCGTTGAGCTTTCGCAGATTTTTCCGGTCCAGATCATCGATCCCGGCATCCATCGGCTGGTCGAGGAGGGTCCGGCACAGCGGCGGCGGTGGTTTGACTGGGCGATGTTCCACGTGGAACCTGACTTCCTGCGGCATTGGCAGGGCTATACCAGGGCGCTGCGCCAGCGCAATGCAGCCCTGCAGAGAGGCGGCGACCTGGCACCGTGGGATACGGAGCTGAGTCGGCTGGGTCAGTTGCTGACGGCCGGCCGGGTACGGCTGCTGGAAGCGCTGCAGCCCTACTGGTCCGCCGCACGAACCACCCTGGGGACGCTGGATGTCTCGATCGGCTTCTTTCAGGGGTGGAGTCGCGAAATGAGCTTGGCGGAGTCACTTCGGGCCCACCGTGAACGAGACCTGGAGCGAGGGCTGACGGGTGTCGGACCCCATCGCTTCGACATTCTGCTCCGGATCGAGGGCCGCGCAGCGCGGGAGATCGTCTCCAGAGGTCAGCAGAAGCTGCTGGGCATAGCAATGGCTATCGCCATGGCGCGCTTCCTGTCCGAGCGCGCCGATCGGCCTTCGACCTTGCTGCTTGACGACCCGGCCGCCGAGCTCGATGTCGATCGCACCCGCGCGTTACTGACCACAGTGGCGGGTCTCGGCGTGCAGTGGGTAGTGACCACTCTGCAGCCGAACGACGATCGATTGGGGGTTCCAGATGCGGTGTTCCACGTGGAACAAGGGAGCGTCAGGAGGCTATAGACGCTATAATCAGCGATTAGCTTTTCAGGCCGTGGTATGAGCACCGAAGACGTCTACGATTCAAGTAAAATCAAGGTGTTGAAGGGCCTTGACGCGGTGCGCAAGCGGCCCGGAATGTACATCGGTGACACCGATGATGGCAGTGGCCTACACCACATGGTTTTCGAGGTTGTCGACAACTCCGTCGATGAGTCGCTGGCCGGCCACTGCGACCGCGTGGTGGTCACAGTTCACGCGGACGAGTCGGTAACGGTCTCGGATAATGGCCGCGGCATCCCGGTCGATATGCACACCGAGGAGGGTCGTTCGGCCGCCGAAGTCATCATGACCGTGCTGCACGCAGGCGGTAAGTTCGACGACACCTCGTACAAGGTCTCGGGCGGTCTGCACGGCGTGGGCGTCTCGGTGGTCAACGCACTGTCGGACTACCTGTTGCTGACCGTCTGCCGCGACGGGCACAGGTACCGTCAGGAATACCATCTGGGAGAACCCGCTGCGCCCCTGGCCCAGGTGGGGGTCACGCAGGACCGGGGTACGACCATCCGCTTCAAACCGTCGGCACAGATCTTCACCCACATCCAGTTCAACTACGACACCCTGGCCAAGCGGCTGAGGGAGCTGTCTTTCCTGAATTCCGGTGTACGAATCGAGCTCATCGACGAGCGTGAGGATCGTTCCGATGTCTTCCAGCACGAGGGTGGATTGCAGGCCTTCGTGGCGCATCTGAACCGTTCGCGCACGCCGGTCCATGACAGCGTGTTCTGGTTTCGCAGCCAGGAAGGACTGGTCACCGTCGAAGTGGCTCTCCAGTGGAACGATTCCTACCAGGAGAGCATGTATTGTTACACAAATAACATCCCCCAAAAGGATGGTGGCACGCACCTGTCCGGCTTCCGGGCGGCGCTGACCCGCACGCTTAACGACTACATCGAGAAGGAATCCAGCGCCAAGAAGGAGAAGGTGCCGACGACGGGCGATGATGCGCGCGAGGGTCTGACCGCCATCCTGTCGATCAAGCTGCCCGATCCCAAGTTTTCCTCGCAGACCAAGGACAAGCTGGTCTCGTCGGAAGTGAAGGGCATTGTCGAGACTGCCGTGGCGCAGAAGCTCAGCGAGTTCCTGCTCGAGCGGCCCCAGGACGCACGGGCCATCGTCGCCAAGATCATCGAGGCCGCGCGGGCACGCGAAGCGGCGCGCAAGGCGCGTGAGATGACCCGGCGCAAGAGCGCGCTCGACATCGCGGGGCTTCCAGGAAAGCTGGCCGACTGCCAGGAGAAGGATCCGGCACTGTCGGAGATCTTCATCGTCGAGGGCGATTCAGCCGGCGGCTCCGCCAAGCAGGGCCGTGACCGGCGCACGCAGGCCATCCTGCCGCTCAAGGGCAAGATCCTCAATGTCGAGAAGGCACGCTTCGACAAGATGCTGTCGTCGGCCGAAGTCGGCACGCTGATCACGGCACTGGGCTGCGGCATCGGGCGCGAAGACTTCGACATCGACAAGCTGCGCTATCACCGCGTGATTATCATGACGGATGCGGATGTCGACGGCAGCCACATACGCACGCTGCTGCTGACGTTCTTCTATCGGCAGATTCCGCTGCTGATCGAGCGCGGTCACATTTACATTGCGCAGCCGCCACTCTACAAAGTGCGGCGCGGCAAGCAGGACACCTACGTCAAGGACGACAACGAGCTGAATGCGATGCTGCTCAATAGCGCGCTCGAGAATTCGGAGCTGCACGTCAACGCCGGCGCACCGGCACTGAGCGCTTCGGCGCTCGAAATACTGGCGCGGCACTACATGGAAGTGCAGGCCATCATGCGCCGCTGGATGCGACGCTACGACGAGCGGCTGCTCGAACAGCTCATTTACGTGCCGGCGCTCAAGCCCAGCGATTTTGATCAGAGTAGTCTCATGAGGAATTGGATCGGTACGCTCGAGACTCAGCTCAACGCGGGCAGTGAGGGCCGCTATCAGTTCCACGTCGAGTTGCGCGCCGGCGCGGACGGCCATGGCCCGCGCATCGCCGTGCGCAAGACCGAACACGGCCTGGTTACCGAAAAGCTGTTGCATCGCGAATTCTTCGAGTCTGCCGAATACCAGCGCATCGCCGAGCTGGCGCGTGCACTGGCGGGGTTCATCGGCGAGGGCGCTCACGTCGTGCGCGGCAACGAACGCGAAGAGATCGGCTCCTTCAAGCAGGCCATGACCTGGCTGTTCGACCAGGCGCGCAAGGGCCAGTCGATCCAGCGCTACAAGGGTCTCGGCGAGATGAATCCCGAGCAGCTCTGGGAGACCACGATCAACGCACAGACGCGCCGGCTGCTGCAGGTGCGCATCGAGGATGCGGTGGCTGCAGACGAGATCTTCACCACACTCATGGGCGACCAGGTCGAACCGCGTCGCGAGTTCATCGAGAAGAATGCGCTGGCCGTGGAGAATCTCGACATCTGAGCGCAGTCGATGGCGACAGAGCTGCCACCCGCGTCATAAGTCGTTGAATCCACGGGCGCCAGTGACCGCGGCAGCTCGCATTGCACGGTTGGTCGATATCGCCCGATTCTCTCTGGCTAGAATCGGCTTACCATGTCGTTGGCGGTTCGCGCATGACGCGCGAACGCCGCATTTAAAGAGGAATTGCCCGTGAGCGCCAATCCAAAAGTCGTGCAGGCAGAGTTGCCGGATTACCAGCTGATCATCAACGGCCGCCGTACCGCAGGGGCTGCCACGCTCGATGTGATCAACCCCGCTACCGGCAAGTTGCTTACGCGCTGCGCGCGCGCCGACAAGGCGCAGCTCGATGCAGCCGTCGCGGCCGCCAAACAGGCCTTCCCGGCGTGGTCCGCCACGCCCATCGGAAGCCGCCGGCATGTGCTGCTCAAGATTGCGGATGCGTTCGAAGCGCGCACCGATGAATTTGCAAAAGTGCTGACGCAGGAGCAGGGCAAGCCGCTGACGTTTGCGAACTACGAGATCGGTGGCTCCGTCGCGATGATCCGTGCGTTCTGCGCCATGGATCTGCCGAGCAAGATCCTGCGTGAGACCGACGCCGAGCGCATCGTGCAGTACCACGCGCCGCTCGGCGTGGTGGCGGCCATTACCCCATGGAACTTCCCGCTGATCCTGCTGATGATCAAGGTGGCGCCGGCGCTGCTGGCGGGCAATACCGTGGTTGCCAAGCCTGCGCCGACGACGCCGCTGACAACGCTGCTGTTCGGCGAGTTGGCAATGCAGTTCCTGCCACCGGGCGTGCTCAACGTCATCGTCGATCAGAATGATCTCGGCGGCCAGCTGACTCAGCACCCGGACGTTGCCAAGGTGGCCTTTACCGGTTCCACGGCCACCGGCCGCAAGGTCATGGCGAGCGTTGCTGGCACGCTCAAGCGCCTGACGCTCGAACTCGGCGGCAACGATGCCGCCATCGTGCTCGATGACGTCGACGTCAAGGAAACCGCCGCCAAGGTGTTCCAGGGCGCCATGTTCAACTCGGGCCAGGTGTGCCTCGCGATCAAGCGCGTCTACGTGCCTGAGTCCATGTATGACGCCATGTGTGCCGAACTCACCCGGCTCGCCAACGCCGCGGTGGTCGGTGACGGCCTCGATCCCGCAACCCAGCTCGGTCCGATCCAGAACAAGGCGCAGTTCGAAAAGGTGAAGGAGTTCATCGAGGACGGGCGCACGCACGGCAAGATCATCGCCGGTGGCAAGCCGCTCGCGGGCGACGGCTACTTCATCCCGCCGACCATCGTGCGCGATATTCCGGACGATGCGCGCCTGGTGCGCGAAGAGCAGTTCGGGCCGGTGCTGCCGGTGCTGAAGTACTCGAGCCTTGACGAGGTCATCGAGCGCGCCAACGGCACCGACTATGGTCTCGGCGGCACCGTCTGGGGCCGCGATCTCGATCGCGCCAATGAAGTCGCGCAGCGCATGGTCACGGGCACCATCTGGATCAACAAGCACCTCGATCTGCCGCCGGACGTTCCCTTCGGCGGTGCCAAGCAGTCCGGCCTCGGTACCGAGATGGGGCAGGAAGGACTCGAGGAATTCACCCAGTCCAAGATCATCAACATGGCCAAATGACGGCGGGCTGAGCCGTCCCCCGCTGCCGGTTTTCCCAGGTAGCCCCGTGCTGCCGCTGGCGCGAATGCTGGCGGAGTTCCTCTTGTCTGGCGTCTGCGAGTCGAGTTCGGATGTAATATCCGCTCGATCTCAAGCGGAGAGGCGCATGTCCACCTCATTCACTCTCAACGGCCAGCCCACCACGCTCGACGCCGATCCGACCATGCCGCTCCTGTGGGCGCTGCGCGAGTTCGCAGGGCTGACCGGCACCAAGTTCGGCTGCGGCATGGCGCTCTGCGGTGCCTGCACCGTGCACCTGGAAGGGCAGCCGGTGCGTTCCTGTTCCCTGCCGCTCGCCTCAGTTTCCGCTAGGCAGGTCACGACGATCGAAGGTCTGTCGAGCAGGCCCGCCAAGGCAGTACAGGCCGCATGGATCAAGCGGCAGGTGCCTCAGTGCGGCTACTGCCAGTCGGGTCAGATCATGTCGGCTGCGGCGCTGCTCGAGAGCAACGCCTCACCGACCGACGCCGACATCGACAGTGCCATGAGCGGCAACATCTGCCGCTGCGGAACCTACGGACGCATTCGCGCGGCCATCCATGAGGCAGCCGAGGCACTGCGGGCATGAGCGCCCCCAAACCCTTCGCGAGCGATGCTCTCACTGCGCGGCCTGGCACCACGCGGCGTGCATTTCTCCAGACCGCGGGCACCACCACCGCGATCGCACTCACCATCGGCTTCGAATGGACCGCAGGTGCGCGGCGCGCGCTGGCGAAGCCGACCCGGGCCGGCGCACCGTTTGCGCCCAACGCCTTCGTGCGCATCGGTTCGGACAACCGCGTTACGGTCATCGCCAAGCATCTCGAGATGGGGCAGGGCTCCTATAACGGCATCGCCACCGTGCTGTCGGATGAATTGGATGCCGACTGGACGCTGGTGAGCGTCGAGAGCGCACCGGCAGACGCGAAGCGCTATGCCAACCTCGCCATGGGAGGCATTCAGGGCACCGGCGGCAGCTCGGCGATGGCGAATTCCTGGATGCAATTGCGGGAAGCTGGGGCCAAGGCGCGTGCCATGCTGCTGGCTGCGGCCGCAGCTCAATGGCGGTTGCCGGCAGCGCAGCTCAAGGCCAAGGACAGCGTCGTCTATCATCCGGACGGCAAGACCCAGGCGACCTATGGTTCGCTGGTCGCGCGCGCGGCATCGCTGCCGCTACCGGAAAAGGTGGCGCTGAAGAACCCGGCGGACTTCAGGCTCATCGGCCGTCGCGACTCCCCGCGGGTCGATGTCCCGGCCAAGTGCGATGGCACGGCGCAGTTCACGCTCGATGTGTCCATGCCCGGCATGCTGGTGGCGTTGATCCGGCGGCCGCCGCGGTTCGGCGGTACCGTCAAGGCTTTCAATGCCGATGCGGCCTGCGCCGTCCCGGGAGTTGTCCAGGTGGTTCAGGTGCCGCGCGGTGTGGCGGTGATCGCCAAAAATTTCTGGGCGGCCAAGCAAGGGCGCGACGCCCTGACCGTGGAATGGGACGATACCCACGCCGAGACCCGCAGTTCCGGGGCCATCATGGCCGAGTACCGAAAGCTCGCCGAGCAACCCGGGTCGCAGGCGCGCAAACAGGGCGATGCGGCCAGGGCGCTCGGCGCTGCCGCTCGCACGGTGGCGGCAAGCTATGAATTTCCCTATCTGGCGCACGCCCCCATGGAGCCGCTCGACGCCGTCGTCAAGCTGACGCCGAGCAGCTGCGAGATCTGGGCCGGCGATCAGTTCCAGACGGTGGATCAGGGCAATGCAGCCAAAACCGCCGGGCTCGATCCGCAGCAGGTGAGCATCCACACGCTGTACGCGGGCGGCAGTTTCGGCCGCCGCGCCAATCCGGGGTCGGACTACATCGTCGAAGCGGTCTCCGTCGCCAAGGCCCATGGTGCCGACGGCACGCCGATCAAGCTGCAGTGGACGCGCGAAGACGACATTCACGGTGGACTGTATCGGCCGATGTACTTCCACAGGTTCGAAGCCGCGCTCGACGCCGGCCACAACTTGACGGGCTGGCGCAACGTCATCGTCGGCCAGTCGATCATGCTCAGCAATGGCGGCCCGTTCGCGTCCATGGTCAAGGACGGCATCGATCCGACCTCGGTCGAGGGTGCGGCAACCATCGCCTACGACATTCCCAACATCGACGTGCAGCTCATCACCACGACCAGCAAGATTCCGGTGCTGTGGTGGCGCGTCGTCGGCAGCTCGCACACCACCTTTGCGGTCGAGTGCTTCATCGACGAAGTGGCGCATGCCGCCGGCCAGGACCCGTACCAGTTCCGGCGCAAGCTGCTCGCACACGCGCCACGCTTGCTGGGGGTGCTCGACCTGGCGGCGGAAAAGGCCGGCTGGACCCGGGGGCCACTGCCCGCGGGCCGGGGTCGCGGCATCGCAGTCGCCGAGGCCTTCAAGACCTTGGTCGCGCAGGTGGCCGAAGTGACTGTCGACAGCACCGGCCAGGTGCGAGTCGATCGCGTGGTCTGCGCAGTGGACTGCGGCACTCCGATCAACCCGGACGTGATTGCCGCGCAGATGGAGGGTGGCATCGGCTTCGGTCTCAGCGCCGTGCTCTATGGCGCCATCACGCTCAGCGACGGGCGCATCGAGCAGGACAATTTCAACAACTATCGCGTGCTGCGCATGAATGAAATGCCGAAGGTGGAGGTGCACATCGTGCCCTCGACGGTGGAACCCACGGGGGTAGGCGAGCCCGGTGTCGCACCGCTCGGGCCCGCCGTGGCCAACGCCGTGTTCGCAGCCACTGGCAAGCGCATTCGTGTGCTGCCGTTTCC
The DNA here is from genome assembly GCA_049584935.1 of Steroidobacteraceae bacterium. Taxonomy (GTDB): domain Bacteria; phylum Pseudomonadota; class Gammaproteobacteria; order Steroidobacterales; family Steroidobacteraceae; genus FEN-1191. Next base: position 11,749 of record JBAUYT010000290.1, read on the forward strand.
CAAGCCGGAGCCGACATGAGCGCAGAACCTTCCCGATCACATCCAATCCGATGGATTCTGGCGGCAATCGTCGTCATCGCAATCGCTGTGACGGCCTACGAGCTGCTCGGTCCCTCGCCGACCGCATTTGCCGGCGGCAGGACCGTGACGTTGACGGCGTACACCGGCGGCGACCCCACCGGAGTCCCGGCGGATCTGAAGTCCGCCAGCGTCATCGAGCGTGGCGAGTACCTGACGCGCGCGGCCGATTGCGAGGCATGCCATACGACCGAGGGCGGCGCACCGTACGCCGGCGGCCGCGCGTTCGTGCTGCCCTTCGGCACACTGTATTCGACCAATATCACGCCCGACCCGACCACGGGCATCGGCGCCTATTCGGACGCCAACTTCCTCGATGCCATGCACCGGGGCATCGGCCGCAACGGCAGCCGGCTGTATCCCGCCATGCCGTATGCGAGCTATACCTATATGTCGGACGCCGATGCGCTTGCCATCAAGGCGTACCTGTTTTCGCTGCCGCCCGTCAAGGCGCCGGCGCCGGCAAACACGCTGTTCTTTCCTTTCAATCAGCGCGCGCTCATGGGCCTGTGGGCAGCGGTGTTCGATCCCGACCGGCGGTTCGAGCCGCGCGCCGAGCGCAGCGCGCAATGGAATCGCGGCGCCTACCTCGCCGAAGCAATGGGGCACTGCGGCGAATGCCACACGCCGCGCAATCTGTTTTTTGCGCTCAATAATCGCCAGAAGTTCGCCGGTGCGGTGCAGGCCGGCTGGCGCGCGTACAACATTACGCCCGACGACAACAGCGGCGTCGGCGCATGGAGCGATGCCGACCTGGTGCATTACCTGTCACTGGGCCATGCGGATGGCCGCGGCACAGCCGCAGGCCCGATGGGAGAGGCAGTCGAGCAGAGTCTCAAGTATCTGAAGTCCGATGACGTGGTCGCATTGGTCGCATACCTGCGTACCGTCGCCGGCATATCGACCTCGGATCTGCCCCGGCCGCGAGTGGCGCTGGCGCCGCGCACACCGCTCGACCCGCAGACCGCGCACCTCGATCCGCACGGCCAGGCCGTCTATGAGGGCGCGTGCGCAGGCTGCCACGGCTGGACCGGCCAAAGCCCCATCATTCCGTTCGCATCGCTGACCGGCACCCGTGCGGTCAACGACCCGACCGCGATCAACGTGGCGCAGGTCATCATCCGCGGCGGACCGCGGCACGTTACCGGCGATCCGAGTGACATGCCGGCCTTCGGCAGCACCTACTCGGACGAGGAAATCGCCAGCGTCGCCAACTACGTGACCGCTCGCTTCGGCGCCAAGAGCTCGGCGCTGACCGCGGCCAACGTTGCCAGGCTACGTACCCAGGAGTAGCGTCGCCGTCATCGAGACGTGGGCAGCGAACGCAGACCCGCGTCCTGCAATGCCAGGCCGCCCACCGCCGACCAGTCGAGCGCCTCGCCGCCCTGTGCCACCAGCCGCAGCAGCCGATCATTGAGCAGGCTCGCCACCGGCATCGGTACCTTGAGTACGCCGGCCGCGGCCATGACCAGCCGCACGTCCTTGTGCCCGAGCGGCGCGGCGAATCCGGCTGGCTGGAATTTACCTTCGGCGATCAGGTTGCCGTAGATCTTGTATGCAGGCGCCGGGAACATGGTCGAAGTCAGCAGCTCGACGTAGGCCTGCGGATCCACCCCGCCCTTGCCGACCAGCGCGATGGCCTCGCCCAGGCATTCGATCATGGCGGCTATCAGGAAATTGCCGCTGAGTTTGATGAGATTGGCCATGCTGGGCTCAGATCCCATCGGCAGCGTCTTCTGACCCGCGGCATCGAACAGTGGCTGGCACGTGGCGATGGCATCGGCATCCCCTGCCGGCACGATGAACAGCTTGGCCGCTGCGGCCGCTTCCGGCCGCCCGAACACCGGCGCGGCCAGGTAGCGCTGTCCGGCTCCGGCGTGTGCCTCGGCCAGACACTTCGACAGCGCCACGCTGATGGTGCTCATCGAAACGTGAATCGCGCCCTTGGGCAACGATGCGAGCAGCTTCTGTTCGCCCCAGACCGTGTCGCTGACGGCATCGTCGTCGGCCAGCATCGTGATGACGACATCGACGCGGGCAGCGTCGGCGACGCTCGCGGCTCGGTGCGCACCCAGCTTGACCAGTGCATCGGCCTTGCCGGCGCTGCGGTTGTAGACGGTCACGTCGTGACCGGCCTTGACGATATTGGTCGCAATGCCAGAACCCATCTGACCCAGACCGATGAATCCCACCTTCATGCGGGTGCTCCTCTGCAGGTGATCATTGCTGCGCCGCCATCGATGCCTCGCTCAGCATGAGTGTATACAGCGCGACCAGTGGCGGCACGACGAACCGCCAGTCGCCTTCATAGGCGTAAAGAAGCGCCGCCGTGCGGCAGGGTAGGTTTCATGGCTACACAACCCTCGAGAGCCTAGGCAGCCAGTGTAAAATGAAGCCATCCCCCAGAGGAGAGAGTCATGGCCGCAACTGCCGCTGCAGCTCCGATCGCGATCGTCACCGGTGGCAGCCGGGGACTGGGCCGCAATGCCGCACTCAAGCTGGCCGAGCACGGCGTCGACGTGCTGCTGACCTATCGCAGCAACCGCACCGAGGCCGAGTCGGTCGTGCGCCAGATCAAAGAGGCAGGCCGACGCGCCGCGGCGCTGCCGCTCGATGTCAGCGTCAGTTCGGGATTCGCGGCGTTCGCCGGCCAGGTACGCGAGACCTTGAACAAGAACTGGCAGCGCGACCGCTTCAATTTCCTGCTCAACAATGCCGGCACCGGTGTCCACGCCAGTTTCGCGGAGACTACCGAGGCACAGTTCGACGAGATGGTGGCCATTCACGTCAAGAGCGTGTTCTTTCTCACACAGCAGCTGCTGCCGCTGCTGGCCGACGGCGGCCGCATCCTCAACGTCTCGTCCGGACTGACACGATTCGCCTTCCCGGGCTATGCTGCCTACGCGTCCATGAAGGGGGCAGTCGAGGTGTTGACTCGCTACATGGCCAGGGAGCTGGGCGCGCGCCATATCACCGTCAACACCATCGCACCGGGCGCCATCGCCACGGACTTCGGTGGCGGCATGGTTCGCGACAACGCGCAGGTCAACGCCCAGATCGCCTCGCTGACGGCGCTGGGCCGGGTCGGCATGCCCGATGACATCGGTGGCGTCATCGCCTCGATGCTGTCGGACGAGACTGGCTGGATCAACGGTCAGCGCATCGAGATATCGGGCGGCGTACTGCTGTGAGGCGTGCACACCGCGGCGCGCACTCAGCGCCGTGAGTGCGCCTCGATCCAGGCCTGCGCCTCGGCGTTGACTTCACGCGGGTTGCGACCGGCCGCGGCGATCGGCGGTCCGATCACCACGCGGATGGTGCCGGGTTTCTTCAGGAGTCCGCGGCGCGGCCAGTAGTAGCCGGCATCGTGCGCGATCGGCACAATCAGCCGTCCGGTCTCGGCCGCCAGCAATGCGCCGCTGACACCGTACTTGCGCGTCTCGCCCGGCGGCATGCGGGTGCCTTCCGGGAAGATGACCACCCACTCGCCTTCGGCCAGGCGCCGCTTGCCCTGGTCGAGCACGCTGCGGACCGCCGTCGAGCCGCTGCCCCGGTCGACCGCGATGGCATGCAGCAGCATGATTCCCCAGCCGACAAAGGGGATCCAGGTCAGCTCACGCTTGAGAACCCAGACCTGCTGCGGCAGCAGTACGGCCTGGGCGGCAGTTTCCCAGCTGGACGAGTGCTTGATGTAGGCGACGTGATTGCCGGCGGGAAGATTGTCGCGTCCCTCGACGCGGTAATCGAGCCGGCAGACCAGCCGACAGACGATCAGGATCACCTGCCCCCAGAAGCGCGCCAGCGTAAACCGCAGTCGGAACGGCAGCACCAGGCACGCCATCGAAAAGAAGATGCCGTAGAAGAAAGTCCACAGCAGGAAGAACGCCGTGAAACAGAGCGAGCGCAGAAACTGCACAGCTCAGCCCGGCAGCCGCGACAGATCGGCGATGCCCGCGAACAGAGACCGTAGCTGCGCCAGCAGCGCCAGCCGCTTGCGGCGCAGCGCCTCGTCGGGATCGTTGACCAGTACGCGATCGAAGAATTCGTCGACGCTGTCGCGGAGGCCGGCCAGCGTCTCGAGCGCCGCGGCGTAATCGCGCTGGCGAATCGCGGTCTCGACCGGCGCGCGCAGCTCTTCGAGCTTACGCTGCAGCTGCATTTCGGCCGGCTCGCCCTCGTAACGGAAGTATCCGGTGTCGGCCGCCATCGTGAAATCACCGGCGCGTCCGCCCGCGGGCGCGGACTTCTTCAGTATGTTGGCGATGCGCTTGTTCGCAGCCGCCAGACTCGCTCCGGCGGCGGTCCGAGTAAAGGCCAGCAGCGCGCGCAGCCGCGCATCGAAGTCCAGCAGCGAACGCGGCCGTGTCGCCAGCACGGCGTCGAACATCTCGGTGGTGATGCCATCGGCATTGGCGCGCTCGAGATGCTGCGCGCGCAGCCGCTCGATGACAAAGTCATAGATTTCGCCGACCAGGATATCGACACGCGCATCGATGTCTGCCAGCGGCTGCTGCCGGACCGCGCGCCCGAGCAGCTCGATCAGGTCCAGCTCGAGCCGGTGCTCGAGCACGATGCGCAGCACACCGATGGCGGCGCGCCGCAGCGCGAACGGGTCGCGCGTGCCGCTCGGCTTCTGGCCGATGGCGAAGATGCCGGCCAGCGTATCGAGCTTATCGGCCGCAGCGACGGCGTCGCCGACGATCGAGCGGGGCAGTGCATCGCCGGCGCCGCGCGGCAGGTAGTGCTCGCTGATGGCCTCGGCGACGGCCTCGGGCTCGCCGTCCGCCAGCGCGTAGTAACGCCCCATGATGCCCTGCAGATCGGGAAATTCGCCCACCATGGCGGTGGGCAGATCGCATTTGCAGAGCGTCGCGGCGC
>JBAUYT010000291.1:0-5754 GCA_049584935.1 Steroidobacteraceae bacterium
GTCTTGAGCAGCGAAGCGAGCGACTGGGATTACGTCTGGATCGGGGCGCATCTGGCGACCATGCGCGCTGGCGCGGGCGCCTACGGCGCCGTGCGCGATGCGGCGCTGGCGGTCAAGGGCGAGCGCATCGCCTGGATCGGGTCGGCGGTCGAGGCTCGCAGCCGCGTGGCAAGCCGGCCGGTGCCGTCCTTCGATGCCACGGGCACCTGGATTACGCCCGGATTCATCGACTGCCACACGCACCTGGTCTATGCCGGCAATCGCGCCGGAGAGTTCGAGCGGCGCCTGCTCGGCGCCAGCTACGAGCAGATCTCGCGCGCCGGCGGCGGTATCCAGTCGACCGTCGACGCCACGCGTACCGCCACCAACGAGGCCATGCTGACCGTGGCCGCGGCGCGCGCGCGCTGCCTCAGCGCCGAGGGCGTGACCACCATCGAGATCAAGTCGGGCTACGGGCTGGACCTGGATACGGAAGGCCGCATGTTGCGAGTCGCGCGCGACGTCGCCACACGCGTGCCGGTGTCGGTGCGCACCACGTTCCTGGGGCTGCATGCCCTGCCGCGGGAGTTTGCTGCCAGGCGCCAGGCCTTCGTCGACGGCGCCAGCGGACCGTGGCTCGAGGCGCTGCTCACTGCCGGGCTTGCCGACGCGGTCGATGCGTTCTGCGAGACCATCGGTTTCTCCGTTGCCGAGACCACGCAATTCCTGCGCGCGGCACGGGCCCGCAAGCTGCCGATCCATCTGCACGCCGGCCAGCTCAGCGACATGGGCGCGGCGGAACTCGCGGCCGAGTTCGGCGCCCTGTCTGCTGATCATCTCGAATACCTGAGCGCCGACGGTGCGCGCGCACTGGCGCGCGCCGGCACGGTGGCGGTGCTGCTGCCTGGTGCCTACTACACGCTGCGGCAGACGCAGCCGCCGCCGGTGGCGCTATTGCGGGAGGCAGGCGTGCCGCTGGCCGTGGCCACCGACTGCAATCCCGGCACCTCGCCGTGCACCTCGATATTGCTGATGCTGAACATGGCGTGCACCTTGTTCGGGCTCACCGCCGAGGAAGCGCTGGCAGGTGTTACGCGCATGGGCGCGCAGGCCCTCGGGCTGCTCGAGGATCGAGGCACGCTTGAGGTCGGCAAGCGCGCTGATCTCGCGCTCTGGCGCATCAGCCAGCCAGCCGAACTCTGCTACGGCCTGGGGTCCAATCCCAGCGTCGGCGTGGTATTCGGCGGCAAGTCGGTCTAGGGCGCGGCGTTGATGGTCGTGTTGAACAGATACTCGTCCTTGTACTCGGTCTGGTCGCCGGCCTTCTTGCCCTGCACCGGTTGCAAACGCGCCGACAGCGGCTTGTGCCACTTGAAGGCCAGTGAGGCAACGTCGCCGTAGATGCGGGCGAGCTGCTGCTCGCTGATGTCACCGCGCATGGGCACTGTGTCGAGGCCGGTTCCGCACACCGATGAGTAAGCCAGCAACGAGTCGGTGTTGTAACTGCCCTCGGCCCAACGGCGGGCGAGGAGCTTGTCCTCCATGACCGGCACCATGAGTCCGCTGTAGCCGATCTGCCTGACGGGTACCGCCTTGACGGCCGTTGTGATGATCAGCGATGCGGTCATCGTACCGCTCGTGCCGAACCGTGCGCCGGTATACGTTTCGATCGCAGCGCCGATCGAGACGTCTGCGAGCGGGGCCGGTGTCGGATCCACGCCCATGAAGGTCCAGCCGCTGCTCGCGGCTACTTTGGCGCCGATCGTCTCCGCAACACGCGCGTGAACGGTCAGCTGCTGCGTGAGTTCCTTCACCGAGGCGTCGAAGTCGCCATGCGTGCGTGCGAACACTTCCTGCACGACGTTGGCACCCTGGAAGCCGATCGAGAAGCGGCGGTCCTCCCCCGTGAAGTAGGCACCGGGATAGAACGGGCCATAAGGCTTGAGCATCGCCGTCGCCGTGAAGTTGAAATTGCCCTGGCTGTGAGGACTGTGCTCGGTCACATAGCGGATCATCGCTGCGGTTTCGCGGATGACCTTCCAGTGAATGCCATCGTCATCGGCAATGATGGCGCTGGCATTCAGATCGGGCAGCGTCGAGAGTGCCTGTGCCAAGACATGCATGGTGCGGGGATCGTCGCTATCGTGCAGCATGCCGGGTCCGATGTTGCCGAGAAACTGCTCCTTCACCGATAGCTGATCGAGGCTCTTGAGAAACCCCAGGGCATCGGCGTCCGACAGGCCCTTGATCAGCTCGCCGAGCGGCTGCGTGACGATACGCAGCGTCTGCACCTCGTAGCCCTGCTGCTCGAATTGCTCGCGTGCGGCGCGCAATACCCGCAGGGTGTCGCCGATCTGCTGCGTGTAGCGGCTGCGATCCAGACGTACGAAGCCGGTGATGGCTCGCACGTGCGGCCTGGTGTAAGGCGGCGGCGCACCGGCCGGATCGGCCGCCACGGCTGATGCGGCCGCGATTGCAGATGCCGCCAGAACCAGCAGGCACAGGATGGCTCGCATGTGATCCCCCATTTTTTTCGCTCGAGTGGCGCAGCTGTATCGTACAGCGCCCAGGGCGCCGACGCTCACGGCGCATGACCGAGCCAGATCGCCGGCACTCCAAACGTGGACTCATCGGCGGTGAATCGCCAGTCGGTGTCGCCGGCGTCATCGAGCCACAGCAGGCAATGCGCCGGCAGCCGGACTGGCGCCACACCTGCCATGTGCCACTGACCAGCAACCTTCGTGAACAGGCCCCTCCCTGGCAGCGCGCAGCGCCAGCTACCGCCCGATTGCGCCAGCTGCATGAGGCCCTGGCCGCCGGCATACATCAGGTTCAGGTCGGTCGTGGCGCCGTCGATGAGCTCGCAGTCCACCGGCACGGCGCCGCTGAAGCGCAGCGGCGCCGTGCCGGGGCGCAGCTCATGCTGCCGGCCCTGCAATGCCAGCCGTACGCCGGCGCCCTCGAGGACCGAGAACCAGCGCTCGACGCCCGGAAAGGCCGAGAACGGTCCGTTGCGGTCGACCTGCGCGAGACTGATGCGCAGCACCCACGCGCGCGCGCCATCCGGCCGCGTCAGCAGCTCGCGTGTGCGGCCGCCACCGTTGCGCCACGGCTGTGCCGGGGTCTCGGCGGCGCGAACGATGATGGGCGCAGGCTCGAACATTGCCGCCACAAGTTGCATGATGTCATGCGTTGCGGCAAGCAGCGCTAGGATTCGGCGACAGTGAGCACAATCCCCAAGAAAATCGTGGTTGTCGGCGCGGGCTTTGGCGGCATGGCGGCGGTACAGGCGCTCAAGGGCGTGGACGCGGACATCACCCTGGTCGATCGTACCAACCATCACCTGTTTCAGCCGCTGCTGTACCAGGTGGCGACCGCGGCCCTGTCTCCGGCCGACATCGCCACCGCGAGCCGCGTGCTGCTGCGTCGCTATCGCAACGCCACGGTGCTGATGGCCAGCGTGTCGGGTGTGGATACCACGCGGCGTGTGGTGCAGCTCGAAAACGGCATCGAGCTGCCCTATGACTTCCTGGTGCTTGCCACCGGGGCGGCTTACAGCTTCTTCGGCCACGACGAATGGGCGCCCTATACCCACGTACTCAAGACGCTCGACGACGCGCTCTCGATCCGCGAGCGGCTGCTGAGCGCATTCGAATGGGCCGAGGAGTCCAACGATCCGGCACAGGTCAAGCGCCTGATGACCTTTGCGGTCATCGGCGGCGGTCCGACCGGCGTCGAACTCGCCGGCACAATTGCCGAGCTGGCACGCTCGACCCTGGCGCGGGATTTCAAGCGCATCGATCCGCGATCGGCGCGCATCGTGCTGTGCGAGGCCGGACCGGGTCTGCTGTCGGCTTTTCCGCCGCATCTGTCGGACTACGCGCTCAAGGCGCTGCGCCAGCTCGGCGTGGAGGTGCGTCTTGGCGAAGCGGTCGAGGCCATCGATGCGCAGGGACTGTGGGTGGGGCAGACGCGCATCGACGCCGCGTTGGTGCTCTGGTGTGCCGGCACGGCTGCCAGACCGGCGGCGCGCTGGATCGGCGCCGCGGCAGCACGCAACGGCGCCGTGCAGGTGAATGCGGACTGCTCGGTGGAGGGATTTCCGGGTGTGTTCGCAATCGGCGATGTGGCCAGCTACGGCGCAGGCCTGAGCTCGCCGCTGCCCGGTCTGGCGCCGGTGGCCAAGCAGCAGGGCAAATACGTCGGCGCGGTCATCCGCGCACGGCTCGAAGGTCGCCCCGCGCCGCCGGCATTCCGCTACACGAACTGGGGCACCATGGCGGTCATTGGCCGCTCGCATGCGATTGCGGATTTTGGCCGCATACGGCTCACGGGCTTTCTGGCGTGGCTCACCTGGTCGCTGGTGCACCTCATGCTGCTGGTGGATTTCCGCAGTCGCGTGGCGGTCTACTGGAACTGGTCGTGGGCCTTCTTTACTTACGGCCGCGGCGCCCGTCTGCTGACGGGCGATGCGCGCATGCAGCACACCGCGGCGGTGCGCGGCACGGGTGCGCCATGAGATCCCGGCTGCAGTGGTGTCTGACGCTGCTGGCGGCGACGCTATTCGCAGCGGCAGCGTCGTACACGTCCGCGGCGGGGGTTGGCGCGGATGTAGAGGCGGAAGTCGATGCGGTCTACCCGCGCGCGGAGACGCTGTACTTCGACCTGCACCGCCATCCCGAGCTGTCGCTGCACGAGCAGCGCACCGCGGCCACGCTGGCGGCGGTGCTGCGTGAACTCGGGTTCGAAGTCACCGAGGGCGTCGGCGGTACCGGCGTGGTCGGCGTGCTCAGGAACGGCAAGGGTCCCGTGGTTTTGCTGCGTACCGAGCTCGATGCACTGCCGGTCGAAGAGAAGACCGGATTGCCGTTCGCCAGCACGGTGCGCGCCACCGACGCCGGCGGCCACGATGTGGGCGTCATGCACGCCTGCGGTCATGACGCGCATATGGCCGCCTGGACGGCCACGGCGCGCATCATGGCCGGCGCGCGCGACCGCTGGCGCGGCACGCTGGTGCTGATCGGTCAGCCGGCGGAGGAAGGCGGCGGCGGCGCCGCCGCCATGCTCGCGGACGGGCTGTACACGCGCTTTCCGCGTCCGGACTTCGCGCTGGCGGTGCATGACGATCCGCGTTACCCCGCGGGTCTGATCGGCTATCACGCAGGGCCGGTCATGAGCAACGTCGATACCGTCACGCTCACGATCAACGGCCGCGGCGGTCACGGCGCGCGCCCCGAGAGCACGCTGGATCCGATCGTGCTGGCCGCGCGCACGGTGCTGGCATTGCAGACCATCGTCTCTCGCGAGACGTCGCCGTTCGAGCCGTCGGTCATAACGGTCGGTTCGATCCAGGGCGGCACGCGCCCCAACGTCATCCCGGACCAGGTCACGCTGCAGCTGAGCGTGCGCTCGTTCAGTGACCCCAACCGCACACATCTGCTGGCGGCCATCGCGCGGGTGGCACGGGGCGAAGCGAGCGCCGCAGGGGCGCCGCCGCCGGGCATCGACGTCTCGACTGACCGCGGCTACACACTGATCAATGACCCGGCGCTCACGCAGCGGGTCGCCACCGCACTGCTGCGCCAGTTTGGACCGGAGCGCGTCAAGGATGTTTCGCCCGAGATGGTCAGCGAGGATTTTTCTGAGTTTCAGCGTGCCGGCGTACCGACCTTGATGCTGCGCATCGGCGCCACGCCGCAGGCGCTGCTGGACGCGTCGGCGCGCTCGGGCGTGCCGGTGCCCTCGCTGCACTCGGCGCTGTTCGTGCCCGAGCGC
>JBAUYT010000292.1:0-11872 GCA_049584935.1 Steroidobacteraceae bacterium
GGCGCGGCGGCGCAACTGCGGGCGCTGCCGGGGCAACAGCCGGCGGCGCGCTGCTCACGGCGGACTCGCGCCGCCGGTCCGCAGCTGCCAGAGCTGCAGCGTGCGGCGGCCGCCGAAAGATTTCTGCTGCAACTGCACGTAGTCGGGCGCCAGGTTGATGGCGCGACCGTCGTGATTGTCCTGCTGCACGATCCACTCGGGCCGCTTTGCCAGCGTGGCCGGAATCACCGTGCGGCCGGTGTAGAACGGAAACTCGGCGCGCAGCGTCTCGTCGACGCCGAGCGCGTAGACCGGCTGGCCCGGCGGCAAAGCACGGTCGATGCCCCGCACGAAGTGTCCCATGTCCTTGACGCCGTTCAGCAGCACCGGTGCCAGCACCAGCATGACCGCGCCACCGGCAACGGCGCAGGCCATGGCGGCGGGCCCGGCCCGCTGGCGCTGCGCCGTGATGCTGCAATAGAACAGTACGGCGACCGCCAGCAGCGCCAGAGCCAAGGTGGCGATGACCCAGAGATTGATCGAGCGCAGCCAAATCCACGCCGCCACCGGCGCTGCCAGTGCATAAATCGCCAGCAGCAGCGCCTGCAGCCACCAGCCCAAGCCCAGCGCGGCGTCATGCCGCAGCTGCCAGTGCTGCCACCACTCGTGCGTACGGATGCCCAGCCAGAGGAAGATCAGCGGCAACGCCGGCAGCAGGTAGGTTTCGCGCTTGGTGGCCGAGGCCGACAGCACCAGCAGCATGGCGCCGCTCATGAGCGCGGCGAAACGCGCCGGATCGGCAAAGCGCGGCAGCCCGGCGAGCTGCAGGCGCCGCCAGTGGGCCGGCCGCAGCGCCTCGATCAGTGGCAACAGCCAGGGCAGCATCGCAAACGGCAGAGTCCAGGTGTAGTAGAGCAGCGGTTGCCGGTGCCCGCTCGAGCCCGCCGGATTGATCAGGCGCTGCACGTGATTGACGTAGCCCCACTCCCACAGTGCGGCATTGCCGCCCTGCTTCCAGATGGCCAGCGCCAGCAGCAGCACTGCCAGCAACAGCACGCTCAGGCACGTGATCGGACGCAGCCGTCGCCAGTGCGTCGGACGATCGATCAGGATGTAGGCGACCAGTCCTGCGCACACCAGCACCGGCCCCACCAGACCCTTGATCCACAGCGCCAGGATCAATGCCGCGTACAGTTGCAGCCGCAGCAGCGCCGAATCGCGCCGCGCCAGCAGTTCCCACGCCGCCCACGCCGCCAGCGTCGTCGTCAGCATCAACAGCGGGTCGATCAGCACCCAATGGGCCGAGACCAGGAACTCCACGCAGCTTGCCAGCATCAGCGCCGACAGCCAGCCAGCCGCGCGCGAGTGTGCGGCGCCACCCCAGATGACCAGGATTGCGAGCGTGGCGGTGGCGGCTGCCACGCTGACTGCGCGTGCCGCAATGACCGACGGGCCGCCGGTGATGCGGAACAGCGCGGCGACGGTCCAGTAGTACAGCGGCGGCTTTTCGATGAAGCGCTCGCCGTTGAGAGTGGGAATCACGCCCGGATTGAGCGCCATTTCCCGACTGATCTCGGCCTCCCGTGGCTCATCCGGCGTCCACAGGCCCCGATTGCAACCGAGCAGCGCGAGCAGTGCCAGTGCCAGCGGCGGCAACAGCGCACTCAGGCGCTGCGCAAGCGGGTTTGTAGACATAAGCGATTCGACCCGGCCGTACTGGCCGGCACTCTAAAGCAACTTGAGGAAGCACAGGTCACAATGTCCAAAGTTGACAGCGCCGGTAACGCGGCGTAATGCTCGCGACCCCCATGCACGAGCCGCTCTCCGACGACGAGCTGCGGCGTTATAGCCGCCACCTGAAACTTGCCGAGATCGGCCAGGACGGACAGGCGCGCCTCAAAGCCGCCCGCGTGCTGCTGGTCGGCGCCGGCGGCGTCGGCGCGCCCGCCGCGCTGTATCTGGCGGCTGCCGGCGTCGGCACCTTGGGCCTGGTGGATTACGACACGGTCGACGAGTCCAATCTGCAGCGGCAAGTGCTGTTCGACACCGCCAGCGTCGGCCAGCTCAAGACCCGCGTGGCGCGCGCGCGGCTCGAGGCGCTCAATCCCGGCACGCGTGTGGTGGAGCATGCGGTGGAACTCTGCGCTGCCAACGTGCGCGCGCTGTTCTGCGGCTACGACCTGGTGATCGACGGTTGTGATCGCCTCGGCACGCGCTATCTGGTCAACGATGCCTGCGTGCTGTACGGCAAGCCGCTGGTGTCGGCGGCGATCCATCGCTTCGAGGGCCAGCTCATGGTCTATGTGCCCGGCCGGGGGCCGTGCTATCGCTGCCTGTTTCCGCACCCGGCCGAAGGCCTGGTGCCCAATTGCGCCGACGTGGGCGTGCTCGGCGTGCTGCCCGGCGTGCTCGGCACGCTGGCCGCCACCGAAGCCATCAAGCTCATCGTCGGCGCCGGCACGCCGCTGATCGGCCGCCTGCTGACCTACGATGCGCTGGAGCTGCGTTTCGGCGAGTTCCGCTTTGCACTCCGGCCGGACTGCGCGGTCTGCGGCGCCCATCCGAGCATCCTGGCGCCGGCGGACCCGGAGGATTTCTGCACGCGCGAGGAGCTGGCGCGCGTTCCGCGGTGGCAGCCGCGCGAGCTCGCCGCGGCGCTGGCCACGGGATCGCCGCGGTTGGCGTTGATCGACGTGCGCGAGCCGGCCGAGTTCGCCACTGGACATCTGGCGGGAGCCATCAATGTGCCGGTGGGTTCGATCGAAGGCCGCCTGGCGGAGCTGCCGCGGGACCGAACGTTGGTGTTTCTGTGCCGCAGCGGTGCGCGCAGCCTCAAGGCCTGCGCGTTCGCACGGCGCGCCGGGCTGGCGCCATTGCAGCTCGAGGGCGGCCTTGCGGCTTATCGGACTGAGGATCCATCACTGCCGTTGTGAAGCGGCCAGGTCGCCCGCAAAGCGGGCGATGTCCTCAGGTAGCGTGGCCCAGGAGCACATGAGCCGATAGCCGGCATTTCCCATGCGATAGAAGTGCCAGCCCCTGGCAGCCATGGCATCGGCGACGGTTGTCGGCAGCTCGATGAACACGGCATTGGCCTCGATCGGACGCAATGTCGGGACAGCGGCAACGCGCGCGAGCGCCGCGCCAAGCTCACGCGCGGCCGTATTGGCGTGCCGCGCATGTCTCAACCAGGCGCCCTGCTCGAGCACGCCGACCCACTGGCTGCTCTGGAAGCGCATTTTCGAGGCCAGCTGTGCTCCCTGTTTGCAACGGTAGTCGAACTCGACGGCCAGTGCGGGATCGAAGAACACCACCGCCTCGGTGGTATTGAGACCGCACTTGGTGCCACCGAGACTCAGCACGTCGACACCGGCACGCCAGGTCAAGTCCGCCGCGCTGCAGCCGGCGCCGGCAAGCGCGTTGGCGAAACGGGCACCGTCCATGTGCAGCGCCAGGCCGTGCTGGCGCGCGCAGGCACCGAGCGCTGCGATTTCGGCCGGATGATAGACGCCGCCCCACTCGGTGCTCTGGCCGATGGTGATGGCACGCGCCTTGGGCGTATGCACGTCGTGGCCGCGGCCAAGCGCGGCGCGCACTGCCTCCGGCCGCACCTTGGCATCGGCGCCGGGCACGCTGATGAGCTTGGCGCCATGGCTGAAGAACTCCGGTGCCGAGCACTCATCGGTCTGGACGTGCGACTGCTCGTGACAGATGACACCGTGATAGCTGCGGCACAGGGCGGCAAGACTCAGAGAATTGGCGGCGGTGCCGTTGAATACGAAGAACACCTGCGCCTGCGGCCGCTCGAACAGCGCGCGGATCAGATCAGCGGCACGCGCGGTCCATTGATCCTCGCCGTAGCTCGGCACGTAGCCGACGTTGGCGGCCGCGACTGCCGCCCAGGCCTCGGGACAGATGCCGGCGGTATTGTCGCTGGCAAACTGCCAGCCAGGCTGTACGGAGTCCATGCGCCGCAGGCTAACCGAGCGCGCAATGCTAGGCTACGAGCATGTACACGCTGGCAATCCATGGCGGCGCCGGTGCGCGGCTGCCGCGGGATATCGGTCCTGAGCGAGAACGGGCGTTCCATGCCGGCCTCGCGGACGCTCTGGCCGCGGGCCAGGCGGTGCTCGAGGCCGATGGCAGCGCGCTCGATGCGGTCGAAGCGGCCGTGACGGCGCTCGAGAATGAGGCGCTGTTCAACGCCGGCCGCGGCGCGGTGCTGACGATCGACGGCACGGTCGAGCTGGACGCTGCCATCATGGACGGTGAGCAGCTGCGCGCGGGCGCAGTCGCAGTGGTGCGCAACATCAGGAATCCGATTCAGCTCGCGCGCCGCGTGCTCGAGGACACGCCGCACGTGTTTCTTGCGGGCGCAGGCGCGGAACAGTTCGCCGTGCAGGCCGGCATTGCGTGCGTAAGCAACGAATATTTCATCACGCCGGAACGGCGAGGCCAGCTCGAGGCGCTCAGGCGGCAGCTCGAGAGCGCCGGCCAGCCATCGCCCGAGCGCCAACGTCAGGCGCTGGCCGCACTGGAGGAGCCGCCGATGGGCGCTGCAGGCACGGTGGGCGCGGTGGCGCGTGATCGCGCCGGGCGGCTGGCAGCCGCCACCTCCACTGGCGGCATGAACGGCAAGCGCCCGGGCCGCGTCGGCGACTCACCGGTCATCGGCGCCGGCACCTATGCCGACAGCGCGTTGTGCGCGGTCTCGACCACCGGCCACGGCGAATGGTTCCTGCGCACGGTGCAGGCCTACGACATCGTGGCGCGCATGCGCTACGGCCGAGACTCGCTGGAGCAGGCCGCGGCCGCATCGATCGGACAGCGCCTGCCCCGCCTCGGCGCCGCCGGCGGGCTGATCGCCGTCGATGCGCGCGGCGCCATCGTGACCCGCTACAACACGCCGGCGATGTTCCGTGGCAGTGTGCGCAGCGGCGAGGCGCCGCAGACGCACATCGACTAGCTCAGCTCCGCCGCAGTCAGGACGGATTGAACGCGTAGACAAGATTGAGCGTCGTCAGGGTCGTGACCTTGGGTAATCCCGCCGGCGGCGAGGAGTTCTCCTGGAACGTGTAGCCCGCACTGAGCGCGAGCTTCTTCGACATGTTCACGACCAGCGCCAGATCGTTCTCCATCGAGGTGTTGCCGGCACCGGAATCGATGGTGTACGCATCGGTGAGCTTGGTGCTGGCGTTGAAATCGTGCTCGTAGATGAAGCCGCCGGTACCGATGGCGCTGCCCTGCGACTCCAACGGGGTCCGCTCGATGACCGCGCCAGCGTCATTGGTCACGAGGATTTCCGGGCGCAGGCGTCGATAGCCAACGCCAAGCTGTGCCGAGAGCTTATCGTGCGAGGTTTCCAGAAACTTGTACCCCAAGCCAACCGAGACGTCGCCCTGGTACTGGAAGCCGCTGAAGTAGTCGTCCAGGTAGTGCAGTGCGCCGAATACGTACGCCCTGGGTGTGTACTGGTAATTCGACTGCAGGGCGGCTGCCCAGCGCTCCGCCGCGGTAATGTCGGAATTGCGCCCGTAGAGGCCCTCCAGGTGGATGGTGTGCTTCCAGGTGTCGTCGATGGTGTCGGACAGGTCAAGCTTGGCGTTGGCGGTATCGGTGTCGGTCGTGCCGCGTGACATGACGTAGCCCGCCTGGCCCTTGCCGGCCCAGCCCTGCGGCTGCGGCGGCGCGTCGTCGGCGCATGCCGCGGAGGCGGCAAATAGACCGGCCATAGCGGGCGCAATCCAATGTCGGATCATTCTCAGCTCCTGGGGGTGTGGTTGTCGTAATTACCCAACGCAAACGCGCGTTTGGTAATTTTTACCGAGTGAAGTCAGAGGCGAGAATGATACAAGAAGCCGTTTAGAAGCGTCACCACGGAAGTGAATCGAGGTCGACGTTGCCGCCGGTCAGCACGATGCCGACGTGCGCGCCCTGCAGCGGCAGTTTGCGTTCGAGCACCGCCGCGAACGCCACTGCCGCGGAAGGCTCGACCACCACGCGCAGGTGCTGCCAGAGCTGCCGCATGGCGCGCACGATCGAGGGCTCCTCGACTGTGACGACGTCGTCGACATGTGCACGTAGCAGCGCGAATGTGCGTTGGCTGAGCGCCCCGCGCAGCCCGTCGGCAATGGTGGCGGCCGGCGCCGGCGGCGCCAGCTGGCCGGACTTGTACGAACGGTAGGCGTCGTCCGCGCCGGCGGGCTCGACCGCCACGACGCGGATATCCGGCCGCAGCGCCTTGCTTGCCACCGCCAGTCCGCTGGTGAGACCGCCGCCGCCGATGGGGCACAGCAACCACTGCAGCTGCGGCACCTGCTCGAGCAGCTCGAGCGCAATGGTGCCCTGTCCGGCGATGACGTCGGGATCGTCGTAGGGATGAATGAACACCGCGCCGGTCTCGGCCACGATCCTGGCTGCGGCGGCTTCGCGCGCCGCGACCGTAGGCTCGCAGAGAATGACTTCGCCGCCGTAGGCGCGCACCGCCGCCAGCTTGGCCGCGGACGAGTTGTGCGGCATCACCACGCGCGCCGGCACACCGCGCAAGCGCGCGGCCCGCGCCACCGCCGCACCGTGATTGCCCGACGAGTGCGTCACCACGCCGGCGCGCAGGTCGGCGCTGGAACGCGCGAAGATCGCATTGCTCGCGCCGCGCGCCTTGAACGCCCCCATTTCCTGCAGGTTTTCGCACTTGAAATGCAGGTGCGCGCCGCAGGCTTCGTCGATGAGCGCGTTCTCGATGACAGGGGTGCACAGCACGCGACCGGCGATCCGGTCCTGTGCGTCCCGGATGGTCTCCAGCGTTACCTCGGCTTCCGGCATGCTCACCTCTTGGCAGGGCGCCGAGCATAGCCGATCGACGTCTCGGGTCTGTTTTGGGCCGGGGGCGATCAGCTCGGCAGCACGGCCGGATCGAAGCCGGCGGCGCGGATTGCGGACACGATGGTCTCGGCATGTCCGGCGTCACGGCTCTCGAAGCTGAGTTCCAGAGTTGCCGATTTGGCCGGCACGTTGGTCGAGAGCCGGCGGTGGAATACGTCGAGAATATTTCCGCCCTGCTCGCCGATGACGTGGGTGACGCGCGCCAGCGCGCCGGGTTGATCGGCAATCGGGATGCGCAGGGTGACGATGCGCTGCTCGCGTACCAGCTCGCGCATGATCACCGAGGCCAGCAGCCGCGGATCGATGTTGCCGCCCGAAAGGATGACGCCCACCTTGCGGCCGCGATGACGCTCCGGCTGTGCCAGGATCGCAGCCAGGCTGGCGGCGCCGGCGCCCTCGGCCACGGTCTTCTCCACGTTGAGCAGCAGCGCGATGCCGCGCTCGAGGCCGCTCTCGTCCACCAGCACGATGTCGTCGACCAGCGCGCGCACTACCTCGCGCGTCTTCAGGCCCGCGTACTTGACCGCGATGCCCTCGGCGATGGTATTGCCGTGGCACAGGGCCTCGTTGCCGGCGAGCGCGGCCGGCATCGACGGGTAGCTGGTGCTTTGCACGCCGATGATTTCGATGCCGGCGGTCACCGCCTTGGCCGCCACCGCCACTCCGGAGATCAGCCCGCCGCCACCGATCGGCACCACCAGCTGCTGCAGATCCGGCTGCGCCGCCAGCATCTCGAGCGCGATGGTGCCCTGCCCCGCCATGACCGCCGGATCGTCGTACGGATGCACGAAGGTCAGCCCATGCTCGGACTGAATGCGCTGCGAATACTCGAACGCCTCGGCGAGCGTGTCTCCGTGCAGCACCACCGTGGCACCGTGCGAGCGCGTGTGCTGCACCTTGACGAACGGCGTATGCCGCGGCATGACGATGGTGGCTGGAATGCCGAGCCGGTGCGCGTGATAGGCAACCGCCTGGCCGTGATTGCCGGCGGACATGGTGCAGACGCCGCGCCGGCGCTCCGCGTCCTCGAGCTGCAACAGCCGGTTGAGCGCGCCGCGTTCCTTGAACGAGGCCGTAAACTGCAGGTTCTCGAACTTGATGTAGATCTCGGCGCCGGTGAGCTGCGACAAGGTGCGCGAGTGCAGGCAGGGTGTGTTGGACAGCCGCGCGGCAATACGCGCGTGCGCGGCGCGCACGTCCTCGATGTCGATGCTCAGTCTCATGCGGGCATTATGCCCCCGCCGGGCGGCCGCAGGCCTCAGGCGCCCGTGCCGGCGTTCCAGAGTTCTATGGCCGGCTCGTCGAGGCTTTGATGTTCGTATCCCAGCATGCAGACGGCCCCTGCACTCAGGCCGAAGTTGCGCCCATGCAGGATCGGCAGCCCGACCCAGCGCACTGCCAGCGAGCGCAGGAAGTGGCCATGGGAAAACACCGCTACGCAGCCGTCGAGCTGGCGCAGTCGCTCGAGTACGCCGTCCGCACGCGCGCTGACTTCAGGCGGGGTCTCGCCGCCCGGGCAGCCGTCGCGGAATACGTCCCAGCGCCGTTGCCGCTGACGGATCTCGGCGCTCGTCAGGCCCTCGTACTGGCCGTAGTCCCATTCGCGCAGTGCTTCATCGACCTGCGCCGGTGCATTCAGGCCCGCGAGCTCACAGGTGCGGCGCGCACGCTGCAGTGGACTGGTCAGTACCGCCGTGAACTGCAACTCCCGCAGCCGCTCGCCCGCGCGCCGTGCCTGCGCCTCGCCGCGTGCGGTCAATGGGATGTCGGTGCGCCCGGTGTGCTGGCCGCTCTGCGACCAGGCAGTCTCGCCGTGGCGGATCAGGTAGAGCTGCTGGACCATTTCCAGTTGCGGACCTCCGGCATGTCCTCGCCGTATTGGTCGATGTAGCGCTTGTGCTCGGCGCGCTTGCGCTCGAGCGCACCCTTGAGTTCAAAACCCGCCACACCCGTCTGCGGCAGACGATCGATGGCATCCATCACCAGGTGAAAGCGGTCCATGTCGTTGAGCACGGTCATGTCGAACGCGGTCGTGATGGTGCCCTCCTCCTTGTAGCCGCGGACGTGCAGGTTGTCGTGATTGGTGCGGCGGTAAGTCAGGCGATGGATCAGCCACGGATAGCCGTGGAATGCAAAGATGACCGGCTTGTTGCGGGTGAACAGCCGGTCGAAGTCCTCATCCGACAGTCCGTGCGGGTGCTCACTCGCCGGCTGCAGGCGCATCAGATCGACCACGTTGACGACACGGATTCGCAGCGCCGGCAGCTGCTGGCGCAGAATCGAAACCGCGGCCAGTATTTCCAGCGTCGGCACGTCGCCGGCACAGGCCATGACCAGGTCAGGCTGGCCGTCCGCCTCGTTGCTGGCCCAGTGCCAGACGCCGATGCCCTCGGCGCAGTGCTGCGCAGCCGCGTCCATGTTCAGCCACTGCGGCGAGGGATGCTTGCCGGCCACGACCACGTTGACGTAGTGGCGGCTGCGTAGACAGTGGTCGATCACCGACAGCAGGCAGTTGCCGTCCGGCGGCAGGTAGACGCGCACCACCGAAGCCTTCTTGTTGACCACGTGGTCGATGAAGCCTGGATCCTGGTGCGTAAAACCATTGTGATCCTGGCGCCAGACATGCGAGGACAGCAGGTAGTTGAGCGATGCGATCTTGCGCCGCCACGGCAGCTGCGCCGTGACCTTGAGCCACTTGGCGTGCTGATTGAACATCGAATCGATGATGTGGATGAAGGCCTCGTAGCAATTGAACAGGCCGTGCCGCCCGGTGAGCAGATAACCCTCGAGCCAGCCTTCGCACTGGTGCTCGCTCAGCACCTCGATCACGCGGCCGCTGCGCGCCTGGTGCTCGTCGCTGCGCTCGAGCTTGCCCTGCCACTGCCGTTCGGTGGCCTTGAACACTTCCTCGAGACCGTTGGATACCGTTTCGTCGGGTCCGAACAGGCGGAAGTTGCGCTGTTCCTGGTTGAGTGCAATGACGTCCCGCAGGAACGGCGCCAGGATGCGCGTATCACCCGGACCGCCGATGCCCGGTTGCGGCACCGGCAAGGCGTAGCTGCGGAACTCCGGCAGCTTCAAATCGCGCAGCAGGATGCCGCCGTTGGCATTGGGGTTGGCGCCCATACGGCGCTCCCCCGTGGGCGCGAGTTCCGCCAGCTCGGGCTTGAGACGCCCCTGCTGGTCGAACAGCTCCTCGGGGCGGTAGCTCCGCATCCACTGCTCGAGCAGCTTGAGATGTCTCTTCGGAGCCTCCGGTCCCACGGCGATGGGCACCTGATGCGCGTGGAAACTGCCTTCGATCGGAACGCCGTCGACGCGCTTTGGCCCGGTCCAGCCCTTGGGCGTGCGCAGCACGATCATCGGCCAGCGCGGCCGGTCGCTGGCGGTGCCCGCGCGCGCCTGGCGCTGGATCTCCTGGATCTGCGGCACGACCTTGTCCAGCGTCGCTGCCATGAGCGCATGCATGGTCTGCGGCTCGCGCCCTTCGACGAAGTGCGGCTCCCAGCCGCAGCCGCGCAGCAGCTGCGTCAGCTCGGCGCGCGGGATGCGCGCCAGCACGGTGGGATTGGCGATCTTGTAGCCGTTCAGGTGCAGGATCGGCAGTACCGCGCCATCGTGCACGGGATCGAGGAACTTGTTCGAATGCCAGGCCGTCGCGAGTGGACCCGTCTCGGCCTCGCCGTCTCCGATCACGCAGGCCACCACCAGGCCTGGATTGTCGAACACTGCGCCGAACGCGTGGCTCAGGGAATATCCCAGCTCGCCGCCCTCGTGGATCGAGCCCGGGCACTCCGGCGAAACGTGGCTGGGTATGCCTCCCGGAAAGGAAAACTGCCGGAACAGCCGGGTCAGTCCCGCCAGATCCTGACTTACGTGCGGATAGATTTCGCTGTAGGTGCCCTCGAGATACGTATTGCCCACCAGCGCCGGACCGCCATGACCGGGGCCGGCCACGTAGATCATGTTGAGGTCGAACTGCCGGATGATTCGGTTCAGATGCACGTAGACGAAGTTCTGGCCCGGGCAGGTGCCCCAATGCCCGAGCAGCATGCGCTTGATGTGCGCGAGCTGCAGCGGCTCCCTGAGCAACGGATTATCGTAGAGATAGATCTGGCCGACGGACAGGTAGTTGGCCGCGCGCCAGTACGCGTCCATCCTGCGTAACAGCTCGGCATCGGCGGTGGTGACGTGCATGCGCTTTGCCTCGGTTCGACCGCGGCGAGCTTGGCTCGCACCGCGGCAGCTGTCCATAGGCAATCACCCTACTGTGAACGGAGCGTGACGCTCCGTTCACAGTGCAGCCGTCGCGCAGTCGCGCCGCTCAGGCGCTGGCGCTGATGAGCTGACCCGCGCCCGGCGCGCTCTTGAGATCCTGCATGAGCCGCTGGAAAGACGCCTGCATGCTGCTGCCGGCGCTGTTCTGCCCGCTCGAGTTGGCGATTGCCGCCACGGCACTGCTGCCCGTGGTGCTG
Organism: Steroidobacteraceae bacterium; assembly: GCA_049584935.1. Classification (GTDB taxonomy): domain Bacteria; phylum Pseudomonadota; class Gammaproteobacteria; order Steroidobacterales; family Steroidobacteraceae; genus FEN-1191. The sequence continues at coordinate 11,334 of JBAUYT010000292.1, forward strand.
CTGCTGTTGGCGTCCTGCAGCTGCTGCAGCATCGATTCGAGCTGCGAGGACACCTGGTGTCCGCCATGACCATGGTGATGGCCGGTGCTCTGCGCCGCGCCGGTGCCGCCGGCCAACGATGACGATGCGACGATGCTCGCAGCGCTGCCCGCGGCCGTGCTGCTGGCGGCTGCGCCCGACTGGCGCAGCTCCTGGATCAGCGACGACATGAAGGACTGTAGATCCTGCGTGGCTGAGCTGCCGTTGACGCTATTGCTGCCCGACGCCGAGCCCGCGCTCGAGCTGCCGCCCACAGTGGAAGACGCATTCGCACTCAGTAGCTGTGCGAGTGCGCTCTGTGCGCCTGAGATGGCTCCAATCATATTGCCTACTCCTGCAATTACTTGCCGTACCGGCGTTCCGGTGCCGCCGGCGGCAGCGGGGTTGCGGCAATCGCTTGCCACGCCGCCCGCACCGCCGGGTGCCCGAAGTCGCTACAACCCTCTGATTCACTTGACTCCGGCGCCAGGCACCCGGCAGTGAGTCGCGGGTTGCACAAC
>JBAUYT010000293.1:0-17145 GCA_049584935.1 Steroidobacteraceae bacterium
GGTCCCGAGCAGCGGCTCGCGGCCGGGGACGCGCTGCGGCTGCCGCCGGTACGCGAAGGTGCAAGCCCCGCGGATGCGCCGCGTCACGTGCCCAAGGGGCTCATCGAGGCAGTCGAGCGCGCGGTCATCCACGAGGACGAACGCCTGCTGGTGCTCGACAAGCCGGCCGGCCTTGCCGTCCACGGTGGCAGCGGGCTGTCCTTCGGCGTCATCGAGGCGCTGCGAGCCTCCCGCCCGGCCGAAACGCTCGAGCTGGCTCACCGCTTGGATCGGGACACCAGTGGCTGTCTGATCGTCGCGCGCCGCAATTCCGCGCTGCGAGTGCTGCACGCGCTGCTGCGCGACGGCGCCGTGCAGAAGAGCTACCTGACGCTGTTGGCGGGCCGCTGGAATCTGGGCCACAAGCGCATCGATGCGCCGTTGCGGACCGACCTCCGGGTCGGAGGCGAACGTACCGTCACGGTGGCTGCCGGCGGCAAGGAAGCCCGCACCGAGTTCAAGCTGATCGAGCACTTCGGCGCCCAGGCATCGCTGCTCGAGGCGCGGCTGCATACGGGGCGTACGCACCAGATCCGCGTGCATGCAGCGCACTGTGGCCATGCGGTGCTCGGGGACGAGAAGTATGGCGATCGGGCGCGCAACCAGGAGTTTGCGGCACTCGGGCTACGGCGCATGTTCCTGCACGCACACACGCTGGCGTTCGAGTGGCCCGAGGGCACGGCACAGAGTTTCAGCGCACCGTTGCCGGCGGAGCTGCGCACAGTGCTCGAACGCCTGGGTGCGCCGCGCCGCGCGCGTCGCCTACGTCCGGCTCAGGGCAGCGCGTAGCCCATCTGGCGCAGTGCTGCCGCCAGCGCGATCAGCGGCAGGCCTATCAGCGCCGTTGGATCTTCGCTGACGATGCGCGCGAACAACGTGATGCCGAGCGCCTCGGCGCGGAAGCCGCCGGCGCAGTCGAGCGGCTGCTCGGCGGCGATGTAGCGCTCGATCTCCGGAGGCTGCAACACGCGGAAATAGACCGTAGTGGTGTCGACCGCCTGGAAGCTTGCGCCGGTGCGCGCATCGACCACGGCCAGAGCAGTAAAGAAGCTGGCGAACGAACCCGACAGGTGCAGGAGTTGTTCGCGGCAGCGGGCGATGCCGCCGGGTTTCCCGAGCACCTCGCCCTTGCAGACGGCCACCTGATCGCTGCCGATTACCGTGGCCGTCGGCTGCCGGGCGCTGATCGCAGATGCCTTTGCCAGCGCGAGCCGCTGGGCGCGCTGGAGCGGGGTCTCGCCGGTTGCCGGCGCTTCGTCGACTCCGGGGGCTGCGACCTCGAACGGTAGACGCAGACGCCCCAGCAATTCCCGCCGATAGCGGGACGTGGACGCGAGAATCAGCACCAGGGAGGACTCAAAGGCTTGAAACTCTTGGAAGTTTTGACTAGCCGGGGCGCGGCAACTATTATACGCGACCCATGTCTGGCGGCGGCTTGAAGCTTCGCGACGTCAGGAAGCTGGCGGATACGCGGGCGGAGTTCGACCTTGAGTTTCCACTGCGCGAGCTGCCGGGCATGCCACCGGAAGTTGGCGGTAGTGATGGTCGCGTGCATGCGCGCGTGCGCTTCGGGCGAGAGCAGGGTTTTGCGATTGCCGACGTCAGCCTGGACGCGCAGTTGCAGATGATCTGCCAGCGCTGCATGGCGCCGATGTGGCTGACCGTTGGCACGCGATCGCCCGTGCAGGTGGTCGGATCCGAGCAGGAAGCTGAGGATGCTCCGGCCGGGCGCGAGACCTTTCTGGCGCCGGAGGGCCGCTTGAGCCTCGAGGCCCTGGTTGCCGAGGAGTTACTGCTGGCGCTGCCGATCGTGCCGCTGCACGAAGCCGGCACCGTCTGCGCGGCGGTCGACGGGCCAGCTCGGGAGAGGGCAGCTCCGGCAGCGGCGGAAGAGGCGGGCAGCGCGGCGAGACCGTTCGCGGATCTCAAGGCGCTGCTGGAGCAGGGCGGCAGTCGCCCTAAGCGTTGAAATATGAATTTGTTCGAGGAGAGTTTGGACCATGCCAGTACAAAAAAGCCGCAAGACACCGTCCAAGCGCGGCATGCACCGTTCGCATGACGGACTCGCTACCCCCGCGCTGTCCGTCGATGCGCAATCGGGCGAGCAGCACCTGCGTCACCGCATCACCCCGGATGGTTTCTACCGGGGCAAACGCGTGATCGAGCAGCAGCCGGAGCCAGACAGCCAGGAATAGCGCGCCGCTGCCAGAAAGCAGATCCCGCGTGTACTCCCGGATCGTTGGTACCGGCAGCTATCTGCCGGCGCAGATCGTCAGCAACTTCGATCTCGCGCAGCGCATTGACACCAATGACGCCTGGATCCGTGAGCGCACCGGCATCGAGCGCCGCCACATCATCGGCGACGCCGAATCGAACGTCGATATGGCCGAGCAGGCCGCGCGCGCGGCGATCGCCGCGGCCGGGTTGTCTCCAGCGGACATCGATCTGATTTCCTATGGCACCACCACGCCCGACCTGGTGTTCCCGAATTGTGGCTGTCTGCTACAGGCGCGGCTGGGTTGTCGCGGCGCCCCCGCATTCAGCCTGGAGGCTGCGTGCAGCGGATTCATCTATGCGCTGGCGATGGCCGACAAGTTCGTGCGCGCGGGTGAGGCCAGGCGCGCGCTGGTGGTCGGCTCCGAGGTACTCTCGCGCATCACCGACCACAGTGACCGCAGTACCGCGATTCTGTTCGGTGACGGCGCCGGCGCAGTAGTGCTCAGCCCCGCGGAAGAGCCGGGCATCATCTCGACGCACCTGCACTCGGACGGTAGTTACGGCCACCTGCTCTACTGCACCGGCGGTCCGGCGCGTGGGCCCGCACCCGGCACCATGGCCGCGGGCGATACGATCCGCATGGCAGGCAGCGAGGTGTTCAAGCTGGCGGTAACACTGCTCGGCCGCATCGTCGATGAGACGCTGGAAGCCAATCATCTGGACCGGGCGGCGATCGACTGGCTGGTGCCGCATCAGGCCAATCTGCGCATCATCCAGGCGGTCGCCAGAAAGCTCGAGATGCCGATGGAGCGGGTCATCGTCACCGTCCAGGATCACGGCAACACTTCCACCGCGTCGGTGCCCCTGGCACTCGACGTCGGCGTGCGCGACGGGCGCATACAGCGCGGCGATCTGCTGCTGCTCGAAGCGCTCGGTGGCGGCGTCACCTGGGGCTCGGCGCTGCTGCGCTACTGACGGCTGTCTGCGCCGACAGTAAGGATAAGAAAAAAATGGCGGCGATTGAACCTCTTTTGGACGCTCCCGCCACGACCGATCCCCGCCGCTGGCGCTGGCTGCCGGCGGTCGACAGTTGGAAATACCACCTGCTGCTGGGCGCCATAGGCATCCTGATTCTCGGGCCGTTGGGCGGGGTCACTGCGTCCTACATGAATTTCTCGCTCGGGTTCTTCGTGGGCGGCCAGGTGCTGGCCGGCATCCTGGGTTCGACCGTTACCTATGGTTACGGTGCCGAGGGCAAGCACGGCGCCAACTACATCCAGACCACCGCGGCGTCGGTCGCCGGCATGTGCGCCATGGCCGTGGTCATACAGGCCATGGTGTGGATGGGCATGCCGCAGCCGCCAGTGCTGTACCTGGTGATCTACATGCTCTGCGTCGGCATGTACGGCGCCGGCGTTGGCATGCTCTATACGCCGATCCTCGTCGATCGCCTCAATCTCGTGTATCCGAGCGGACTCGCGGTCGCCAACATCCTGCGCGCACTGACTGATCCAGACCTGCTGCGGCGCTCGGTCTCGACCCTCGGCGGTGGCATGCTTGCGGGGCTGCTGGCGGGCCTCGGTACCGCACGCGTCGCGTGGCTCGGTGCCACGGGGCTGTCGATGTCGACGATTGGCGCCGGCATGGTGGTCGGCGCGCGCGTGGGCGTCCCCGCCATCGTTGGCGGGCTGACCTCTTGGGCGCTGACGCCGTATTTCGTCAGCATCGGCTGGCTCCGCACCGGCGAGCCGTTTCGCAAGATCACGTTTCTGATTGCGCTCGGCATGATACTGGGCGCCTCGATCATCGACATGACGCTCATTTTGCGGGATGCCGTGCGGCGTGCGCGTCAGCTCAGCGCCGAACCGGCGTCGGAAGTCGAGCCCTGGAAGCGCACCCAGTTGGGCCGGCTGGTGGTGTGGGTCGTCTGCTGGGGCGCGGCCACGGTGTGGGCGGGCACGCATTTGCTGGGGCAGCCTGCGATGTTCCTGACCGTTGCGCTGGCCCTGGTATTCGTGTTCGCGCTGATCAATGGAATCTCGGCGGGTCTGACGGATTGGAATCCGATTTCCTCGGCATTCGTGGTCACCGTGCTGTTGATGGCTGCGCTCGGCCTCAAGGATCCCATCGTCGGCCTGATTGCCGGCGCGACTCTCTTGATCGCAATCAGTGTCGGCGGCGACATGCAGCAGGACCGCTCCACCGGGCGCCGGCTCGCTACCAGCCGTACGGTTCAGTTCCGCTACCAGGTGGCAGGCATCGTGGTCGGCGCGCTTGGTGCGGTGGCATTCGCAAGGCTCTTCATGGCCGCCTATCCGGTGCTGACCCAGGATCAGACGGTCATGAGCGCCGCCCAGCAGCCGGCGCAGTGGAGTTCGGCCATGACCTACAAGTTCGTTGGAGCGCTGCGCAGCCTGACGGTGCCGCAACCATATCAGCGTACCGCCGTGCTGGTCGGAGTGGGACTGGGGCTGATCATCGAGATGCTGCGCAAGCTCATCGCTGCCAGCCGCAGCTATCGCGCCTATGTGCGGCGCGGCGGCGCCGCGCGCGCCCTCGACTTTATGTTGTTCGCCGTGATACTGCCCTCACCGTATGCCTCGTCGTTCGGAGGCTTCGTCAACCTGACGACATCGGCGTGGTTTGCGATTGGAAGTGTATTGGGCGATACGGTTGATGGGCTGATGAAGCGGCGCGGCGCGGCGCCGGCGGCCGAGCTGCCCGCCGACATGAGTTTCGTATCGCTGGTGGGCGGCGGTCTGATTGCCGGGGACGCACTGGCAGCGCTGGGACTGGGCTTGTACGGATTGATCGGCGCACTCGCGGGCATGCGCTAGCACCTTATCGCCGAGCGCATGACGAGTCTTAAGCTCGGGCGCCCACCGGCGGCCTTCACTCCGGTGTTATGGCGCCCCGCATGCGGGAAAACGCCGCGCGAACGCGGCGTTTCCAGGGCCTTAAGCCGGGTCTCTTACTTGGAGACCGACTTCTTGAACATGCGATCAATCTTCTCATTGGTCGCATCAACCGAGGACTGAGCAGCCTGTGCCGCCGACAACGCCTGGTTCGCGGTGCTCTGAGCGCCGCTCGCAGCCGTGTTGGCCTGGTTGGCCGTGCTCTGGGCAGCACTGGCGGCGCGCGAAGCGGAATCAGCCGACGCCTTCGCTGCCTCTACATCCGACTGCAGCTTGCTGACCTGCTGCTTCAGGCCGTCTACTTCAGCTTGAAGTGGCTTGAGGTCAGTGCAGCCGGCGAGCGCAACGACCGCAGCGGCCGCGGCCAGCTTCACAACGATACTCTTGTTCATTTTCAGGTCCCCTTTGACTTGCAGGATTAAAACCGCGCCTCACCCACAACATTCTGTTAACGGGCGATTTTGCGGCTGCCAACTTGACCAAATTTAACCTGTTAATGCAATAGCGATATCGTAATCGGCTGTCAGCAGATGCCGACAAATTGCCTTCTGATCGCGACCGGTAATGCAAGCAGGCGCCGAAATCGGGCCACGGCGCGCTGACGATTGCCACGAGGGGTCGGTTACTGTATAAAAGTACAGTATGACTGATCTGACACCGCGCCAGACCCGGGTTCTGCGCTTCATTCAGCGCAGCCTTGCCGAGACGGGCATGCCCCCGACTCGGGCAGAGATCGCCTCCGAACTGGGCTTCCGCTCGCCCAATGCGGCTGAGGAGCACCTGCGGACATTGGCGCGCAAGGGAATCATCCAGCTGGTGCCCGGCGCGTCACGCGGCATCCAGCTTCAGGACACGCTGCGCGAGCAGCTCGGCCTGCCGTTGGTGGGTGCCGTGGCAGCCGGACGCCCCATCCTTGCGGAAGAGAACATCCTCGAGCATCTCCCGATCGACCCGGGCGTGTTCCAGCCGCGGCCGCACTACCTGCTCAAGGTCGTCGGCATGAGCATGAAGGACGCCGGCATCCTCGATGGCGACCTGGTTGCGGTTCATCGCACCAGCGAGGTGCGTCAGCGCCAGATCGTGGTCGCCCGGCTCGAGAACGAGGTTACCGTCAAGCGTTACCGGCAGGAGGGCAGCACCGTCTGGCTCATGCCCGAAAACGCGGATTTCGAGCCCCTGCGGGTCGATCTCAAGCAGGAAGCGCTGCTGATCGAGGGCGTCGTCGTGGGAGTGCTGCGTCGGGGCGCGGCGCTCGCCGGTGCACGGCCCCCTGCAGCCCGGGGTGCTGGCGGCAAAGCCGCCCCTTGCCGGGGCGCCAGTCACGCCCCCTGACCTGTGGCAAGGCAGGCCTCGGGGTCTACCAGCCGCCGGAGTGCGCCAGTGTATTCGGGGGTGTCCGCCGCCGGTGTCAGCTAGTGCGCGCCCTCGCGTGTCCTGAATGGGCGTCCGGCGGATCATCGCCAGCGCCGATGTCGTAATCCTCCAGATCGCTGATCAGTTCGGCGGTGCGCTTCTGTTCGAGCCGCTGCTCGAGACGGCGCCACGCCGGTTCGCCCACCTTGACGCTGCGCCGTTTGGCGATCTCCATGTCCTTGATTGCGCGGTCCAGATCGAGATCGTCGTCAGCGCCCGTTATCTCGTCGGCCGCGTCATCCTCTTCGTATTCGTCCGAATCCGGATTTCCACCCATGGTGATGGTCTTTAAGTGGTGTCGATACTGCCCAATCCCGAATGGCGCCGAAAATAATGCGAATCAAAAGCCGATGCAACGGCGTCGTCAACGAATCAGCTGATTCATTTCAAAAATGGGTAACAGCATCGCAAAAACGATGCCCATGACGATCAGGCCCATGCCCACGATCAGCAGCGGACCCAGCAATCCGACCAGCGCCGACAGCAACCCCTCGAGTTCACGTTCCTGGTTGAGCGCGGCCCGCTCGAGCATGGCCTGCAGCTCGCCGCTCGATTCGCCGCTCGAGATCAGGTGGATGGTCATGGGCGGAAACAGGCGGCTTGCCGCCAGCGAGCGGCCGATGGGTGCGCCCTCGCGCACACGTGCCGCCGCCTCTGCCACGGCGTCGCGCATCGGCAGATTGGTCACCACCTCGCTGGCGATGCGCAGCGAATCGAGTACCGGCACCGCGCTGGCAGTGAGGATACTGAGGGTGCGTGTGAAGCGCGCGGTGTTGAACCCGCGCACGATCTTTCCCATCACTGGCACACGCAGCACCGAGCGATGGAATCGGAGCCGCGTGGCCCGCGTCTGCAATGCACGCCAGATCAGGAAGCTCACCGCGGCCAGCGCGATCAGCAGGTAGATGCCGTAGTTGCGCATGAAGCCGCTGATACCGACCAGCACCTGTGTGGCAAACGGCAGTTTGGCCTTGTTGGCTTCGAACACGTCCACGACCTTGGGCACCACATAGGTCAGCAGGATCGAGACTATGCCGAAGCACATGATGGTCAGCACGATCGGATAGAGCAGAGCGCCCAGAACTTTCTGGCGCATCTGCTCGCGCGATTCGGTGTAGTCCGCAAGCCGCTCGAGCACCGAGTCCAAATGACCTGAGTGCTCGCCAGCCGCGACCGTGGCGCGATAGATCTCGGGGAACACACTCGGAAAATCGTTCAGGCCGGCGGCGAGTGTATGACCTTCGACCACCTTGGCGCGTACACCGAGCACGATGCTCTGCACGCGCGGCCGCTCGGTCTGCTCGGAGACGGCGAGCAGCGCCTCTTCCAGCGGCAGCGCCGCGCGCACCAGCGTCGACAGCTGGCGTGTCATCAGCGATAGGTCGGCGGCCGAGATGCCGCGCCGCAGGCTGAAGGCGCCGCGCCTCTTCTTGTGGGTTGCCTCCGCCGCGATCGCTTCTATGGTAACCGGTAGCAACTGCCGCTCGCGCAGCAGCGAGCGGACGTGGCGCGCGGTGTCGCCCTCGATGACGCCCTTGCGCGAGCGGCCCGTGGTATCGAGCGCGGTGTACTCGAAGGCGCCCATCAGCAGCCTGTTGCGGCCTGGGCCACTAGTCCTCGCGCGTGACGCGCAGGACTTCCTCGATCGTGGTCTCGCCCTTGAGCACGCGTGCCAGACCGTCGTCGCGGATCGACGGGGTGAATTTGCGCGCATAGCGCTCGAGCTGGTGCTCGCCGACGCCGTCGTGGATCATGGTGCGCAGGGTATCGTCGACCAGAATGAGCTCGTAGATACCGGTGCGGCCGCGATAGCCGCCGCCGGCATCACGCCCGGGGCGATACAGGGTGGGCGAGGGATCGTCCGCCTTGAGACCGAGCAGGCGGCGTTCGTACTCGCCGGCCTGAAAGGCCTGGCGGCTATCGGGATTCAGCACCCGCACCAGTCGCTGTGCCAGCACGCCGATGAGGCTCGAGGACAGCAGGAACGGCTCGATGCCCATGTCGCGCAGGCGCGTGAGCGCGCCGGCGGCCGTATTGGTATGCAGGGTGGACAGCACCAGGTGGCCCGTGAGGCTTGCCTGCACGGCGATCTGCGCGGTCTCGAGATCGCGGATTTCGCCTACCAGCACCACGTCCGGATCCTGCCGCAGGATCGCGCGCAGGCCGCGCGCGAAGGTCATCTCGACCTTGGTGTTGACCTGCGTTTGGCCGATGCCGTCGATGTAGTACTCGATCGGATCCTCGACCGTCATGATGTTCTGGGTATTGTCGTTGAGCTGTTCCAGTGCCGCATACAGCGTCGTGGTCTTGCCCGAGCCGGTGGGGCCGGTGACCAGCAGGATGCCGTGCGGCTTGTGGATCAACTCGTTCATGTGCTTCTGCGTTGGACCGCCCATGCCGAGTGAATTCAGGTCGAGCCGGCCCGCCTGCTTGTCGAGCAATCGCAGCACCACGCGCTCGCCGTGGCCGGAAGGAATGGTGGAAACGCGTACGTCGACCGCGCGGCCGGCAATGCGCAGGCTGATGCGCCCGTCCTGGGGCAGACGCTTCTCGGCGATGTCGAGCTTCGACATGACCTTGATGCGCGACACCACCAGAGGTGCGACGCCGCGCTTGGACTGCAGCACTTCGCGCAGGATGCCATCGACACGGAAGCGCACCACCAGGCGGTTTTCGAACGGCTCGATGTGAATGTCCGAAGCGTTCTCGCGGATGGCCTGGGTCAGCACCGCATTGATCAGGCGGATTATCGGCGCATCGTCGTCGCTCTCGAGCAGATCCGCCTGTTCCGGCAGTTCCTGCGCGAGGTGCGCCAGGTCGGTGGTGTCTTCGAGGCCGATCTGCATCGATTCGCCGCCGCCTTCGTAGGTCTTGCGCAGCAGGTCGTCGAAGACCTCGCTCCCGACGGCCGTCAGCTTGAGCGGCAGCTGCAGGAAGCGGCGTGTTTCCGCCAGTGCCATGGCCGAGGCCGGTACGCGATAGACGCAGTCGGCGACGCCCTCCTCGACGCCCCGGATCAGCACGCCGTGGCGACGCGCAAACGTGAATGGCAGCTTCGAGTCGGCCTGCGCGCGCTCCGCAAACTTTTCGGCTGGTTCGCTCACGGCTGCGAGCTTCCTCCGGGCGCGGCGGTGGGTGCCATCGGAGTCGCCGGGGGTGCCGGGGTCACGGGCGTATTGGGCGTATCCGGTACCGCTGCGGCGTTGTCGCTGCTGGCCGGAGCCGGAGACAGCGGTGTCGTGTCCGGCGCTGCCGGCGGCGTGGCCGCAGCTGGATTGGCGCGCTTGTCCTTGTGGCCGGCCGTACCGAGATCGTCTGCTCCCAGCACCCCGCCCTGGGTCGCTCCGTTGTGGATGTCGGGCAGCACGTCCGCCGGCGCAAACGGCAGCAGCGGCAGCTTGGCGTCCTGATCCTTGTTGAGGCGGCGCTGCTCGTCGCGCAGGTAGTCGTACTTGGCGTCGGTTTCGATGGCCGCCTGCCGGTCGTCCCGCAGAATGTGCGGCTGCAGGAAGATCAGAAAGTCGGTCTTGGTCTTGCTGGTGTTACGGGTACGGAACAGCTCGCCGATAAGCGGTATGTGGCCTAACAGCGGCACCGAGTTCTCGCTGTTCTGGACGTTGTCCTGGATTAGGCCGCCGAGCACGAGGGTGTTGCCGTCCTTGACCAGCACGCTGGTAGTGATGACATTCTTGTTGGTAATCAGATCAACCGCGCCCGCGCTGGCGCCCGCCAGGCTCGAGCTCTCGATCTGCAGCTTCAGCAGCACCGCGTCGCCCTCGTTGATGGTAGGCGTCACGGTCAGGATGGTGCCGACCTCTTCGCGCTCGATGGTCTGGAAGGCACTGCCGGTGCCATTGGTGGTCGAGTACTGGCCGGTCAGGAACGGCACTTCCTGCGCCACTTCCATCTTGGCTTCCTGGTTGTCGCGCGTGACCACCTGCGGCGTGGCGATGATGTTGGTGCGGGAGTCGCTCTGCAGAGCACGCAGGATGGCCGCGAAGTTGACGCCGCTCGCGGTCAGCTTGCCGATACCGATGGTGGTACCGGTCGGCTGATTGGTGGCCAGGTTGCTCGGGGTCGTGATGTCGTTGTAGAGGTCGATGCCCGAGATACCGCCGATCGGCGCAATGAAGCCGCCCACAGCCGCGGCAGTCTGCGTAGCGTCGACCACCCAGTTGACGCCCAGGTCCGCTTCTTTGTCGACCGACACTGCGACGATGATGCACTGTACCATCACCTGCGCGCGGCGGATGTCGAGCTTGTCGATTACGGCATTGACCGCGCGCAGCGTGTGCTGGCCAGCCGTGATGACCAGTGAGTTGGTGGCCTTGTCGGCCCAGATGGTGGCGGTGCCGCCCGCCAGCGAGAGCGTGGAGGCGCCGCCGGTATCGCCGCCGGCAGGCCCGGCGGCGCCGTTCTGTCCCGGCTTGGGCGTGTTGCCGTTCGCATCGGGTTGTGCCTGGCGGTTGGTCTGATTGTTGAGCAGCTTGCTCATGGTCGAGGAGCCGCTGCTGCCGTTGCCGGAGAGTTGCTCCTTGAGTCGACCGGCTAGATCCTCGGCATCCGAGTAGCGCAGGTAGCGCACCACCGTGGTCGTGCCGGTGTCGACCGGGGTGTCCAGGTGCGTGACCAGGGTCTTGATCTTGAGGCGCAGCGCCGCATCGCCACTGACGAGAATGCTGTTGGAGCGATCGTCGGCTACCACCTTGACGCCGGTCGCCGCCTCGCCGCTCTGCGCCAGTAGTGTGGTCAGCACGCGCGCGGTATCGGCCGCGGTGGCACTCTGCAACGGAATGACGTCGATGTCGGAGCTGCCGGTCTGATCGATGCGCGCGATGATGCGCATCATGCGGTTGACGTTACTGGCATGGTCCGAGAGGATGAGGATGTTGGAGCCGGTCACCGCCGAGAGCTGCGCATTCTGCGGCATCAGCGGACGCAGTACCGGCACCAGCTGCGCGGCGCTGACACTCTGCACCGCCAATACCTGGGTGACCATTTCGTCGGAGGTCGAGCTGACGTGCTCGGGCAGGTCGTCGGCGGCGTACTGGCGCATGTTGGCGTCGGGCACGATCTTGATGACCGCGCCGGCCGGTATCGCCACGAACCCGTGAACCTGCAGAATCGCCAGGAACGCCTGGTAGAACTGATCCGGCGTCATCGGCGTGGAGGACAGCATCGTGACCTGCGCGCGCACGCGCGGATCGATGATGAAGTTCTTGCCCGTCGCCATGGCCACCGCTTCGATGATCTGGGTGATGTCCGCGTCCTTGAAGTTGGGCGTAATGCGCTGCGTGTTCGCTGTCTGCGCGGCGGGCGCGACGTTGGGCGGCTGGCCCGGTTGCTGGGCCAGGGCCAGGGCACTGACAGCCGCTGCCGCCAGTGCGACAGCCAGCCGGCGCGGGTGCGCTACCTTGAAAGTCGGGGTGCAATGGGGCATTACGCGTCGTTTCCTGTCGAGCGCTAGCGCTCGCTGTTGGCGGCGGCATTACCCGCCGCGGGAGCTTCCGGTGGGGGCACCGCCGGCTGGCTCTGAGCCGGGCCCCCGCCGTGATTGCGGAATGGTATGGGACCCACGGCGTTGTTCGGCGGCACATTGCCGCCCGCGCTTGCCGGATTCTCTCCCGGAGTGGACTCCATTTCGGTGCTGAGGTTCGCAAGATTGAGGTTCATATCCTGCGAGGCGCCGTTGCGCGTCACCGTGATCGTGGCACTGGCCGAGGAGGACAGAGTCTGCAGCACCTCCATGGCGCGCGCCGCATCGTCGAGCGGTGTGCCGTTAATGGCCGTAATCAGGTCGCCGGGTCGAAGGCCAAGCTGCGAGAAGGTGCTGTTGCCGCGCGAGCCACCCGGAAAGATACGGTAACCGCTGAGCTTGCCCTGGTTGAACACGGGTTGCACGCGCACCAGGCCCGCGAGCACGGTCGAATTGTCGCGCATCACCGCCGGCGTGGCCGCGGCCGGCGCCGGCGTGATAATCGGGCCGCCCTTCATCGGCGTCCGTGGCAGCATCAGGGTTTCGACCCGCCCGTTGCGCTCGATCAGCACGCGATCTCCGTACACCGCATGCAGCCGCGCGCCGCCAGGAATCATGGCACCCACGGCAATGAGCTTGGCCGAGGAAGCCGAGTCGCCGATGATCGCCTGGCCTCTGGCGGGATCCTTGTCGGCGATGACCCCGGCGAGTATGAGCGGCATCGTGGTCTGCGGCGCATTGCTTCCGGCCTGCGCACCGGAGACGCCGAACAGGTGTGCGTTGACCACGGTGGCGAGCTCAACAGTGGGATTCACGGCCGGCGGGGGCGGCGCCAAGCGGCCGCCCGCAGAGGATGATGGCAGCGCGCTTTGGCCAAGCGCGCGTGTTAAAATGAGGGCGCAATCGATCGCCAGAGCGATCAGCAGCACCGCGACGACCACTTGCGTGGCGCGTTGTCCGACGAGCCGTGACCAGCCCGGACCGGACTTCAGTTCTTCGTACCACGCAGCTGCGTTCACCGCAGTAAAGGCTCCCAGGAGCAACTTGACAGGACATGATACGGCCCCGTCGTTGGCGCTCTCAAGTATTTGTTTCGGTTAAATTCTTTTAGCTCCATGCGTCGCTCATCGCCGACACGGTGGCGAGCCAACGGACGTGTACCGGTGTCAAGCAGTGGATTAGACTTCTGTGACGTAAGTGCTGCAGCGGCACTGCGACTTTGTGACGGGGCAGCTTTGGCGTGACGGAGCACAGAGAATCAAATCGCCCCGATAGCGGCGTCACCGTCGAAGAGGCTCCGCCACAGACCGCGCAGCCACCGCTTTACCAGGTCGTCTTGCTAAATGACGACTACACCCCCATGGAGTTCGTGGTTGAGGTGCTGGAACGATTCTTCGCCATGGATCGGCAAACGGCAACCCGGGTCATGCTCGAAGTGCATACCCGGGGCAAAGGAGTGTGCGGGGTCTTTACATACGAAATCGCGGAGACCAAAGTGTCGCAGGTGACCAGTTACTCGCGCGAGCATCAGCATCCGCTGTTGTGCACGCTCGAGGAGGCCTGAGACGTCCGCCGGAGAGATGGAGCAGTGTTGTCGAGCGAACTGGAGTTTTGCCTAAACCAAGCGTTTCATCAGGCGCGCAGCGCGCGTCATGAGTTCCTTACCGTCGAGCATCTGCTGCTCGCCATTCTCGACGCACCCAAGGTGCGAGAAGTGCTGGAAGGCTGCGGCGCCGATCTCGAGCGTCTCGGCGCCGACCTCAAGCAACACGTCGAGACCAATACCCCGCGCCTATCCTTGAGCGAGGAGCGGGAGGTGCAGCCGACGCTGGGCTTCCAGCGAGTGCTTCAGCGCGCCGTGTTCCACGTGCAGTCGAGCGGCAAAAAGGAAGTCGGCGTCGTCAACGTGCTGGTGGCCATCTTCAGCGAGAAGCAGAGTCACGCGGTATTCCTGCTGGCGCGCGCCCAGGTCACGCGGCTGGACGTGGTGAATTTCATCTCGCACGGACTCTCGCGTGCGGGCGAACCGAAGGCCGAGAAGGACCGGGACGATACCGCCATCGAGACCGAGCGCGATAGCGACTCCGGCAGTGCGCTGGAGAAGTACGCCATCAACCTGAATGCGCAGGCGCAGGAAGGTCGCATCGATCCGCTGATCGGCCGCAAGCTCGAAGTCGAACGCACCATCGAGATACTGTGCCGCCGGCGCAAGAACAATCCGCTATACGTGGGTGAGGCCGGCGTGGGCAAGACCGCCATCGCCGAGGGGCTGGCGCGGCTGATCGTCGAGGGCCGCGTGCCGGAGGTACTGGCGGACAGCACCATCCATGCGCTCGATATGGGCGCGTTGATTGCAGGCACCAAGTATCGCGGGGACTTCGAGAAGCGACTCAAGTCGGTGGTGACGGAGCTCAAGAAGCAGCCGGGCGCGATCCTGTTCATCGACGAGATCCACACCGTAATCGGTGCCGGCGCCGCCTCGGGCGGGGTCATGGATGCCTCCAATCTCATCAAGCCGGTGCTGGCCAACGGTGAAATCCGCTGCATCGGTTCGACCACTTATCAGGAGTATCGCGGCATCTTCGAAAAGGATCACGCGCTTGCGCGCCGCTTCCAGAAGATCGATGTGGCCGAGCCTTCGGTCCCGGAGACGGTCGAGATCCTGCTCGGCCTGAAGCCGAAGTTCGAGGAGCACCACGGCGTCGAATACTCGAACGATGCGCTACGCGCGGCGGCGGAGCTGGCCGACCGCCACATCAACGAGCGCCACCTGCCGGACAAGGCCATCGACGTGGTCGATGAGGCCGGCGCGCGGCTGCGGCTCAAGCCCGCCGGCGAACGTGAGACCCGCGTCGAGGTTTCGCACATCGAGGACGTGGTCGCGCGCATGGCGCGCATCCCGGCCAAGAACGTGTCCGCGTCCGACCGCGATCTGCTCAAGAATCTGGAGCGCAACCTCAAACTGGTCATCTTTGGTCAGAACCAGGCCATCGAGACGCTGGCCTCCGCCATCAAGATGGCGCGTTCGGGACTGGGCGATCAGCGCAAGCCGGTCGGCAGCCTGCTGTTCGCCGGACCCACCGGTGTCGGCAAGACCGAGGTGACGCGCCAGCTGGCGCTGGCGATGGGAATCGAGTTCATCCGCTTCGACATGTCCGAATACATGGAGCGTCACACGGTCTCACGCCTGATCGGCGCGCCGCCGGGATACGTCGGATTCGATCAGGGCGGCCTGTTGACCGAGGCGATCGCCAAGCATCCGCACTGCGTACTGTTGCTGGACGAAATCGAGAAGGCGCACCCGGATGTGTTCAACCTGCTGCTGCAGGTCATGGATCACGGCACGCTGACCGACAACAACGGCCGCAAGGCCGACTTCCGCCACGTGATCATCGTCATGACCACCAACGCCGGTGCGCAGGAAATGAGCCGGCCGGCCATCGGCTTCACGACCGCGGACAATGCTCCCGACGGCATGGAGGCGGTGCGCCGCCTGTTCTCACCCGAATTCCGCAATCGGCTGGATGCCATCATCCAGTTCGCGGCGCTCGATCACGCCACCATCGAGCGCGTGGTCGACAAGCTGCTGATCGAAGTCGAAGCGCAGCTCGAGCCCAAGGGTGTGTTGCTCACCATCGATGAGGCGGCGCGTCACTGGATCGCGCAGAAGGGCTACGATCCGAAGATGGGTGCGCGCCCCATGGCGCGCGTGATCCAGGAGCACATCAAGCGGCCGCTGGCGGAGGAGCTGCTGTTCGGCAAGCTCGTCGGCGGTGGCCAGGTGCGGGTGTCGGTGTCACCTGATCAGAGTGGGCTGTCGCTCGAGTGCATGCCGACTGCGCAGCCCGAAGTGACCGCCTGA
The DNA here is from genome assembly GCA_049584935.1 of Steroidobacteraceae bacterium. Taxonomy (GTDB): domain Bacteria; phylum Pseudomonadota; class Gammaproteobacteria; order Steroidobacterales; family Steroidobacteraceae; genus FEN-1191. The sequence goes on from JBAUYT010000293.1 coordinate 15,923, forward strand.
GATTTTGCGCCTGCGGCCCGCCCTGGGCCTGGCTGCTGTGCGGAGCCTTCAGCGTCCGCGGTAGACGATGCGACCCTTCGACAGGTCGTACGGGGTCATTTCCACGGTGACCTGGTCACCCGTCAGGATGCGGATGTAGTTCTTGCGCATCTTGCCGGAGATGTGCGCAGTGACCACGTGCCCGTTCTTGAGCTGAACGCGAAAAGTCGTATTGGGCAAGGTCTCGATGACCTCACCTTCCATCTGGATGGCGTCTTCTTTGGGCATGCTGCGCTGCGTGGCGTCGGGGCGCGAATTCTGCATAAAGGGGACCGGCAATGCAACGCGCCTGCGCGCCGGCCGTTTACGCTGACCGCAGCTGCGTGCGCCCGGCGAGGAAAGCCAGGAACTGCCGCCGCGGGATGGGTCGGCTGCCGAGGCTGCGCAGGTGGGCGGATGGCAGCTGGCAGTCGATCAGCTCGATGCCCGACTCGGGGCAACGTCTGACCAGACCGGCCAGCGCCGCCTTGGAAGCGTCCGGCTGGCGGCTGAACATCGACTCGCCGAAGAACACGGCGCCGAGCCGTACGCCGTAGAGACCGCCGACGAGCGCCTCGCCGCTCCAGATCTCGTAACTGTGGGCCAGTCCGCGCTGGTGCAGGGCACAGTAGGCCGATCGCATTTCAGGCGTGATCCAGGTACCCGGGCTGCGGCTGCGCGGGGCGGCGCAGGCGTCGATTACGGCGCCGAAATCCCGGTCCTCGAACAGCTCAAAGCGACGTTGCCGCGTGGCGCGTCGCAGGCTGCGGGACTCCCGGAATTCCTGCGGCCATAGCACTTCGCGCGGGTCGGGGGACCACCACAGCACTGGCTGACCCGGGGAATACCACGGGAAGATACCGCGTGCGTAGGCGGCTACCAGCCGCTCGGGCCGGAGGTCGCCGCCAGCGGCCAGCAGGCCCGGTGGGTCGCTCAGCGCCGCCTCGTGCGGCGGGAATCGCTCGGGCGGGTCATCCGGCGCCAGCCAGGTAATCATGGCGCCGCGTCGCCCTTGCGGAACGGCGCATGGGCATCCGCTTCGTTGGCATAGGCGTCGATCGCGCCGCCCTCCCGTTGCAGGTAGGCCCCGATCGCGCGGCGCAGCGGCGCATTTGCAATCCAGTGTGCCGACCAGGTAATCGCCGGCTCGAAGCCGCGCGCGATTTTGTGTTCGCCCTGCGTGCCGGGTTCGAAGTGCTGCAGGC
>JBAUYT010000294.1:0-38235 GCA_049584935.1 Steroidobacteraceae bacterium
GGAAATCGCAGGCACGGCCGTATTGAGAATGGTAGTGTCCAGCGACTCCATGAAGAAGGCGACTGCGACGAGCCATGGAAGGAGCCGCTTGGAAGCCTCTGAGGGCGGCCCCGCGCTTATAGCGCGCATTCGAGCCGCGGGCAGTCAGGGGGCGGGCACGTTGCCGACCGCTCAAGTGGCAAGGGTCGGTGGAAGCAGCCGATCGTATTCTTTCTTCACCACGGCATAACACTCGCAGGTGCGCAATTCGAGTCCTGGACGGTCGAGTACGGTGATGCGGCCCCGTCGGTAGTCGACGAGTCCGGCCTTGTGAAGTTTCCCTGCGGCCTCGGTGACACCCTCGCGGCGCACACCGAGCATATTGGCAATCAGTTCCTGCGTCATCACTAGCTGGTTGGAACTCAATCGATCCAGGCTGAGCAGCAGCCAGCGGCACAGCTGCTGATCCAATGAGTGGTGGCGATTACATACCGCGGTTTGCGCCATCTGAGTGATCAGAGCCTGCGTGTAACGCAGCAGCAGGTGCAGTACCGGACCGGCGCGGTTGAACTCCTGCATCACGACGCTTGCCTGCAGCCGTAGACCGATGCCCGCGCTTTGCACCACCGCACGGCTTGGCGTCGATTCGCCTCCCATGAAGAGTGAAACGCCGACCAGGCCTTCATTGCCGACGACTGCGATCTCGGCCGAAGCTCCGTTCTCCATGACATAGAGTAACGACACGATCGATGTGATCGGAAAGTACGCATGAGTGATCTTTACGCCAGGCTCATAGAGCACGTTGCCGAGGGGCAGGTCTATCGGCTCCAAGTCGGTTGCCCAGGGCGCCTCGTTGAGATTCGGCAGTGCCGCCAGCAGGCTGTTACGTCTCGGATCGAATGGCAATGCGACCTCTGATGGACAAATCCCCTTTGCACGATAGCGTACACACATGCGTTCGGGGTTGCGAGGGAGCCTTTAAGTACTCGAATAACGGGGACGCGTAAGGTACACGTGTGCATAATATCCGTCCGCTGACAGGAGATCGGCTTGCTGCAATCGAATTTGCGAGGCGATTCTGCTCGGTGCGGCCGAGAAGCAGCCGTCAAAATACTTCAATCGATGACAGCGAATCCATACGCAAGGGCAGGAGAATGATCGATGAGGTCGGCTTCGTCGGCTTGGGCAAGATGGGCGGCGCGATTGCCCATCGCCTGCTGGGTAAGTGCAAGCGTCTGACCGTATTTGATGCGCGGCCGGAGGCGGCAACGGCTCTCACAGCAAAGGGCGCGGTGCTGGTGGACAGTCCCGCCGCTGTAGCATCCAGCGCGGAGGTTGTATTCATAAGCCTCCCCAGCCCCGAGATCGTGCGGGAGGTGGCGCTCGGTGCCGGCGGCATCAGCAGCGGCAGCCGCGTCAAGATCGTGGTCGATCTGTCGACCACGGGTCCGCGGGTGGCAGCCCAGGTGGCGGCGGGTCTGGCCGAGAAGCGGGTAGAGCTCGTTGATGCGCCCGTCAGCGGCGGCGTGGCCGGTGCAGTCAATGGCACGCTTGCCGTCATGGTGGCAGGAGATCCCGCCACGGTCGAGCGCTGTCAGGAGCTGCTGGCCACCATCGGCAAAGTGTTCCGGGTGGGGAGCAAGGCCGGGCTCGGACAGACCATGAAGCTTTGCAACAACCTGCTGTCGGCCACCGCACTGGCGATATCTTCCGAGGCCATGGTCATGGGCGTCAAGGCCGGACTGGATCCGGAGATCATGCTCGACGTCATCAATTCAGGCACCGGGCGTAATAGTGCCACCGTCGACAAGTTTCCGCGCGCCGTGCTGCCTCGCAGTTTCAACTTCGGATTTGCCTCCGGCCTCATGTACAAAGACGTGCGGCTGTTCATGGAGGAGGCGGAGAGCCTCGGCGTACCCATGTGGGTGGCACCGGCCGTGCGCCAGCTCTGGCAGCAGGCCTGTTTGGAACTCGGACCGGAGAGTGATTTCACTGCGGTCGTGCAGACCATCGAGCGCCTTGCCAAAATTCAGGTCAAGGCCTAGCGCTTCGGCGTCGGCGCTGCGGGCGGCTGCAGCTGGAGCGTGGCCACAGTAGCGAGAATAACCGTGGTGAGAAGACTGTACGCCGCCACGAACAGGCCAGCCAGTTGGCCCGCCCGCCCATTTGGGGACCTGAGGCAGGTATCTTCAGGTGGCGCGCAGGCGCCTGATCCATGGAATCATGGCTGCATTCACCGCCTGCGGGTCCTCCATGGCCGCCATATGACCAGCGCCCCTAATGATGGCTACGGTGGCACCCGGAACCAGGCTTGCCATCTGATGGTGCAGATCCGCGGAGCGAAACGAGTCCTCGCTGCCTGTGATAAAAACCGTCGGCACCGAGATGCGCGGCAGTAGCCAGGCATAGTCGACGCGTGACAGCCCCGCGAGGCAGTGCGCGTCGAGGGCCTCGCGACCCATACGGCGCGCCATCTGAGCAATAACCTCAATCAGCGCACGATCGGACTGCCGCCGCGGGGCAACGAGTGGCGGCGCCCACTGCTCCGCAAACCGATCGAAACCCTGCCGATCGACGAGCTCTAACCATTCCTGGTGGCGTGCCTGTTCCCGCAAACGCTCGTGATCGTCGGCGAAGCCGCGGTAGTCGGTACCAAAGAGACCGACGCCGAGCACGCGCTCCGGTGCGCAACCGACGATCTCCTGCGCGACCCTTCCGCCCATCGAGTGTCCGCCGACCGCAAAGCGCTCCGGCGCTTCTCGCAGCACTTGCTGCGCCATGGCGGCAATAGTGGTAACTCGCGGGTAGCAGGCGACCGAAACCTCGGCAATTCGTTGCAGCTCGGGCAACTGGGCCTGGAAATACGCATGGTCACACAGCATCCCAGGCAGGAGCACAAGCGTCGGCTTCAAGGGCAACTCCAGTATAGAGGGGCACGTTTATATAGTATGTACACGTGCGAAAAGACAGCGCCGAGCTAATCACTCGGTGCCGGCTGAGAGCTCGGCGCAGCGTACTGTCAGGCAATCTCTCTGGCAGCCCTACGCTGGACCGTGCACGTCAATACCTCCACACATTCAACGTGCCGCTGGTGCTCGCCGCGCCGTCTCGCATCCGGGTGGCATCGGCGATCCTTCGAATGACCGATATCAGATTCTTATAATCGCTCTGCGCCGTAGCGATCTGCGTTTCCGCGGCGGCAACGGCCGCGCCATCGTCGATCTGCTCGAGACTATGGAATTGTCGAGCCAGTGCAACTGCTCCCACGGTCATGGCATTGGACTTGATTGTGTGGGCCCAATGGCGCAATTCAGCCGCGTCGGCGTTCGAAAGCGCCGCCTGAAGGCCGCTTAGCAGCCGCGACGTGTCATCGATCATGGTGTCAAGCAGTTCGGCCAGCGCCTCCGGTCCTATTTCCTCGGCCAATCGGGCGAGAATGGCCTGATCGATCTCCAATCCCTGTTCATGTTGAGCGGGTGCGGCCATGAGCACCGCGGGCTCGGTCAACTGGCGCCGACAGTCACTGAGAACCCGCGCAAGACTATCCAACTTGACGGGTTTGCCGATGTAGTCGTCCATGCCCGCGGCAAGACAGCGTTCGCGATCGCCGTGCAAAACGTTAGCCGTCATGGCCACGATGCGCGGCTGCGCGGCAAGAGCGGCGCAGGTACGGATCCTGCGCGTGGCCTCCAGGCCGTCCATGACCGGCATTTGCATATCCATGAGGATAAGGTCGTAGGGTAGGCGAACGGCCGCATCGACCGCCTCGGCCCCATTCGAGGCGATGTCGGCACTCTGACCGAATTGTTCGAGCATGAGCTGTGCGACCCGCTGATTGACCACATTGTCCTCGGCCAGCAAGATCCGAATCGGGTCTCCGGGTACGTCGATCAATTGACGCGTATCGTCTTTAGGCGGGGGCAGCCCCTCAGCGGACCCGAAGAGGGTGTCAACCAGGGCATCGTACAACTGCGATTGATGCAACGGCTTGATCAGGACCTGCTGAATGTCGCCATTGGAGGGTTGCAGGCTTGTCTGGGTCGCACTGGCATCCATGGCCGCGAGGATCTTAAGGGTTTGCCGACCGCAGCGACTGCGCAGCTCGCGTGCCAGCCGCGCGGCATCCATATCGGGCAGCTTCGCGTCCAGCAGGGCGATTTCAAAAGAATGTCCTTCGTCAATCCATTGCAGGGCCTGTGCGGCAGTACCTGTCTCCTGGACCGTCATGCCCCAGGATTCGCAGTGGAGCCGTAGCATCCGACGGTGGCTGTCGCTTTGATCGACAATCAATACTCGGCGCTGGGCAAGACGGGTGACGCTCGTTTCGTCTGGGGTAACAGCTCTCGCCTCGGGTGCGGCTACTTCAAGCGGGATCGAGACACGGAAGATCGAGCCGCCAGCAGGATTGCCGGCAAGTGATATGCTGCCGCTCATCGCCTCGACCAGACGCTTGCAGATTGCGAGGCCCAGGCCAGTTCCTCCGTATTCGCGGGTGGTCGAGGCATCCACTTGGGTGAAGGCCTGGAAAAGGCGATCTCGTCTCTCCTCGGGGATGCCGATGCCAGTGTCCTGCACGGACAACTGAACTTCGTAGCGACCGTCAGTGAGCCTGCTGCCCGTTAGATCCGTAACCACCTCGCCGCGCTCGGTAAATTTGACCGCGTTGGAGAGCAGATTGAGCAGGACCTGACGGATGCGCGCCGCATCCCCCACAAAGCTGCTGGGCAGCGCAATATCATACAAATAAGCGAGTCTCAGACCCTTCTCGTGGGCCTTGGAGGCCACTAAATCCATGGATTCCTCCACGCAGCGCCGCAAATCGAAGACGTGATGCTCGAGCTCCAGCTTGCCCGCTTCAATCTTGGAGAAGTCCAGTATGTCGTTGATCAGGTTCAGCAGTACTTCGCTACTGATGCGCGCCGTATCGACAAACTCGCGCTGTTTGTGAGTGAGCACTGTTCTGCGCAGCAGCCCGGTCATGCCGATGATGGCGTTGAGTGGCGTGCGGATCTCGTGGCTCATGGTGGCCAGGAAATTGGATTTGGCCGCACTGGCCGATTCGACAGCATTGAGATGTTCGAGCTTCTGTACCAGCGAGAGTGCCGCCTCGTTCAGAATCCCGATCTCATCGACTGAACGTCGTTGCGAGCGGCCCGCGGCCATCAGCTCTCGGGCCTCGGCAAAGCGCTGCTCCGCCACCAGTGGTAAAGCACGCGTCACGCGTGTGAGACGACGGAGCACCGGCACTGTCAGTAGCACGAGCACCACCGAAGACAGCAGCAGACCGGCCACGATCGCCTCAATCATGTGGTGCATGGCCTCTGCAATCCGCCGCTGCGCCAGGGTATTGTCGACAATAAAGAGGACCTCTGGCCGCTGAGAGCCGCCATTGATGCCCGGCGCAAACCCATGCAGGTGCAACAGATAGTGACGATCGGCACTGACGGTCGTCGCGTTGCGTCCCGCTGCGGGGGGCGCTGTTGCCAGAGCGGAAAGAGTCGTGCCGAGTATGGGTGCATTGGTCAAAACCGGTACCGGTCGCCCCCACAGTCGTGGCGGGCCGTCCCGCAGTGGTGCGGCGCCGTCGGGCCCCAGCAGTGCGATATCGGCACCGGTCAATTGTCGGAAGGACAGCAATAGATCTGCCGCCAGCTCTCCAATGCCAACGACCACTTCGCGTCCATCGCGGTCGAAGGCGGGTGCGAAGACATACAAGACGCAGTCGCTGGAACAATTCAGTTCCGTGACCGGCTTTCCCCGCGCGCGTACTTCGGCGACGTTGGCAGAAGAGCGGCCTGACGGCAGGGATCCGCTGGTATGACCGCCCCAACTCGCCAATTGCTGACCATCGGGTGCATCGTATTCGATCCAACTCAGCACCGAGAGCAGTCCGGGGGAGAGGGAGGCTTCGTCCAGAGCCTCGGAGCGGAAATGCGCCGTCTGTGTAACAGCCGCCATCTGGGTCGCCAGACGCGATAGCTCGTCGCGTGAGCGTTCGACCAGCCCGTCGAAGGCCTGATCGTAATGCTGCATCTGTTCCTGCAGATAGCGCTCGTTCTGCTGCCTGAGACTGCTGTAGCCAAGATAGCCGAGGTACGAGTAGGTGCAGCTGAGCGACACAGTGGTGAGCAGAAGCGATTTCCAGATGAGGCCGAAGCGCGGCGCGCTTGGCAAGCCGGGGGCGTTGGAAGGCTTGGTGGTCGGACTGCTCATGTACACGCTCGGATGCGAATCAGAACGTATAGCCCGCCATCATCATGAGCATGGACCAATGATCCGCCAGCGTGCGGCCGGGATTCTGCAGCGGCTGCACGTTCTGGGTGCCATCGATGAGGTGATACTCGCCCCAGATGCCCCAGTGCTCCCGGTATCGCCACTGCGCACCTACCGTGAAATCGTACGCATAGCGGGAGGCCGGGTCGGTGCCAGGGTTGGCAGCCACAAAGGCATCGCCACTGCGGTCGCTGCGGTCGCGGAAGGCGGCGTCCATGCGCGCCATCAGGCCCCAGCGGGATGTCAGCCGGTAGTCGACCTGAACGTAGCCCGTGTCGCCAATGACGTCTAACATCTGCAGGGGAGCTCCGGCGAGGGTGATCGAATCGTTATTGGGGTTGATGGCGTATTCAGCCGTCAGACTGAATTTCTCGCCGTTGTAGCGTGCCGAGAACACATCCAGGCCGGCGCCGATGCTGCCATAGAGAGCCTCGGGGGGAACAGTCGGCACGGTTGCCGTCAAAATGAATCGTCCATAGAAGACGCTGACACCGAACTGCCAGCGACCGCCGTCAATGGAGTCCATTATCTGGGCGTTCCAGGAGTCCTCGATACGCAGACTGTATGGAACGCTCAACGTGATCAGCAGTCGATCCTCAGCCTTGCTGACGTCGCGATTACTGCTGGCGGTAGCAGTGAGCGTAAACTCATGACTACCCCAATCGAGCGTGTCATATAACTGCAGCCCCGGCGCAGTAAATACCAGGTAACGCTGATTCTGGTTATCGCCGTAGAGGGAGGGCAACAGGATGCTCGGGCGCGTGAAGATTACATCCCGCGTCTCGTTGAAGAAGCCAACGGGGTTCTTGACCTTCCCGATCCGAATACCCGCGCTGGTATCCACGCCGGTAACGGGGCTGAGATCTGGCAAGAATCGATAGTCCATCAGAGCATAATCGAGGCGCGGGCGGCCGGTGTCGGTCACACCTGCAGCGCGGATCGCGCCCTGCGCGGCGAACAGCAGATTTGGCTTTACCTGCAGCTCGCCATTGAGTCCGGCTTCGTAATAGTCGAAGCTGCCATCGGTGCTGGTGCCGAAGAAATTATTGCCGCTGCTTAACACGAAGCCTTGGGCTGCGTATCCATGCACCTGGTAGTCCAATGCCCGTGCGGGGCTGCAAACGCCCAGCGTGAGCGCCAGTGACATCGCCAGGATTGCGGCCACCATCCGCAGCGATCTCTCTTGACGAGGGCGTGGCTCAACCATGGCCACTTCCGCCAACGGCCGCCAATAGCGTCCTCGGCAGGTGGGAGCGATTGTCGGAGGTATCGTCGCCGAGCACGTAGCCGATCGCACCCGGGGTACTGCGGATGCGCTCACGCATTTCCCGCTCGGATGCGACCACGGTCGGCGCCAGCCCGGTTCCGGTAAACACCATGCGGTCCCACGTGTCCCGCATGACGTACGGATAAGTACCCAACTGCTCGCGACAGAACCGGTCTGTGGCTGCATCGCGGTCCGGCAACACGAAAACGTGAACCGGTGTGCCGTCGGGCCATTGGCGCAGGCGCATGCTGAAAATCGCGCGCAACAGCGGGCGATCGAGGTGGGTCTTTGCCTCGTCCGGACTGACGAGAACACTGACCGATGCCGCGGTCGCATTGAGGGGTCGGCAGAGAAGACAAAACAGCAGCAGTCCGAGCGTTGGCCGCATTACCAGCTGACGAGCTCGGCGGGTTGAAACGCCTCTACCGTCGCGACCACTGCTTCTCATGTCAATCCAAGGGCGCCGGGTTCGCGGCGGATCACTTAACGCCTGATGAGCGTCCGGCTCGTAGCGACCCGGTCACAGTTTGTGGCGCTTTTGCACGGGGTGGCAGCAGAGGCTAAATATTGAGGTTCTTTGCCAAAGGACCCGCGATTTGACGCGGCGCGCCATGGTCCGCTGCGGCGCTCGCCGTGGTGCGCTCGCGAAGATCGGTGGGGCGCACGATGCTAAAGTATTGTCATGAAGGTCAGTATGAAGTCGGTCTCCACCATGTCTGATGCCGAGCACCAGGCGCGTGTCGACCTGGCCGCTTGCTACCGGATCTCGGACTACTTCAGGCTCAACGAGGGCATCGACAATCACATGACCATGCTGGTGCCCGGGTACTCCGAGCGGTTCCTGCTGCCCCCGTTTGGGTTGCATTGGTCGGAGATGAGGGCGAGCGACTTCATGGTCGTGGATTTCAACGGCCGGATTGTCAGTGGCGCCGGGCCGATCGAGCCGACCGCCCTATGCATCCATCTGCCGCTACACCGAGTGGCGAAAGCGGTTTGTGTGCTGCATACGCATATGCCCCATGCGACCGCGCTCACCATGCTCGAGAATCCGCGGCTCGAGATGGCGGTGCAAACTGCTCTCGGCTTCCACGATGACATCGCCTACGACTCGCTTTATAACGGACTGGCTTACGATTATGCCGAAGGCGAGCGTATGGCCACTGTCCTCGGGCGGAAGTCAGTGCTCATGCTGAGCAATCATGGTGTGCTGGTGGTGGGTGATACGGTTGCGCAGGCGTTCGAGCGGCTCTACTTTCTCGAGCGCGCGGCGCAGGCGCAGATTCTGGCCCTGTCCACTGGTAGGGCGCTAAAGCCCATCCCACAGGATATTGTGCACTCGACGGTCGAGCAGTTCCGCTCGGGTAGCACGGTCGAGGGCAATGACCGAGCCGAACTGCATTTCGAAAGCTTGAAACGCATGCTCGACCGAGGCCGATCGGACTACGCGAGCTGAGGTCGAGAAGGGTGCTTCGATGGTGACCGGGCTGGGGGATCCTGCTCAATGACCCTCAGTGCGCGTCGTACCAAAGTGACGCCGGGCACAATCGCGGACACGCTCGAGGTCTGACGATAATGCCGTGCGGGGTGTCGGCGGTTCGACCAAATCAAAGTGCAGGTGATCGAGGAGGGTGAAGCCAGACGATCGGAAAATATGGGCATCCTGCAGCATCTGGATGGCCTGCCACTGTCCGTTTTGGTGCAATAGCTTCAACGGGGATCCGGACAGTGTAACCAGCACGCAGTTGCGGCCGGTGAGCAACCCGCGGGTGGTCCCGCCTTCTCCCTCATAGGCAAAGCCACGGGCAAACACACGATCGATGTAGCCTTTGAGGATGGCCGGCATGCTGGCCCACCAGAGCGGGTACAACACGGTCAGCGCATCGCAGGCCGCGACCGCCGCCTGCGCGGCGCCAACGTCTGCTGGTGTCTCGGCTGCGGGATCGAGCTCCGCGGGTCCCAGTACCGGATCAAAGCCGAGTCGGTAGAGGTCGTGCATCAGCCAGTCGTGACCGAGGCGTTCCAGCTCCAGCGCATAAGAGTGCGCCAGTTTCATGGTCACGCTGTCCGCCAAGGGGTGTGCCACCACGATCAGATGCTTCACGCGAGGGATCTCCGTGATGGCCCCAGAGCCGGGCTCACTTCTTTTTCGGAACTTTTGCCCCCTTCTTGCGGGCCTCGGACAGACCGATGGCGACGGCCTGTTTTCTGCTCTTAACTTTTCCGCCCTTTCCGCTGCTGCCCGATCTCAACGTGCCCTTCTTCTTGCGGCGCATGACACTGCGAACAGTTTTGGCCGCCGACTTACCGTACTTTGCCATCTGAGCCCCCCTTCCATTCAGGCTTCAACCATGCAGGCTTCGACGCTTGCCTGGATAGCATGGGCACGCACGCGAATGCTGTAGGAGTAAAGCCCGCAAGTGTGACGGCGATCGGCTCGACGACGCGGTTGGCGAACGCAGCACGTCTGCCGACTAGGCGAGCCTGGCATTCAGCAGGTAGTGGGGAGATAGCTGAACTCCACGTAGGACTGTGACCCTTCAGGTCCTGTTCGGAGTATGAGTATTATTTGTCAAGGCCAAAACTGCCTGGGAGCACTCTTGAAAGCTGTTCGACTATACGAGTACGGCGGTCCCGAAAACCTCAAGTATGAAGATCATGTTCCAGATCCCATACTGACGGCCGACTCGGTAATGGTGGAGTCCGCTGCTGCCAGCGTAAACCCGATTGACTGGAAGGTTCGATCGGGTGCGAGGCAGAAGGATTTTCCTCTCAACCTGCCGGCGATCCTGGGGCGCGATGTCAGCGGGGTGGTCCGCGCGGTGGGGATCAACATTCGCACCTTCAAGCCTGGCGATCGCGTGCTCGCATTCGCGAATGCTACTTACGCCCAGCTGGTCGCAGTTCAAGGTGCAGTGCTCACGCACTTGCCTGATGGATTGGACCTGGTCGACGCGGCGGCGATTCCGTTGGCTGCATTGACGGGCGACCAGCTAGTTCGCGTGGCTGCCCATGCGCAAGCTGGTCAGACCCTCATCGTCAGCGGTGCACTGGGGAGCGTCGGCCGGTCGGCCGTACACGCGGCCAGGAAACTGGGCGCGCGCGTGATTGCAGGCGTTCGGGCGCGACAGTTGCCAGAGGCCCGCGCTTTGGAGGTGGCGGATGTTCTTGCCATTGACGACGATTCAGCGGTGGCCGGATATCCCGTGGTTGACGGCGTTGCCGATACTGTCGGGGGTGAGGTTGCAGCAAAGCTGCTCGGCAGGGTAAGAGATGGGGGGCACTTCGGCTATGCATCGGTGCTTCCGGACGGCGTAGCGCAAACCAACCCCAAAGTCAGCGTCACCCGGGTGTATGCGCAACCCGACGCATCCAAGATTCGCGAGTTTGCGGACGATGTCCGAGACCGCAAGTTTATCCTGCCAGTGAGTCTGCGCCTGCCGCTTCGGGAGGCCGCCCGTGCGCATGCATTGGCGCAAAAGGGCGGTGCCGGCAAAATCATTCTCGTATGCCGGGCCGAATAATGTCGATTGACAGCTGGAATATCGAGTTACACATCCCTTGGCGCTGTGAACTTCGTATTCGGCGCCCGTCAACATAGCTGCAGCGTCTGAACACGGCTGCAGGTGGCCAAGCTGATCGTCGTCGCTTGCCGGTCAGAGCATCCTTACGAGCAGCTGCACCCGCCGCCGCTGGCAGCGCCCGGCGACTGCAATTTAGTGTGCAAGGATGGCTAAGGGAAAGACCAAAAGATCGGCTCGGCGTGCGCTGCGCCCTCGTCGAACGGAAACGTCCGGTCGGGCGCGGACCGCTCGAAAATGGTCGAAGCAGGTAATGGAACGCAGTGATGCAATGGATCTCGAAGCAGGGGTATTCAAGCTGCGGTCGCCAACGGCCGTCGCGCGGTCGCTGAAACGATCTGCCGAGGCAAGTCATCGCCGCAAGTCCACGCCGTTCAGATCCGCAATGTCGATGCTGAACTTCGGGATCAATCGGGGCGGCAAGAACCTGAGCACGGAACGGCGCGCCGTTCTGGAAAAGGCGAAGCAGGAGTTGCGCGCGCTGTTCGGTCGTGCCAGCCAATAGCGTCGGAGAACTCCACATGCAACCGGCGGGACTGAGAAAGGTGGTATTGATCGAGGAGTTTGGTGGCGCGGAGAAGCTCAAGGTTAAGGACCAAGGTCGCGCTCAGCGTGTCTAAGCAGGGCGAGGCACGCTAGGTTCGCGACACGTCCGGTTTTGCGCGGCGCAGCCGCCAGAGGGTCGTCGCCACGGCTACCCACAGTAACAGCGCTCCGCTTAGGACAACCGGCACGTCAACTCGTGGCAGTGCTTGCCAGACCAGGGCCGCGAAAGCCATCAGCGCCAGCGCGCCCAGCGCAGCGCCCCGGGCATCTATGGCCGCTGCCACCCTGCCACGACGCGTATCGGCAAGGCCCGCTCTGCGCTTCTTTTCGCGTTGATGCTTTTCGAGCAAGGTAGCGCTTGCCGGAAAGATGGCGGGAAATGCCAGAAACAGCCCCCCGACGACCGGGCCGTAGTCCGTCGCTATCAGCCCGGTTGCCATCGTAATGGCCCCTCCAAGCAGAAAGCGGCTCACATATTCGTGCGGCTTGACCTTACGCAGCGCGCTCAACTGAATCCGAACGCCCATAGTCACTTCAGGACGAGAACCCAAAGACCAAGTGCGGCGAGCCCCCATACCGGCAGCAGCGCCAGAGTGGCAACCGCTGAATGGACGCGTTTGACCCCCATCAGATACATGCAGGAAATCGAGTACAGAAAGAGGGCTGCGCTACCCAGAATCATCGAGCGGGCTTCGAGCGCGGCATAATGCGCGCCATTTTTCCCAATCGTGATCCCCAGGGTTGCCAGTGCTATCGAGGGTGCGGCGCCGAATAGGCCGGCGAAGCTTTTCGGCTTGAGGACATCTCCCAGTAGTGAAAAGAGCGACACGATTGAGCCGCCGATCAGCGCCCTGAGAACCAGGTCCATAGAGAAAGTCTAGTCGCTGTCTAGACGATTGGCGAGGCATCCCTCGATCTGCCGATGATCGAATGCACGAGCGGGCCGCCGTACGCTCTAGAGTTCCATCTGCTGTCGGGTTCAACCTTTGCCGGCAAAAATCGTCTCGAGGCCTTCCGGGGTTGCGGGCTTGACAATGTGTCCTTCGAAACCCGCCTATGACCGCTGTATGTCTTCAGGCTGGCCATAGCCGGTAAGTGCGATCAACCGCGGCGCGCGGCCGTTGGCTGCCGACCGAATCTGTCGCGCTACCTCGTAACCGTCGCTATGGGGCAAACCAATATCGAGAAACATGACCTTGGGCTGCAGCGTTTCCGCGGTTTCGATGGCTTCGGCTGCGCTGTAGGCCGTATGCGCCTCATGTCCTTCCAGTTGCAGCAGCATCGTCAGCGAATCCGCGGCATCGACATTGTCGTCGACGACGAAATTCGTGGCTGACATTGGAGAAGAACGCGGTCTTGGCGCGGTCGATCTCCGCAAACGCCTCGGCGCGGCGCCGCTCGGCTTCATAGGCCTGAGCATCGGCGATGGCTGCCGCGATCGTTCTGCGCACGAGATCGAAGAGCCCCAAGTAGCGGTCATCCAGCGGGCGACGTTTGTCGAGCATGGCGCGCATAATCGTCTTCAGGGATTGCGGCCATAGCGCTGGCGGCCCCAGCGGTGTCTGCTTCCAGTCGAGGGCGCGCATACGCTCTCGCCCGTTTCGCCGCCGCCGCGGAGGAAATCGAGCGCGGGTGCTCTGGAATCCGGTGGTGGGCTATGGCCGGCCAAGGTCGGTCGATCTGCTACACACGCGCTGCAACCGGAGTGGACTCTACATTCATAGCTGCTTGTTCAGCCAGCGCCGCGCAGAGGCGCGCTGCCCGCGAGCGCGCGCCAAGATGAATGGGCCGCCGCTAGGCGGCACTGCATCGGCTGCGTTCGCTGAGCGAGGTCTCGCGTCTGAGCAGCGGCGCGGAGTGCGCAACTAGACTTCGGAGCCGCTGAAGATATATCATATACCAAACAAACCTTGACAACGTATGGATCGATCCAGCGTGCTTGGATCTTTGTGGGGTACGGTGAAAGACTGTCAGTCCTGTTCGTCGCTCTGCGCGAACAAGTTCTGTCCAACGCAAAGTGTGCACCGTCCGTGCGTGCTTTAGATTTCCTTCGCTTGGCCCGTCGCCCTGAGCGGTCCGGCGATGATGCTCGGCGGCACGCGTTAGCGGGCAGCCAACGTGATCTCTCACACTGAAACATTTGAAAAAAAGGGGGAATGCCATGAGCGTCGACGTGAAGGGGAACCAACAGGACCCGATGCAGAACACGGGTATGAAGAGCCGGTGGATGCAGCTGGTCCTCGGAATAATCTGCATGGCGATGGTCGCCAATCTACAGTACGGCTGGACGTTGTTCGTGAATCCAATGTCGGAGAAATTCGGTTGGACCAGGGCGGCGATCCAGGTCGCCTTCTCGATCTTCGTGCTGTGCGAAACCTGGCTGGTGCCGGTCGAGGGCTGGCTGATGGACCGCTATGGACCGCGTCCGGTGGTGTTCGTGGGCGGTATCCTCGCGGGCCTGTCCTGGATCATCAACTCGTATGCGTCATCACTCGGGGTGCTGTATTTCTCGGCGGTCATCGGCGGCATCGGCGCCGGGGCCGTGTACGGCACCAGCATCGGTAACGCGCTCAAGTGGTTTCCCGACAAGCGCGGACTGGCCGCCGGACTGACCGCTGCGGGGTTTGGCGCCGGCGCCGCGCTGACGGTGATTCCGATTGCGGGCATGGTGAAGTCGGGCGGTTACGATCGCGCGTTTTTCGACTTCGGAATGATCCAGGGCATCGTCGTGATCGTGATGTCGCTGTTCATGATCCGACCGCCCACCGCGGTCTTCGTAGCGGTGAAGAAGAATGCGGCCAATCTGGTGAGCCGACGCAATTTCGCCCCCGCAGAGATGCTCAAGACGCCCGTATTCTGGATGCTCTACCTGTGCATGGTGCTGGTGGCATCGGGCGGATTGATGGCTGCCGCACAGGTGGGTCCGATCGCCAAGGACTACGGCGTGGACAAGATCCCGATCAGTTATTTCGGCGCCATGCTGCCGCTGCTGACGGTCGCGCTGTCGATCGACAGCCTGGTCAACGGCCTGACGCGTCCGCTAACCGGCTGGTTCTCCGACCACCTCGGGCGGGAGAACACCATGGTGATGGTCTTTGCGATAGAGGGCCTCGCCATCTGGGGCCTGATGAAGTTCGGTCACAGCGCGGCGGGCTTCCTGATCTTCGCGCCGCTGATCTTCCTCGGCTATGGCGAGATCTTCTCGCTGTTCCCGGCGGCGAGCGGGGACACCTTCGGCCCGAAATATGCGGCGGCCAACAATGGGATGCTGTATACGGCCAAGGGCACCTCTTCGCTGCTGATTCCGCTGGCAAACGTACTCAAGGCTTCGGCGGGAAGCTGGGTGCCGGTGCTGTGGATTGCCGGCGCACTGCCCATAATCGCAGCGGTGCTGGCGAAGGGTGTGCTGGCGCCGATGCGCCGGCGGATGCTCGAACGAGTGGCAGCCGAGGAGCCGCAGCCGGTACCCGGGCAATTGGCTTAGGCCAGGAAGAGACGATCCCCTCAGATTCGGGGCGGCGCGAGAGCCGCCCCGTTTTTTTGGTTGCGCCCGGCAGGGCGCATTCTCTTGCCGTCGCTGCAGACCTGGGCGGCGTCAGCTGCCTGCTTGGCGTCGCGGTTCCTCGAAATGCTAGACTTAGCGGCTCGAGTGGCCGGCGGGAACCCCCCGTATGTCACCCTATAGAAATCAATAATTTCGGGGCCGTTAGCTCAGCTGGTAGAGCAGGAGACTCTTAATCTCTTGGTCGTAGGTTCGATCCCTACACGGCCCACCATTGAAGACTTCCGGCTCGATTCGCGTGCGCCTCGGCGATAACACCTTGATCCGATGGGCCGGATGAATGATGTCGCAGCAGCCGTAAAAGTTTGATGATCCAAGTGGTTACCGGCGTTGCGAAGGCGCAACATCATAGGCGGCACTTCTCGGCAGAGACAATCGGCCTGTCTTATCTTATGTTAGCTCCCCAAGAGTCCTCCAAAGAGGCCACGGAAGAGGTTCCCAGCGTGCAACGAGACGACGATGCCAGCACGCGTCTGAGCTATACGCTCCCCCCGCTGGCGAATGCCGACGGTGAGGATTGCCTGGTCGTGATCTTTGCCGGCTCCCAGGCGGAGGTTGGTACTCGCCACGTGCTCAAGACTCCGCTGACGACCATCGGCCGCAGCCAGCATAACGACATCGTCATCTCGAGCGACGCGGTTTCGCGGCATCACGCCGAGATCGCGCGAGAGGGGCCAGACATCGTGGTCCGGGACGTCGGCTCGACCAACGGCACTTTCATCAACGATGAGGTCGAGCGCACCAGCGAGTGCCGGCTGCGCCGAGGCGATCAGATCCGGATCGGTGAAACCATCCTGAAGTTCCTGTCCGGAACCGATATCGAGACTGAATATCACGCCATCGTCGCGAGCATGGCCCTGACTGACGGCCTGACGAGTCTGGCAAACCGAAAGCACCTCGATGCGCTGCTGGCCGAGGAGGTGGCGCGCGCGCGCCGGCACAGCCGCGCGCTGTCGATCCTCATGATCGACGTCGACCACTTCAAACACATCAACGACGTCTACGGCCACGTCGGCGGCGATTATGTACTCAAGCGCGTCGGATCGATGCTGCAGCAGCGCCTGCGTCCCACCGATAAAGTCGGCCGCTTCGGCGGCGAGGAGTTCTGCGTCATTCTGCCGGAGACCGGCAAGGCCGAGGCGGCCTATTTGGCTGAGTCACTGCGGGCCATGCTGGCGCGCGAAAGCTTCGTCGAGGACGGCAAGAGCATTGCGGTCAGCGTCTCGATCGGGGTGGCTGCGCTGCAGGGAGAGACGCATTACATCGAGCTCTATCGGGCGGCCGATCAGCGGCTCTATCGCGCCAAGCAGCGCGGGCGGAACCGGGTCTGCTACGAGGATTAGGCCACCGCTTCATGCCGGCTGTCGCATTCGTACAAATTATTGTCGCACGCTTCTTCATAATCCTCGACTGACAACAGCGCCGACCTCGTCTGGGCCGAGGACTGGCTTGGGGAGGATTGATGTACTCGAAAGTCTCTTTCGCGGTCGCTGCCATTCTGGGCGGCGTCTCTCTCAGTGCGGTCGCCGCGCAGTCGGCGTCCGATAACGCGGCGGCCGATAGTGATCTCGGCACCTTGGCGGAGATCACCGTCACGGCGCAGCGGCGCACACAGAACATCCAGGACGTGCCGATCTCGATGCAGGCGCTGACTTCCGACACGCTGCAGCAACTCAACGTCTCGACCTTCGATGACTATATCAAGGAGCTGCCGAACGTCACGACGGCCAGCAACGGGCCCGGCCAGAACGAAGTCTTCATGCGCGGCCTCAGCGCCGGCTCGCAGGCCAGCCAGGGCAGCGGTTCGACCGGCCTGAACCCGAACGTTGCGATCTACCTCGACAACCAGTCCGGTCAGCTGCCCAATCGTAATCTCGATATCTACGCCGCCGATCTGAATCGCATCGAAGTGCTCGAGGGTCCGCAAGGCACGCTGTTCGGTGCCGGCGCCGAGGCGGGCGTGATTCGTTACATCACCAACGAACCAAAGCTCGATGTCACCGAGGGCAACGTCAAGGCTGGCTATGGCTACACCAGTGGCGGCGATCCGAATTTCGACGTCACGGCGGTGCTGAACCTGCCGCTGATCGCCGACACGCTGGCGGTGCGCGCGGTGGTCTACGACGACCGTCGCGGCGGCTATATCAACAATGTGCCGGCCACCTTCACGCGCCACGACACTGACATCGGCATCCATTACGCGGGCTATCCGGCGGTCGGTGGCGCATGCCCGGACGGCGGTGTGAACAACGGCTATTGTGCGCCACCCGGCAGCCCGTCCATCAACAACGCCGCCGTGGTCGGAAATGCGATCAACCCGGTGACCTACACCGGCCTGCGGTTCGAGGCGCTCTACAAGTTCAATGACAACTGGGACGCGCTGATCACCCAGTCCTACCAGAGCATGGAAGCCGACGGCGTGTTCTATCAGCAGCCCAATGCCTCCAATGGCGCGCCGTTGCAGCCGCTGCAGGTCACGCTGTTCAATCCGGCGTCCGACAAGGACCGCTTCGAGAGCACGGCATGGACCGTCAATGGCAAGATCGGGGACTTGAAGGCCGTCTATACGGGCGGCTACCTGGTGCGCAACGTCGATCAGGTGGGTGACTACACCAATTACGCACGCGGCGTATTCGCCGATTACTATCAGTGCGTCGCCCCGGGTGCCGGCGTTGCTGCTTCGACCTGCTATTCGCCCAGTTCCACCTGGCGCTCCACCGAGCGCAACACGCACCAGCAGCACGAATTTCGCCTGAGCACCCCGGATGACTGGCGGCTGCGCGCAATCGGCGGTGCCTTCTGGGAGAACAACACCGTCTATGACCAGACCGCCTGGATGTACAAAACCGTGCCACCGTGCACCTCGAACGGCGCGGCGGGAACGCCCGGCAATGCAGGTTGCCTCTCCAACGTCGGCACCTTTCCTGGCACGACGGTAGTAAACCCGGGTGTGCAGAGCAACAACACCTCCTTCTATCAGGACCAGATTCGCCAGACCAAGCAGTTGGCGTTCTTCGCCTCGGTGGACTTCGACCTGATTCCGAAGGTGCTGACCGCTACCGTCGGCACGCGGCATTTCCTGTTCGAGAACCTGTCGGCGGGTAGTGTGATGTCCAGTTTCCTCTGCTACGAGGGGGGCGCACCGGCTGGCGGCTGCCAATCGGCCGATTCCTACAATCTCAACGCGCAGAATCTGCGCGACACGGAGACGGGCTGGAAGAGTCGCGCCAACCTGACCTGGCACATCGTGCCCGACGTGATGGCGTACTACACGTTCTCGCAGGGCTTTCGGCCCGGGGGTTTCAATCAGAACGGCGGCTTCTTCAGCTATGCGCCGGGTTCTGATGGGGTGCCGCAGTTCGCAACGCCCAGGCAGTACTCGTCCGACAAGTTGACCAACAACGAGATCGGCTGGAAGACCGAATTCTTCGACCATCGCCTGCAGTGGGATGGCGCCATCTACCAGGAAAATTGGGATAACGTCCAGGTCTCGTTCTTCGACCCCACCGTGACCGGCAATATCTTTTTCGATACCAACGGTCAGAACTTCCGCATCCGGGGTATCGAGACCTCGCTCATTGGCCGGGTGGCCGCGGGTCTTACGCTGCAGGGCTCGATTGCCTGGAATCAAAGTGTGCAGACGAATTCCCCCCAGTTGATCGACAACAATCCGGCCAGCGGGAACTTTGGCAAGCCGATCACGCAGGCCTGCAGCGCCACCGGCACCGGTTGTGTGGCAGTCACCAATCCATTCGGCCCGATCGGGTCGCCGAGCGCCGATGCGCCGCCGATCCAGTACAGCGTCCGGGGACGCTACGAGTGGAATCTATCCGGTTATGCGCCGTTCGTTCAGTTTGGCGCCACGCACACGGGCCATTCGTTCACGCAGGCGGGCGCTAATCCGACCATAGCGGAGGCCGGGCTGAGCACCTCGCGGCTGCGGTTCGAGAATCCCGCGTACTCGACCTACGCTGCCTCATTCGGCGTCGCGAAGGATGCCTGGATCGTCACGGTGTACGGCGAAAACCTGAGCAACTCGAACGCCAGCACGTTCATCAGCGACGATCAATTCATCGTCGCGCAGACGCCGCTGCGGCCGAGAGTCATCGGCGTGTCGTTCGGCTACAAGTTCTGAGATTCGGCTGTCTGCGCTGCGCAGCACAGCAGTATGGCGCAGTGCAGGCCGCTGACGCACGTCTGCAACATTCCGGGGTGACCATCCTGAGAAAACACGATCTCGCGAGGTTTACCCATGGGCGTTGCCAATCCGCTGCCGCCGCCGACAGAGCCCGAACCGGAGGCCGCGCTGGCGCGCCGTCTGGAACGCCTGGGGCTGGCAGGGCACGAAGATCAATGGACCGAGCGCTACCTGCTTTGCCAGCACCTGGTGGATGCACCTGACGCCACCTCCCGCCAGCGATTCGAGGCCACCTGTCGCTTTATCCGCGACCTGATTGCGCATCGGTGGGTAAAGACGCGGCGTGCCCGCGAACTGGCCGCGCCCAAACGCATTCACTACATGTCGATGGAATTCCTGCTCGGGCGGACTCTGCGCAACAATCTCATGAACCTGGCGGCCGAGCCCCTGGTGCGCCATGCAATGCAGCTGCAGGGATGGAATCTCGAGGCACTGATCGAGGAAGAGCCGGACGCCGGGCTTGGTAACGGCGGCCTCGGCCGTCTGGCGGCTT
This sequence comes from Steroidobacteraceae bacterium, assembly GCA_049584935.1. GTDB lineage: Bacteria > Pseudomonadota > Gammaproteobacteria > Steroidobacterales > Steroidobacteraceae > FEN-1191. The sequence goes on from JBAUYT010000294.1 coordinate 19,897, forward strand.
GCTTCATCGATTCTCTGGCGACGCTGCAATACCCGGCAATCGGCTACGGCCTGCGCTACGAGTATGGCATTTTCCGCCAGAGTATTCAGGATGGATCGCAGGTCGAGCAGCCGGACAACTGGCTGCGCAACACCGATCCATGGGAGATCGGGCGGCCGGAGCGGGCCTACATCGTGCCGCTGAACGCCAGCTTCGAACTGCGTGGGTCTTCCTTGAACTTCACGCGTAATCGGCGCTCGAACCTGCTCGGCATCGCCTACGACCGGCCGGTCGTGGGCTACGGCGCGCAATGCATCAACACGCTGCGGCTGTGGGCCGCGGCCGCACCGCACTCTTTCGACTTCGCCGAGTTCTCGCACGGCGATTTCGCCGGCGCGGTCATCGACAACGTCGCCGCCGAATCGATAACGCGGGTGCTTTATCCGGACGATTCTACGGAGGCGGGCCGTGCGCTGCGCTTCCTGCAGCAATACTTCATGGTCAGCTGCTCACTCCAGGACATCGTTGCGCGCTTCACCAAAAAGGGCCCGATCAGCTGGTCGGCGCTCCCAGAGCGCGTGGCGGTACAGATGAACGATACGCACCCGGCGCTCTGCGTCGCAGAGCTGATGCGCATCCTGCTGGACCAGGCGCGGCTGCCGTGGGATCAGGCGTGGGCAATCACCCAGGCAACGCTGGCCTACACCAATCACACGTTGTTGCCGGAGGCGCTGGAAAAGTGGCCGGTGGAACTGTTCGAAATCCTGATTCCGCGGCAACTCGAGATCGTCTACGAGATCAATCGCCGCTTTCTCGACGACGTTCGCCGCGCTCATCCGGGTGATGAGGCGCGCGTGCAGCGCGTGAGTCTCATCGAGGAGTCTCCGGCGCGACGGGTACGCATGGCACATCTGGCGGTGGTCGGCTCACACAGTACCAATGGGGTGGCGCAGATCCACTCCGACCTGCTGCGCACTCATGTGCTGCGGGATTTCGCCGAGCTCTACCCGGAGCGCTTCAACAACAAGACCAACGGCGTGACGCCGCGGCGCTGGTTGCAGCAGGCTAACCCATCGCTGTCGCGGTTGATTTCGGAAGCCATCGGCGATGGTTGGGTCACCGACCTGCCGCAGTTGCGGCGTCTGCTGCCCTTGGCCGAAGATGCGGCATTCAGAGCCAGCTTTCGCCAGGCGAAGCAGCAGGCCAAGATGGCCTTCTGCGACTGGCTGAAGGCGACGCAACGGGTGTCAGTCGACCCGGATTCGATCTTCGACAGCCAAGTCAAGCGCATCCACGAGTACAAGCGGCAGCTGCTCAATATTCTGCACGTGGTCATTCTCTATAACCGCCTGCGCGCGAATCCGGGTCTGGAGATGACTCCGCATACCTTCTTCTTTGCCGGCAAAGCGGCGCCGGCCTATCACTTCGCCAAGCTCGTGATCAAGCTGATCAGCCGTGTCGGTGCCACCATCAATGCCGATCCGGCCGCGCGCGGCCGGCTGCAGGTTCACTTTCTGCCGGAATACAACGTCAGTCTGGCCGAGCGGTTGATTCCCGCCAGCGACGTGTCCGAGCAGATCTCTACTGCCGGCTACGAAGCGAGCGGCACCGGCAACATGAAGTTCATGATGAACGGCGCCATCACCATCGGAACAAGGGACGGTGCCACGATCGAAATGGCCGAAGAAGCGGGTGATGATAACTTCTTCCTCTTCGGCCTGACGGCCCGGCAGGTGGCGGATAGCGCGCGCTGGTATGACCCACATTGGCATTATGCAAACGAGCCGGAGACGCGCGAGGCGCTCGACCAGATCTTTTCCGACTTCTTCAGCCGCGATGATCGTGGCGTGTTCGGGCCGATCCGTCGCGCGCTGCTGGACTACGGTGACCGATACCGGCATCTGGCAGACCTCGCCGACTATGCGCGCGCACACCGAGAGCTGGATCGAAGCTATGCCGACGCCGAGTCATGGTCACGCAAGGCGATTCACAACGTGGCGTGCTCGGGGAAGTTCTCCAGCGATCGCACCATTCAGGAGTATGCTAACGGCATCTGGAATCTGAAGCCGGCGCTCGTTACGTGACCACGTTGCGCCGTATCAGTACCGCATCATCCAGCGTAGCAAGCACCTCCTGCAGCATGTCCACTGCGTCCCAGACATCGACGTAGCGCAGATACAGCGGCGTGAAGGCGAACCGCACGATATCGGGCGTGCGAAAATCGCCGATGACGCCGCGTGCGATCAGGGCCTGCATGAGCTCGTAACCGCGTGCGTGCGTCAGTGCCACGTGGCTGCCGCGGCGGCACCTGTCGCTTGGCGAGCAGAGCACCAGACCCGCGGCGGCAAGTGCGCCGATGCGCTGTATGAACAGTTCGGTGAGCCGTTGCGACTTGCTGCGCACGTCGCGCAGGTCGATATCCTCCCAGACCTCCAGCGCGCCCTCGAGAGCGGCGAAGGCAAGCAACGATGGAGTACCGGAGCGGTAGCGGGCGATGCCCGGAGCCGGGTCGTATTCTTCCGCGAACTCGAACGGCGCGGCGTGACCCATCCATGCCGCCAGCCCCGGCAACACCTGGGCATGCAGATCCTGCCGCACATACAGGAAGGCGGGCGATCCCGGGCCGCCATTCAGATATTTATAGGTGCAGCCGATGGCGTAGTCGGCGTGTACCGCGCCCAGATCGAGCGGCAGCGCGCCGACACTGTGGGACAGATCCCAGAGTATCTGTGCGCCCCGCGCATGAGCGTGCTGCGTAATCGAGGGCATGTCGAACAGCTCGGCGGTCTTGTAGTGCACGTGAGTCAGTACCACCAGGAAGGTGGACGCGTCGATGCTGGCCGGGATATCCGCCCGCGGCACGGCTACGATTTCTATGGTACCCGCCGACATTCTGGCCAGGCCCTGCAGCACGTAGAGATCGGTGGGAAAGTTGCCCGACTCGGTAACGATGCGGTGTCGCGCACCGCGTGCCATCATCGCCGCGGATGCCAGCTTGAATAGATTGACCGAGGTCGAATCCGCGACCAGCACTTCATCCCGCGCGGCGCCAATCAACGGCGCGATGCGCGCCCCGAGCCGGTGCGGCAGGTCGAACCAGCCATGCACGTTCCAGCTCCGGATCAGATCCCGGCCCCACTGCTGTTCGAGCATCGAATGTACGCGGTTCACCGAGTCGTGCGTCAGCGGGCCGAGCGAATGACCGTCCAGGTAGATGCAGTCCGGCTGCAGCCGAAAGTGCTCGCGGGCCGCAGCCAGAGGGTCGGTTTTATCCAGCGCCTGGCATTCGGCCCGGCTGACCGGCACGTTCATGGATGTGGCGCGGAGGCGGGCGCTGCGGGCGACGAGGTGCTCGCCGGCAGCCGAGTGCGCCTGAAGCGTGCGTTGTAGATGAGGGCCAGAAATGCCAGGTAGGGCAGGCCGAACACGAGCGTCATGCGAAACGGCTCGGTGAAGGCAGTTGTAATCAGCAGCGCCGCCATGAGTCCTGCGCCGAGCAGGGTGGTCAGCGGATAGCCCCACATGCGAAATCGCGTCGATGTGCCGCCCTCGCGCGGTTGGGCTCGCCGGAAGTAGAAATGCGCCACGAAGATCATCATCCAGGTGAACATGGCGCCGAATACCGACACGCTCACCATCATCAGGAAGGCGCCTGCCGGCGCGAGCAAGCTGAGAACGGTAGCCAGGGCGATCCCCGAGGTCGACACCAGCAAGGCATAGACCGGAACGCCGCGACTGCTGAGAACTCCGAGCCGGCGCGGCGCATGCCCGGCGCGGGACAGGCTGAACATCATCCGCGTAGTGATGTAGAGCTGGCTGTTCATCGCCGACAACGCCGCGATGAGGATGACGAAGTTCATGATGCCGCCGGCGGCGGGCAGGTGCAGTTTCTCCATGACCATGACGAATGGACTCCTGGCGGTTCCGGCCTGAGTCCAGGGCAGCACGGCCAGCATCAGTGCCAGGGTCAGAATGTAAAACAGCACCAGTCGCAGCACCGTCATGTGAAATGCGCGCACCACGGCGATTTCGGGCTGTGCCGCCTCACCGGCAGCGACCGCGATCATTTCTATGCTCAGGTAGCTGAACACCGCCATGATCACCGCGATCCACATGGCGCCGGCGCCGTGCGGCAGGAAGCCGCCGTAGGCCGTGTAGTTGCGTACGCCGATGGCGCCACTGGTATCACCGGACCACAGATAGGCCGCCAGCAGGATGAATGCGACTATGGCCGTGATCTTGATGAGCGAGAACAGGTATTCGACCGCGCCGAAGGTGCTGACGCGGAAGGCGTTGACAATGATCAGCGCGGCCGAAAACGCCAGAATCCAGACGGCTCCGGGCACGGACGGGAACCAGTAATTCATGTACAGCGCAACTGCGGTCACCTCGGTGCCGACCGCCAGCACGATACAGGTCCAGTAGGCGTAACGGACCATGAAGCCCGCCAGTGGGCTGATGTAGTGCTCGGCATACGCGCCAAAGGATCCGGTGGTCGGGTGCGTGACCGTCATTTCGGCCAGGCAGCCCATGAGCAGCAAGGCGATGACCGCGCCAATGGCGTAACTGAGCAGCACCGCGGGCCCAGCCGTACCAATCGCGAAGCCGCTGCCGAGAAACAGGCCGGTACCGATGGCGCCGCCGATGGCAATCATGGAGAGCTTGCCGGCGCTGAGCGTCTTTTGCAGACCGCTCTCGCGGGCGACAATGGCCGCGAAGTCGCTTTCGGGTCGGGCCGCTGGTTGCATATTGTTGTTATCTCCCTCGGGCAGGTCCAATTCTAGCCTGATCCAGTAGACTGCGCTGCCATGCTCAGCCACCGGCACAATCCGGGTTTCGGCCTGTTATGCGATGCCGTTGCCTACCGTCGCCTCGTAGTGGTGACCGGCAGCGGTGTATCGGTCGGAGTGGCTGAACCAGGCTCGGAGCCGGGCACTCTGCCAACCTGGTATACGGTGCTGCGGCAGCTGCAATCCCGGTTTGCGCCGCGGTTGGGCCCGGTAGCCGCAGAAGTCGAACTGCTGCTCGGGGCCCAGCCGCGCAGCGCCGACTACCTGATCGAGGCCGCCACCATGATTCGCGAGGTGGTAGGGGTCGGAGAATACCGCGAGGCCGTGGTGCAGCTGACCACGGCGCCCAAGGACGCACGCTCGCCGCTGCACGACCTCATCGAGGATCTCGAACCTCTCGGAATCATTACCTTCAACTACGACCTGGGTCACGAGAATGCCCATCGTGTCCGTCGCGCCGAGCGACAGCGGATGCGCCGCGTGATCTACTCCGACGAGCGCAAGCTGCGCGCGGTGCTGGCGGACGACTTCCGCTCGCGCTTCCTGCTCAAGGCGCATGGTTGCATCTCGCAACCCAAGAGCATTGTGCTCGATCGCGCGTCGTATCGCGAGGTCATGGCCCGTCAGCCCGGCTATCGTGCTTTTGCTCACCACGTGCTGGCGCGCTTCAGTGCGCTCATAGTCGGGTTTGGTCTCAACGATCCTGACTTCGAGGACCTGCTGCAGAGCTTCGAGGCCAATTTCGGCGGCGGCGTCGGCGACCATGTGTACATCTGGAAGCGCGGACAGCGAGAGGACGAGGAGGCCAGGGCGCTGGTGCTGCGCCGTCGCTACGGCCTGGTCTGCATCTTCGTCGACAGTTTCGATGAGGTGCGTACGGTGATCAGCGATGCCCGCACGCAGATGGGACGCGAGTTGCGGCACACGATTGCCGCCACGCTCAAGCGATCCGCCGACGTGGAGGAATTCCGCCAGCTGCGCCGCAAGGCGCACATCGAACTCGGCCGGCTCAGCAGCGCGGGCGCCAGCACCTCGGCGGCGGCGCTGATGGGCTGCGTCAGCGATGCAACGCAGCCGTTGCTGGTGCGCGCTGAAGCGGCCTATTCGCTGGGCAAGATCCGGCCGACACCTGCCGGGGTGGCCGATTTCCTGCTCGCCCGCATCGATGCCGCCACGCCGGCGCCGATCGTAAGCTCGACCTTGGCCGCGCTGCTGCAGCTCGATCCGCCGGTCGACGCGCAGCTGGCAACCTGGACCAGCAAGGCGGCGGCGCTGGAGTCGGTATGTGGCCAGGTGGATCTGCGCCTCGAAGACGACAGCGGCTCGAGCCATGCGCCCCGCGCCCGCAAGTATCTCGAAGCACTGCTGGCGCGCTGGCGGGCCACGAGTTCCTGAGTATCAGGAGCCCGTGTCGAATTCCTCGCTGCGCGCGGCCGGCAGGGGTGTGTGGGTGGCAGCAGCGGTGGCATGGCTGTCCGACAGCCGCTTGAGCAGCGGCAGCATCGCCAGCGCGACGATGGTGCAGCCGATGCCGGCAAATCCGAGCTTGTTGAACAGGCTGGTGTAGATGCGCAGCGATTCGACCGGATCGGTCAGGTTGTCGGGAATGTGCGCCAGGTTGGCGACCACGCTGCCGAGATACTGCGAAATGCCAATGGCGACGAAGTAGGCGCCCATCATGAAGCCGCCCATGCGCACCGGCACGTAGCGCGCAATCATCGCCAGTCCCAGGCCGCCGACCAGCAATTCACCGAGTGAATAGAGCCCGTAGCCCCAGACCATGATCCACGATGACACCTGGCCGGCGACGGCCGAACGCGCGCCGACGCCGTAGATGAAGAAGCCGATGGCACAGGCGGCAAAGCCCCAGGCGAACTTGGCGGCGATCTGCGGGTCCTTGCCAAAGCGTCCGAGGGTGTTGTAGAGGAATACCAGTACCGGGCTCAGCACCACGATCCAGATCGAATTGAGGTTCTGGTACTGCTCCGGAATCCAGGTAAACAGGTGCCAGCCGAGCAGCCTGAAATTCAGGTCCACGTTGTGCTGCGCAAACAGATTCAGCGAGGTCGACATCTGCTGATAGAAGATGAAGAACGATACGGTCTGCAGCACCAGCAGCAGTGCGGCGATCAGGCCGTCGCGTTCGCTGCGATGACTCTTGCGGATCAGATGCACAAAGATTCCAAGCACGACCAGACTGGCCGTGTAGACGCAGAAGCGCGCCACCGGCCGGCTGTGCAGGATGAGCACGGACAGCATGACGATGCCGGCGGCACCGGCGAGCAGCGCTCCCGCGCGCCGCCAGATTACCGGCGCCGCATCGGGTGGCGAGCCGATGTGAGTCAGCGTTCGCCGCATCAACGAATAATTCAGCAGGCCCAGACTCAAGCCGATGGCGCAGACACCGAACGCAGTGTGCCAGCCGAGCGAATCGCCGTAGCGTTCGCCGATGTAGTTGCGCACCCAGGGCGTCAGCGTCATCGAGATCATCGAGCCGATGTTGACGGACATGTAGTAGATCGTGAAGGCGCTGTCGATCTTGGTGTCGTCGCCGTCGTAGATCCGGCGCACCATGTTACCGGCATTGGGCTTGAACAGACCGTTGCCGACGATGACGACGCCGAGCGCGAAGTAGAGGAAGTACTCGCTGTTGGTCGGCCACCATAGCAGGGCGTAGCCGAGTACCAGCACCGTGGCACCGATACGCATGGTGCGCCGTGTGCCGAGCAGCTTGTCGCCGATCCAGCCACCCACGGCCGGCGTCGCATAGATGAGCGCGGCTGCGGCGCCCCAGGTCAGATTGGCGCGCGTGTCGACGAAGCCCAGCTTCTTGATCATGTAGGTGACCATGAGCACCTGCATGCCGTAGAAGCCGAAGCGCTCCCACATCTCGATCAGGAAGATGGTGCTGAAGGCCCGCGTCTGCGAGACCTGAGCCGGCGCCCCGGCTGTCATGAGAGTTCGCGGAACATTGCCGCGAGCCGCTCGAACTGGCCGAAGTCGTTGTACAACTGCGCGGAGATGCGGCAGATCGGAAACGGCTGCGGATGAAACCAGAGCTCGACGCCGCGCCGGCGGAACCAGTCGTGCAGCCCGTCGGCATCGAGCCCCGCACCGAGCGAGCCCGCCGCGAACTTTGGCAGGGGAATCGTCGCCATGGTTCCGATCATCGACTCGGGGCACGGCGCTTCGACGCGCAACGACTCGAACAGCATCCGGCGCGCGCGCAACACCAGTGCGCGGTTGCTGGTCATGACCTCTGGCCAGCCACCGGGCAACAGCCCGCCCATGAAGCGGATGGCCTCCGGAATGCAGAGCCACGCGGTCGGATCGCAAGTGCCGGTCCAGTCGAATTCGGTCTGGAAGCCGCTGTCGTAGCCGTGGCTGATGACGGTCGGGTGCAGCGCGGCCTGCCGGTTTCGCCGTACGTGCAGGAACGCGGCTCCCTTGGGGGCGCACATCCACTTGTGGGCATTGCCGGTGTAGTACGCCGCGCCGAGTTCGTCCAATGCCACGCGCACCATGCCGGGAGCATGCGCGCCGTCGACCAGTGTATCGACGCCGCGCGACTCCAGCTCCCGCACCAGCCGCGCCAGCGGCAGTACCAGCGCGGTGGGACTGGTGACGTGATCGATCAGCGCCAGGCGCGTGCGCGGCGAGACGCGCTCGAGGATGGCGGCGACGATGTCGTCGTCGTGCCGGCACGGAAACGGCAGATCGGCCACGACGATGCGTACTCCGGAGCGGGCGGCGACATAATTCACCGTCATCCGGCAGGCGTTATAAGTGTGGCTGGTTACCAGCAGTTCGTCATCAGGGCCGAAGGGCAGCGAACGCAGTACCGCGTTGACACCCATGGTGGCATTGGTGACGAACACCAGGTCGGCCGGATCAGCCCCGACGAAGCTGCCCAGCGGCTGGCGTGCGGCCTTCAGGCGCGCCGGCAATGCGCCATTCATGAAATCGACGAGTTCTCGCTCCATCTCCAGCCGCAGCGCGGACTGCGCGGCGAGCACCGGCGAGGGACAGGCGCCGTAAGAGCCGTGATTGAGATATACGACCGATGGATCCAGACCCCAATGCGCGGCAAGGCTCAAGGTAAATCCCCCACTACCCCGATGCCGCTACGATGCGTCAGTTTGCGTCACCCCGCAATCAATACCGCCCTGAAGTCATTGACGTTGGTAAAGGTCGGGCCGGTGACGACTGAATCGCCGATGGCCTTGAAAAATCCGTGGCCGTCGTTGCGCTCGAGGCTGGCGCGTGGATCGATGCCGCGCGCGCGTGCGCGCGCCAGGCTGTCGGGGGCCACATAGGCGCCGGCGATGTCCTCGGCGCCATCGACGCCGTCGGTGTCGCCGGCGATGGCGTGCACCCGCGGATGACCATCCAGCGCCACTGCCAGCGACAGCAACAGCTCGACGTTACGGCCACCGCTGCCGTCTCCGCTGACCGTGACCGTGGTTTCTCCGCCCGAGAGCAGCACGCAGGGTGCGGGCGCGGGCTGACCATGCGCGGCCACTTGGCGGGCGATGCCGGCCAGGACGTTGCCGACATCCCTGGCCTCGCCTTCGATGCGATCACTGAGGATGAGCGGCTGGATGCCGTGCGCGCGCGCTACCTCGGCGGCCGCTTCGAGCGCCATCTGTGGCGTGGCGATCAGCCGCGTTTCGATGCCGCGCAGCCGCGGATCCTGCGGCTTGACGCTCTCGCCGCGGCCGCTCGTCAGCGTTTCGCGCACTGCCGGCTTGAGCGCAATGTGGTAACGATCGAGGATCGCGAGGGCATCGGCACAGGTGGTCGGATCGCCAACCGTGGGGCCGGAGCCGATGTCGGTCGGGTTGTCACCCGGCACGTCCGAGATCAGCAGCGTCACGACGCGGGCCGGGGCGCAGGCTGCGGCCAGCCGGCCGCCTTTGATGCCCGACAGATGGCGACGCACGCAGTTCATCTCGCCGATCGGAGCGCCCGAGGTCAGCAGGGCACGGTTGAGCGCCTGCTTGTCATCGAGCGTCAGGCCCGCGAGCGGCAGGGTCAGCAGCGCAGAAGCACCCCCGGACATGAGCGCCAGCACCAGATCGTCGGCCGTCAGCCCCTGCACGCTGGCCAGGATGCGCTCGGCGGCGCGTAGACTGGAGCCGTCCGGCACCGGATGCGACCCCTCGATGATTTCGATCTGGCGGCAAGGCACGGCGTAGCCGCCGCGAGTGACCACGAGTCCCGTCAGCGGCCCGTTCCAGCTGTTCTCGACTGCCTGCGCCATGGCGGCTGAGGCCTTGCCGGCACCCACCACGATCACACGGCCGCGCGGCGGCGGAGGCAGAAATCGCTGAATGTGGCGTGCGGGCTGTGCCGAGTCGACGGCGGCGTCGAACATGCGCCGCAGCAGCGTGCGCGGATCGAGACTGCTCAAGCGGATGCCGCGGTGATGGCCGGAGCGAGCCGGTTGCTGAGCGTGCCGATGCCATCAATCGACACTTCGACCGTGGCGCCATCCGGAATGGAGCCGACACCGACCGATGTGCCGCAGGCGATCACATCTCCCGGCAACAGCGTCATATCGTGCGAGATGCGACTGACGATCTCCTCGGGCGCAAAGATCATGTCGGACAGTGGGTAGCGTTGTCGCTCGACGCCGTCGACCGTCGTGACCACGCTGGCGCGCCGCCAGTCCAGGCCGGTGACAATGGCGGGTCCCAGCGCACCGAAGGTGTCGAAGCCCTTGGCGCGGCACCACTGCACGAAATCCGGATTTTCGTTCATGACCCCGATGGCAGTGATGTCGTTGACGCAGGTGTAGCCGAAGATGTACTCCGCGCTCTGGGCCGGAGCCACCTGACGGCAACGCCGGCCGATGACGATACCGAGTTCCCCCTCGAAGGCGATCTTGCCGATATAGCCGCGCGGGCGTTCGATGTCCGCACCCGGCCCGATCACCGACGAGCTCGGCTTGATGAGAAAGAGAGGATGGGATGGAGCTGCCTTGCCGAGCTTGCTGGCGAGCGCGTGAAAGTTGTTCCACAGCGCCACGATCTTGTCCGGCCGGCAGGGTTCCAGCAGCGCCACTCCGGCCGCGGCCAGTGACTCGCCGCGCGGCTGTGGCGAATCGAACAGGCTGCCGTCGTGGCAGTCGATGCGGTCACCGACACGGATTCCAAACCCGACATCGTCCGTGCCGGAGCGGAAGCGTACCCAGCTCGTCATGGCGCCCTCCCGCTGCGTATCTCAGGCGTTGGTGACCAGGTTCTGCGGCTTGTCGGCCGCCCAGGCGTCGATGTTGTCCATGAGCTGATCGGCCAGGAACTGCATGGCACCGTGCGACGCCCAGGCAACATGCGGCGTCAGGATGAAGTTGGCGCGCCGCACTTCGAGCAACGGATGGCCGTTGCTCGGCGGCTCAACCGTCAGCACGTCGAAGCCCGCCCCGCCGATCCAGTTTTCCTCCAGGGCGCGGATCAGGGCGGCTTCATCCACCAACCCGCCGCGCGCCGTGTTGATCAGCAGCGCCGTCGGCTTCATGGCGCGCAACTGCGCCTCGCCGATCATATTGCGTGTGGCCGGCATCAGCGGCAGGTGCAGGGTGATGACATCCGACGTCGCGATCAGGTCCGACAGCGGCACGAATTCACCCGGTATGTTCAGCTGTGCCGGGTGCGCCGCATAAATCGGCCGCATGCCGAAGGCCTTGCCGAGCGCGGCCATCGATTGGCCGATGGCACCCTCGCCGATGATTCCGAGAACGGCGCCGTGCAGATCGCGGATGGGGTGATCGAAGAAGCAGAACTGCTTGGCTTTCTGCCAGGCACCGCGCAGCACGTCGTCCCGGTACGCGATCATGTTCCGCCGCAGCGCGAGGATCATGGCGAAGGCGTGCTCGGGCACCGAGTGCACCGCATAGTTGCGGATGTTGCTGACGGCAATGCGGTGCTCGTTGCAGTAGCCGACATCGATGACATCGTAGCCCGTGGCCGCTACCGCGATCAGCCGCAGCTCCGGCAGCTGCTTCAGCGTCTCAGCCCGCAGCGCCACCTTGTTGGTGATGGCGATGCTGGCGCCCTTGAGCCGCGCGACCAGTTCCTCGGGTGCGGTGGCGGCATGCTCGACGTAGCTGGCCTCAAAGTGTGGCGGACGCACTTTGGCATCGAGCGACGCGCGATCGAGGAATACGATCTTGTGGCTCATGAGCGGGCGCGTCCGTGCTGCACCGCTCAGGCTGCGGCGCTGAGCGCCTGCGGCGCGGCAGTCTTCTGCCAGTACGCCGCGGCCGCAGCGATGCCACTGCCAGGCTCTACCTTGATGCCGCAGTCGACCATGGCCATTTCCGCGCCCGCGAGCGCCGCCATGAGCATGAGCTCGTTGCAGTCTCCGAGGTGGCCGATGCGGAACAGCTTGCCGGCGACGCGCGCAAGTCCTGCCCCGAGCGCGAGGTTGTAGCGCTTGAAGGCGCGTGCGATGACCTCTGCGCCGTTGCTGCCCGGTGGCACCATGATGGCGGACACCGTGTCCGAGTACCACTTGGGTGCCGCGGCGCATAGCTTGAGTTTCCAGCCGTTGAGCACCGCCGCACGCACGCCAGAGGCCAGGTAGGTGTGACGCCTGAACACGTTCTCGAGGCCTTCCTCGTTGATGAGATTGATCGATTCCCGCAGGCCGTACAGCAGCGGCAGGGCCGGCGTGTAGGGGAAGTAGCCGTTGGCATTGGCCGAGATCATGTCGGCGTAGTCGAAATAGCAACGACGTCCCTTGGCGGTCTTGGAGGCGGTCAATGCCTTCTGGCTCACGCAGGTGACGCCAAGGCCGGCCGGCAGCATGAGACCTTTCTGCGAGCCGCTGACGCAGACGTCCACGCCCCAGTCGTCCATGCGGAAATCGATGCTGCAAAGTGCGCTCACCGAATCGACGAACAGCAGTGCCGGGTGCTTGGCCGCATCCAGCGCCTTGCGGATGGCGGCGACGTCGCTGGTGACGCCGGTGGCGGTCTCGTTCTGACATACCAGCACGGCTTTGATCGAATGCGACTTGTCCGCCTCGAGCGCGGCGAGATATTTCTCCGGCGGCGCGCCTTCACCCCATTCGACCTCGATGACCTGGACGTCCAGCCCAAGGCGCTGGCACAGGTCGATCCAGAGGTAGCTGAACTGGCCGAAATTGGCGGCCAGCACGCGATCTCCCGGGCTCAGACAGTTGGTGACCGCGGCCTCCCAGCAGCCAGTGCCCGAGGACGGGAATATGAACGGCACACCCGATTCGGTTTTGAAGAGAGGCTTGAGGCCTGTCAGGCACTCTCGCGCCAGAACAGGAAATACCGGTGAACGGTGATCCTCCATCGGTACCGACATGGCCCGCAGGATGCGATCCGGAACATTGGTGGGTCCTGGTACAAACAGGAAATTGCGTCCTGCCATGATTGAGTGTCCTGAGTGTGAATGGATACAAGTGCTATTTAGCAGTTATTCGGAAAAATCGCAGCAGCGATCATTCAAGAAAATCACAGTAGCGATCCACGTGCACGGCCAGATCGAGCGCGTGCTGGCGAGAGAGGCGCTCGGCCAGCTCGGTATCCCGGCGCTCGAGTGCCTCGACGATTCTGAGATGATCGATGATGGAGCGGGCGGCACGGTCGCTCTGCGTGATGGTGGCGCGCCGGATTGCGCGCACGTGCAGGAACAGGTTGCGAGTGGCGTCTTCTATCAGCTGCGAACCGCCGAGGCGAATCACGGCCTGGTGGAAGGCGATGTTCACATCTGAATACTCGTTCAGATGTTCGGACGGAGGCGAGGTTATGAACTCGTCGAACAGGTGGCGCAGTTTGGCAATCTCGGCGTCGGGTGCGTGCAGTGTCGCCAGCCGCGCCGCCATGCTTTCCAGCGCCGCCCACACCTGCACCATTTCCACGATCTGCCGCCTGGTCTTGCGGACTATGAAAATACCGCGGCGGGGCACCGTGCGCAGGAACCCCTCCTGTTCCAGGATCGACAGCGCTTCGCGCACCGGGGTCCGACTGACCCCGAGCGCCTTCATGAGCTGGCGTTCGTCCAGCCGCAGGTCGTGCGCGGGATCGTAAATGTCCGCATTGGTGATGGCGTTCTTGAGCAATGTGTAGGCCTGATCGCGCAGCGAGGTGGAATTGAGGGGCGACAGCGCCAGGCGCACTGCGAGATCGCTGCGCGCGGGCTCCGCGGTTTCGGGGGCCGGCTGGACGGCCTGACGCTCGACGCTGTCGACGAGCGCTTCCATGAGGGTACCTGATGTCACTCAATTGCTCCGCTGGGCTGGGCTCCCGCCAGAAGGGGTTGGATGGATTATCCTGGTCGGGCGCGCGTGTGCCTGAATCCCCCGCGCAGCCTTGACGCTAGATATATCAAAACCTCCGCAGGCCGAGTAGGGGGTGTGCGCTCGGGGCAGCTATTGCCCCGAAAAACAGCCATATGGGTCAAATCTGCACCAGTAGCGGGCAACGCCTTGACATAACTTGGTCGATCGGCCGCCGACGGCGCCGCTTGTCGGGACAACCTCTGTCGTTGACTTCCCGTGATATATCACATATGGTCCCCGCAAGATGTCGCTCTGGCCCTAAGTCAAAGTGATTTCGCAGGCTGAACAAACACAACCGCTAAAACCGGTACTCCTATCAATGGGGGTGGGTCATGAATTGGTTCAAGCAGGCGGCCGCGCCCGCACCGGGCGCTCTCGGCAGCGAACGACCCACATGATTCAGCCGCGCTCCCGATTTAATGAGGCCACGTTTTCGATTCTGGAGGCAGCATGAAAGCCGTCAATACCGCATCCGTCGCCGCGCCCGGCGCGGCTGCATCGACCACCGCCGATGACACCCTGAAGCCCAAGAGCAAGGACGCGGCCACCGTCTCGGGCGGCCACCTGGTCGCAAAGGCGCTCAAGAACGAGGGTGTGGACACCATCTTTACGCTTTGTGGCGGCCACATCATCGACATCTATGACGGTTGCGTCGATGAGGGCATCCGCATCATCGACGTGCGGCACGAGCAGGTGGCGGCGCACGCGGCCGACGGCTACGCGCGCCAGACCGGCAAGCTCGGCTGCGTGGTCACCACAGCCGGCCCCGGCTGCACCAATGCCGTGACGGGTGTTGCGACGGCGTTCCGCTCCGAAAGCCCGATTCTGCACATCGGCGGCCAGGGTGCGCTGTCGCAGCACAAGATGGGTTCGCTGCAGGACCTGCCGCACGTCGACATGATGAGCCCGATCACCAAGTTCGCGGCCTCCGTGCCGGCGACGGAGCGGGTCGCCGACATGATCTCGATGGCGGCACGCGAGGCGTTCAATGGTGCACCGGGACCCTGCTATCTGGAAATTCCCCGCGATGTGCTCGACCGGGAGATCGATCTCACCAAGGCCGTGATCCCGCAGCCGGGCCGCTATCGCGCCTCGACCAAATCGATCGGCGATCCGCGGGACATCGAGCGGCTGGCCGACATCCTGGTATCCGCCGAGCGGCCCGCGATCCTCTATGGTCAGCAGGTCTGGACTGCGCGCGGGCACAAGGAAGCGGTGGCGCTGCTGCGCGGATTGGACATTCCTGGCTATTTCAACGGCGCCAGCCGCGGCCTGCTGCCGCCGGGCGATCCGCATCACTTCGACCGCACCCGTAGCGAGGCCTTCGCCAATGCCGACGTGATCGTCATCGTCGGCACGCCGTTCGACTTCCGCATGGGGTACGGCAAGCGCATCAGCAAGAACCTGACGCTGGTGCAGATCGACATGGACTATCGCACTGTCGGCAAGAACCGCGACATTTCGCTCGGTATGGTGGGCGATCCGGGCGCGATTCTCGGCGCGGTACTGCATGCGGCCAGCGGCCGGCTCAAGAACGACAAGCGCCAGGCCCGCCAGGAGTGGATGAAGAAGCTGACCGCTGCCGAGGCCGCCGCCACTGAAAAGCTCATGCCGCTGTTCAAGTCGAACAGCACGCCGATCCACCCGTATCGCGTCGCCTACGAGCTGAATGAGTTTCTGGCCGACAACACCGTCTACATTGGCGACGGCGGCGACGTCGTGACGATTTCGGCGCAGGCAGTGCGGCCGCGACGGCCGGGGCAGTGGATGGATCCTGGCGCGCTGGGCTCGCTCGGCGTCGGCACCGGCTTCGCGATTGCCGCGGGACTGGCCGATCCCGCCAAGGAAATACTCTGCTACTACGGCGATGGCTCCTTCGGCATGACGGCATTCGACATGGAGACCGCCAACCGCTTCGGCGTGCCGTACCTGGCCGTGGTCGGCAACAACTCGGCCATGAACCAGATTCGTTATGGTCAGCTCGCCAAGTATGGCGAACAGCGCGGCAGCGTCGGCAATCTGCTGGGCGACGTACCGTTCGGCAAATTTGCGGAAATGTTCGGCGGCTACGGCGAGGAGGTGCGCGATCCGGCGCAGATCGCGCCGGCGCTGCGCCGCGGGCGCGAGGCCGTGCAGCGGCTCAGGAAGTGCGCCGTGATCAATGTCTGGGTCGACCCGCGCGAATACGCGCCGGGTACCAAGAACCAGACGATGTACAAGTAATTCCAGATTAAAGGGAAGCGAGGTCAGGACGAATGGGCAAGGCATTGGACGGAGTTCGAATCCTCGACTTCACGCACGTGCAGTCGGGGCCGACGTGCACGCAGCTGTTGGCCTGGTTCGGCGCCGATGTCATCAAGGTGGAGCGGCCCGGCACGGGAGACGTTACGCGCGAGCAGCTGCGCGATGTCGAGGACGCAGACAGCCTGTACTTCACGATGCTCAACCACAACAAGCGTTCGATCACCATCGACAGCAAGAGTCCTGGCGGCAAGCAGATCCTCGAACGGCTGATCAAGCACTGCGATGTGCTGGTCGAGAACTTCGCACCCGGCGCGCTCGACCGCATGGGCTTCACCTGGGAGCGGGTGCAGCAGCTCAACCCGCGCATGATCGTGGCATCGGTGAAGGGATTCGGTCCGGGGCCGTACGAAGACTGTAAGGTGTACGAGAACGTCGCGCAGTGTGCGGGCGGCTCGGCCTCGACCACCGGGTTCGACGACGGTCCGCCGCTGGTGACGGGCGCGCAGATCGGCGACAGCGGTACCGGACTGCACCTGGCGCTGGGCATCGTCGCGGCGCTGTACCAGCGCAACGCCAGCGGGCGCGGGCAGCGAGTACTGGCCGCAATGCAGGACGGCGTGCTCAATCTCTGTCGCGTCAAGCTGCGCGATCAGCAGCGCCTGGCCCGTACCGGTGTCATGAAGGAGTATCCGCAGTATCCCCACGGCAAGTTCGGCAAAGCGGTGCCGCGTGCGGCCAACGCCTCGGGCGGTGGCCAGCCGGGCTCGATCGTCAAGTGCAAGGGCTGGGAGACCGATCCCAACGCCTACCTGTATTTCATCACGCAGGCGCCGGTGTGGAAGGAAATCTGCCAGGTCATCGGCAAGCCACAATGGATCACCGATCCCGACTACGCCACGCCGAACGCCCGGCTGCCCCGTCTCAAGGCGGTGTTCGACGCCGTCGAGGCATGGACCATGACGCGAACCAAGTTCGAGGCCATGGAGGAGTTCAACCAGCACGACATCCCCTGTGGACCCATCCTGTCGATGGAAGAACTGGCGGACGAGCCGTCGCTGCGCGCCACCGGTACGGTAGTCGAAGTCGACCATCCGAAGCGCGGCAAGTACCTGAGCGTGGGCAATCCGATCAAGCTCAGCGACAGCCCAACGGAAGTGAAGCGATCGCCGCTGCTCGGTGAACATACCGATGAGGTCCTCAAGGAACTGGGCTTCGAAGCGGCGGAAATCGCCAGCATGCGCAGCCAGAAAGCGATCTAAGCAGGCGGAGCGAACATGAACGCAGAGATGCAGCAGAAAAGCCCAGGTGCACTGAAGTTCGATCGCGCCGCAGTGCGCAAGGTGCTGGATCTGGCCAAGACTGCCAGGCGTACGGCGCTGACCGCGCCGGAAGCGCGCAGCATCTGCGAAGCCTACGGCATCGTGCTGCCGGCCGAGGGTGTGGCCACCACGGCAGAAGGCGCGGCAGCGCTCGCCAGCAGCATTGGCTATCCCGTGGTCATGAAGATCGTGTCGCCCGACATCCTGCACAAGACCGAGGCCGGCGGCGTCCTGGTCGGGCTCAGGAGCGCCGAGCAGGTCACCCAGGGTTTCGACACCATCCTCCGCAATGCGCGCAGCTACAACGCCAAGGCGGAAATCATCGGCGTACAGATCCAGCAGATGCTGCAGGGTGGGCAGGAGGTTATCATCGGTGCCGTCACCGATCCGGCTTTCGGCAAGCTGGTCGCCTTCGGGCTGGGTGGCATCCTGGTCGAGGTCATGAAGGACATCACCTTCCGGCTGGCGCCGGCCTCACGCGAGGAGGCGTTATCGATGCTTGACGGCATCGCGGCGGCGGAAATCCTGCGCGGGGTGCGCGGTGCCGCGCCAGTCGACCGCGAGGCGCTGGCGACCATGATCGAGCGCGTCAGCGCGCTGGTCGCGGACTTTCCCGAAATCGCAGAGCTGGACCTCAACCCGGTGTTCGCCAGCGAGCGCGGCGCTATTGCCGCGGATGTGCGCATCGTCCT
>JBAUYT010000295.1:0-3021 GCA_049584935.1 Steroidobacteraceae bacterium
GTCGAGCCGCTGCCGCATCAGATCACGGCTGTGTATGAGTCAATGCTGCCGCGGCAACCATTGCGATTTCTGCTGGCCGACGACCCGGGCGCGGGCAAAACCATCATGGCGGGTCTGCTCATCAAAGAGCTGATCGCGCGTGGCGATCTGCAACGGTGTTTAGTGGTGTGCCCGGGGAGCCTGGCGGAGCAGTGGCAGGACGAGCTCTATCGGCGCTTTCACCTCCCATTCGAAATCCTGACCAACGACAAGCTCGAAGCGGCTCGGACCGGCAACTGGTTCATGGAAAATAACCTCGTGATTGCCCGGCTCGACAAGCTGAGCCGGAACGAGGATGTGCAGGCGAAACTGACCGTGCCGGACGGGCGCTGGGACCTCGTCGTCTGCGACGAGGCTCACAAGATGTCGGCGACGTATTTCGGCGGTGAGGTTAACTACACGAAGCGCTACCGGCTGGGGCAGCTTCTGTCAACGATCACCCGGCATTTCCTGCTGATGACGGCGACACCCCATAACGGGAAGGAAGCAGACTTCCAGTTGTTCATGGCGCTGCTCGACGGAGACCGGTTCGAGGGGCGATTCCGGGACGGCGTTCATACGGCGGACGTGTCCGACCTGATGCGCCGGATGGTGAAGGAGAACCTGCTCAAGTTCGACGCGACGCCGCTCTTCCCTGAGCGGATCGCCAACACGGTTCCCTACAAACTGTCGGATGGAGAGGCGCAGCTTTACAAGGCCGTGACGGATTACGTGCGCGGCGAGTTCAATCGCGCGGAGGCCCTTCAGAACGACAAGCGGGCCGGTACGGTCGGCTTCGCATTGACGATCCTTCAGCGGCGCCTGGCCTCGTCGCCGGAAGCAATTTACCAGTCGCTGCGCCGCCGCAGGGAGCGGCTCGAAAGCCGGCTCCGCGAGTTGGAGCTTCTTCAGCGGGGTGGCTCTATTCCGACCGCCTTCGTGATCGATGCGCCGGCGCTCGATGCGGACGACGTGGAGGATCTGGAGGAAGCGCCGGACAACGAAGTCGAAGCCGCCGAGGAGCAGATACTCGATCAGGCGACGGCGGCGCGCACGATCGCTGAATTGAAGGCCGAGATCGGCACCCTGCAGCACCTCGAAGAGCTGGCGCTCGCGGTTCGCCGCAGCGGAACTGACCGAAAGTGGCGTGAGCTTGCGAATCTGCTTTCGGAAATCTTCACGCCCGCGGCCATGGTCGAAAGAGTCTCGGACAATGCTGAGCCCTTTGATGCCGACGGCCCTCGACTAAAGGCGTCCCCGAGCCAGAAGCTGATGATCTTCACGGAGCACCGCGACACGCTGAGCTACCTGGAACAGCGCATCTCGACGCTCTTGGGGCGATCACAAGCCGTGGTTTGCATCCACGGCGGCATGGGCCGGGAAGACCGCATGAAAACCCAGGAGGCGTTCCGGCACGATCCCGAGGTGAAGATTCTGCTGGCGACCGATGCAGCGGGCGAGGGGATCAATCTCCAGCGCGCGCATCTCATGGTGAATTATGATTTGCCATGGAACCCCAATCGGATTGAGCAGCGGTTTGGCCGGATCCACCGCATCGGTCAGACGGAAGTCTGCCACCTTTGGAATCTCATCGCTGAGGAGACCCGCGAAGGCGAGGTCTACCTCACCCTGCTGGAGAAGCTGAACGAGGCGCGCAAAGGCGCTTGGCGGCCAGGTATTCGACATTCTCGGCAAGGTCGTTTTCGAAGGCCGGCCGCTGCGGGAACTCCTGATCGAGGCCATTCGCTACGGCGACCAGCCGGACGTGCGCGCGCGGCTGACCCGGGTCGTTGCGGACGCATTCAACCGCCAAGAACTGCAGGACCTCATGGAAGAGCACGCGCTCGCCCATGATGCGATGGACGCCAGCCGCGTTTTCCGAATTCGCGAAGAAATGGAGCGGGCGGAGGCCCGGCGGCTGCAGCCCCACTATGTTGAATCCTTTTTTCTCGAAGCGTTTAAGGGCCTCGGGGGTGCCGTGCGTCAGCGTGAGGCACGCCGCTTCGAGGTGACGCATGTTCCAGCACCGGTGCGCAACCGCGACCGGCTGATAGGTTTCGGGGAACCGGTACTACCTCGATATGAGCGGATCGTATTTGAGAAGGCGCTGATCGCGCCGCAGGGCCAAGTACCGGCGGCGTTCGTCTGTCCCGGCCATCCGCTTCTCGATGGGACGCTCGACCTCGTGATCGAACGGCATCGCGATCTGTTGCGCCGAGGGACGGTGCTCGTCGACGAGCGGGATCCCGGCACGGAGCCTCGCATGCTGTTCTATCTCGAGCACGCCATCCAGGATGCCAGCGTAACAAGGGCAGGGGATCGCCGGGTCGTCTCGAAGCGCATGCTGTACGTCGAGATGGATGCTGCCGGCATCGCCCTACACCTCCATTACGCGCCGTATTTGGATTATCGGCCGCTAAGCCCCGATGAGCCCGATATTTCGACGATCGTCGGGCTACCGGAATGCGGCTGGATAAGTCGCGATCTCGAGCAGAAGGCGCAGTCTTACGCGATCGCCAATGTGGTGCCGGAGCATCTCGACGAGTTGCGGTCGCGCAAGCTCGAACTTATTGCCAAAACCGAGGCGGCGGTGAAGGACCGTCTCACGAAAGTGGGATTGACCCGATTTGGTGGACACCCTGAAGCTTTTGCCAGAGGTGCTGCCGATGCCAAGAACACGCCCAGCGTATTCGCCGGAATTTCGCCGACAGATGGTCGACCTGGTCCGTGCTGGCCGTAATCCTGACGATCTTGCCCGCGAGTTTGAGCCGAGCGGCCACTCCATTCGCGCGTGGGTCTCCCAGGCTGAGCGAAACGAGGGCCGCCGGGAGGAGGAGGCTCCCGGTCTGAGCGCGGCCGAGCGTGATGAGTTGACCCGGCTTCGGCGTGAGAACAAGCAGTTGCGGCTGGAGCGCGATATTCTGTCAAAAGCCGCGGCCTGGTTCGCTCGGGAGACCGGCACGCTGCCGTCGGGCTCTTCCGGTTCATGAGCGCGAACCAGGC
>JBAUYT010000296.1:0-21834 GCA_049584935.1 Steroidobacteraceae bacterium
GGCATCGGGCGCGCGGGCCGAGGCCGGCGAGCTTCTGCGCAAGACTCGCAATAACACGCTCACCGAGCGTGAGGCCAAAGCGGTACTGGCCGTCTACGGTGTGCCGGTCGTCACCGAGCTACTCAGCCACACTGCCGACGAGGCGGTCGCTGCCGCCGAGCGACTCGGCTACCCGGTCGTGCTCAAGCTTGAGTCAGCCGACCTGCCGCACAAGACCGAGGCCGGTGTCATCCGCCTCAACCTGCGCTCCGCGAGCGCGGTCCGCGGCGCTTTCGAGACGATTGTGGCAAATGCTGGCCGCGTGGCTCCGCCACCGAGGATCGAGGGCGTACTGGTGCAGCCGATGATTCCCTCCGGTCTCGAAATCATGGTGGGCGCGCGCGTCGATCCGCAACTCGGACCGCTGCTAGTCGTCGGCTTCGGTGGCGTGCTGGTCGAGCTGCTCAAGGATACGGCGGTGGAACTCGCGCCAGTGACGCACGCGGAGGCCCTGGGCATGCTGCAGCGACTCAAAGGCGCGCAGCTGCTGCAGGGTTTTCGCGGCAGTGATTCCATCGATCTCGATCGGCTGGCCGACATCCTCGGCCGCATCGGCGAGCTCGCCTCGGATCAGCGCGATAGCATCGCCGAAATCGACGTCAATCCGCTGATCTGCCATCAGCAGCGCATCGTTGCCGTCGATGCGCTGATCGCCAAGTCGCAGAAACACGGAATGCAGGAGCCAATGTCATGAGCGACCGTTATGCGCGTTACACCGAGCTGAAGTTCGACCGCCCGCATCCGCGCGTGCTGCGCATCTCGATGGCCTCGCCCTTGAAGCTCAACGCCATGACCGCCACTCTGCATCGAGAAGCTTCCGAGATCTGGCGCGACGTGCATGAGGATCAATCGGTATCCGCCTGCATCATTACCGGCTCGGACAAGGCGTTTTCCGCGGGAGGTGATCTGAATCACGAGCGCAAGGTCTGCGACGACTATGGTCTGCGCATGCAGGCGCTCAAAGAGGCGCGCGATCTGGTCTACAACATGATCGCCTGCTCCAAGCCCATTGTCAGTGCGGTGCGCGGCTGGGCTGTGGGTGCCGGCATCGCTTGCGCCTTGCTCGCCGATATCTCGATTGCTGCCAAGGATGCCCAGTTCTCCGATGGTCACGCCAAGATAGGAGTCGCTGCGGGCGACCATGCCACCATTCTCTGGCCGCTGCTTTGCGGTATGGCGCGCGCGAAGTACTACCTGCTGCTGTCCGAGACCTTCAGCGGCCAGCAGGCCGCCGACATGGGAATCGTTTCGCTGGCGGTGGATGCGCACGAGCTGGACTCGAAGGCGGTCGAGATCGCCACGCGACTGGCGACGCTGGCGCCGGCAGCGACGCGCTGGACCAAGCATGCGCTCAATCACTGGCTGCGGCAGGCGGCGCCCATTTTCGATGCCTCGCTGGCGCTCGAGTTCATTGGCTTTGCCGGACCCGAGGGCAAGGAGGGCATCGATGCTTTTCTGCAGAAGCGTTCCCCGAGCTTTCCCGCCGATACGCCTTGAGGGCGATCGCGATGCGTCCACCCGACTATGCCCTGCAGTCGCTGCGAGATCTGGTCGAGCGCAACGCACGGCTGCATGGCGATGACGCGCACCTGGTTTTCGAAGGACGACGCAGCACTTTTCGCACCTTCGCCGCCCGCGCGAAGCGGCTGGCCGCGGCCATGCAGGCGTACGGGCTGCTGCCGCAGGACCGCATCTCGATCCTGGCGATGAACTGCGCCGAGTTCCTCGAGGTTTACGGAATTGCCGAAGTCTCGCCCTATATCGTGGCGCCGATCAACTATCGTCTGGCTGCGCCCGAGATCGCCTGGATCCTGCGCGACGCCGCCCCAAGGGCGCTGTTCATCGAGGAGCAGTACTGCGCACTGATCGACGGCCTGCGCGCCGAGTTGCCCTCGATTCAGCACTACATCTGCATCGGCTCAAATTGCCCAGATTGGGCCAGTCCCTATGAGTCGCTGCTGTCCGGCGGCGCGAGCGACATTTCCGGTGAGTTGCCGACCGGCGCCCACGTTACCTCCATTCTTTACACGAGTGGCACCACCGGCCGGCCGAAGGGCGCGATGCTGCCTCACTCGGCCATGCTCGCGAGCGGCGAGACCTGGTCGTATGAGCTCGCGGCCGACGTGGGCGACAAAGTGCTGCTGGCCATGCCGTTGTTTCATTGCGGCGCGCGTACCCAGGGTCTGGCGCTGACCTATCGCGGTGGCACTATCGTCCTGCATCGCAGCTTCGATGCGCTCGAGGTCATGCGGACCATCGAGCGCGAACGCATTACACAGGTACACCTGGCCCCCACGCTCGTGCAGCAAGTGCTTAATCTGCCGGATATCGATCGCTTCGACCTGCGGTCGCTGAAAACCATCAATTACGCGGCTGCGCCCATGCCGGTCACAGTGCTCAAGCGCGCCCTGGCGCGCTTCGGTCCCATCATGATCAACGGCTTCGGGCAGACCGAAGGCGCCGGTCTCACGCTGCGCAAGCACTATCACCGCCCCGACGGCGATGCGCGCGATCTGCGGCGGCTCGCATCGGTCGGGCAGCCCAACGCCGACACCCGGTTGCGGATCCTCGACCAGCTCGATCACGAGCTGCCGATCGGCGCGATCGGCGAAATCTGCCTGCAATCGCCGCAGAACATGCTGGGCTACTGGAATAACAGTGCGGCGACCATCGAGACCCTGCGCGGGGGCTGGCTGCACATGGGAGACATGGGCTACGTGGACGAAGACGGATTCACATATCTGGTCGATCGCAAGAAGGACATGATCATCTCGGGCGGAGAGAACGTCTACAGCCGCGAAGTAGAGGAGGCGCTCATGGCGCACGCGGCCGTTGCCGACGCCGCCGTCATCGGCGTTGCCGATGAACGCTGGGGCGAGGCAGTCAAGGCGATCGTGGTAGTCAAGGCGGGCGCCGCTGCCACCGCCGAGCTGCTCATCGCTCATTGCCGCGCACTAATCGCGGGCTACAAGTGCCCCAAAAGTGTCGCTTTCGTGGATGCGCTGCCGCGCCTGCCGAGCGGCAAGGTCAGCAAGGTGACGCTGCGGCAGCAATTTCGTGTGAGTCTGGACCTCGGGTAGAACACGTGAAGGTTGGCGACATCGAAGTTCTGCCGGCCATCGACGGTTAAATGGATATCGGTGCATTCGTTGTGAGATCCGGAAACCGTGTGCTGCTGTTCGATGCGGGTGCCGGTGCCGGAAACATGCAGCGCATCGGCCCCAAACCATACAGCGGTCTTGCCGATGCAGATCCTGCACTCGTCAGCTACAACCGAGCGCGCGGACTCGACGGCGCAGCATTGGAGCGGGCGCTGGCGATGACCGCGAAGACCGAAATACGTCATCTGAAGCGGGTAAGCGCCGCTGGCTGTTTGATGGCTCGCCTGAATGGTGAGTCCGGCGCTGTATGAACTGCGCAGTGCCTGTGCGTGCAGCAGGTGGCGCCGACAGCCACGCGCAGCCCGGACTCGCGCGCCACGGGATCTTCAGAACGCGTCCGGACGCATCAGGGCATCGTGGCCACCATCGACGAATACGACCGCCCCGCTCATGAAGCGCGCCTGCTGGCTGAAGAGGAATTCGGCGCAGTCGGCGATGTCATCCGGCTCGGCCACAAATCCCAATGGAATGGAATCGACGAATGTACGCAGGTGAGCCTGCAGCGCTGGATCCTGCAGCAGTGCCCCGGTGAGCGAGGTGCGCGTGAAGCCGGGCGCAATGGCATTGATGCGAACGCCGAGGTGCGCAAACGAGGCCGCCTGCCGGCGCATCCATCGGCCTAGCGCCCACTTGGCTACGGCGTATATTTCCAGCTCCGACTGCACTCCGGCCAGCTGGACGGCCTTCGCTTCGTCAGCCGCCAGCAAGGCGTCGACATAGTCGAGCTGATGAGGCTCGGTCCACGGCTGCATGGTCGCGGACTGCGAATTGATGATGACGACGCTGCCTTTGCGGCACGCCAGCGGTAGCCGCAAGCCGTCCACTAGCTCGGTGACGCCGAAGAAATTGACGCGCGGGACCAGATCCTTGGGTCGGACATAGCCGCTGACCCCGGCGCATGCGGCCAGGCCATCGATGCCAGTCGGAGCGACGGCGGATACCCGCTCGAGAACGCAGTTGCGGCCGGCTGGAGTGCCCAGATCCGCTTCGATCTGCGCGTTGCGAATATCAACCGTAATGACCGAGTGGCTGCGCGCGGCGAGGCGCCGGGCGACAGCTGCGCCGATGCCGCTAGCGGAGCCCGTGACCAGGAAGATCCCCAAGAAAAATATCCTCTGGTCAGCAGCTTATCGCCACATCGCCGCGCGGCCGCCGCTCAAGGCGCCGCTCGAGCGGCGACAAGGTCGGCTGTTCCTATCCCCAGCTGATCGATCTGCGCGTTTCATGAATCCAGGCTGCCGACGAGGCTTGTCCGGGCCGCTTCCGCCTCCGCCACGATCCGCTGCATGACCTCGGCCACGGTTGGTATGTCGTGCACGAGGCCGACCGATTGGCCAGCGCCGGTCATGCCGGTTTTCAGATCGCCGGTCGTCAACGTGATGGTGTGCGCGCTCAATTGCTGCGCCATACGCATCATGTCAATCGTCTTCCTGGGCCCTTTTTTGATGACGTCGACGAACAGCTTCAGATAGGGGATCTGAAGTTCGCGGGCGATACCGAAGGAGTCGAGGAAGACCTGGAAGGGATTCAAGCTCAAGCGGGAGTTGAGGATTTGCTGTGCTCTTTGAGTGTTCATTACGCGGCACGGAATGCCGTCGAACTTGTCGGAAATGACGGTGCCTCCGATATCCAGCTCGACCGCCTTGTGCTTGAAATTGTCGTGCATCGGGCTTTCCTTGGTCGTCAGGAAGCGCGTCCCCATCCAGACGCCACTGGCGCCCAGGGTGAGCGCCGCGGCCAGACCCGCACCGTTGCCAATTCCGCCGGCGGCGATGATCGGTATGTCGAGCACTTCTTTCAGGCGCGGAATCAGCACGAAAGTCGTGACGTCGCCGGCGTGTCCCGCTGCCTCGTGTCCGGTGGCGACGACCGCATCGACCCCCTGGGCCTGCGCGCTCTTGGCCAGGCGCACGTCGTTCACGGACGCCATCACCTTGCCGCCAAATTCACGCGCTGCCTTCACAATCCAGTCGCCCTTGCCCATGGAGAAATTGATGACGGGCACTTTCTCCTCGAGCATGACTTTGGCATTTTCGCGGCCGTTGGGGAGCGCCAGTGGCGCATTGCCGGCGAAGGGCTTGTCGGTCAGCGTTCGAATCTCGCGGATGTACTGCCGCGTCAGCTCGGGTGCTCCGGATCCGCAGCCCAGCACGCCGAGCCCGCCGGCCTCGGAGACCGCGGCCACCAACTTGGGAAGCGCCACGCGACCCATACCAGCATTCATGATGGGGTACTTGATTCCGAAGAGCTTGGTGATGGCCGTATTCACGCTGGCCTCCTGGTCGTCTGGTCAGTCCGATCAACGATACGTCGGCTCTTCCCACCAGGGGAAGTAGTCCGGCATATCCCTGGACACCGTGCAGGGGAAGTTCGGCCGCCGCTTTTCCTTGAACGACGCCACGCCTTCCTTCGCATCTGCAGTTTGACCGCGATTGCTGATGCCGCGGCTTTCCCACCGATGCGCCTCCATGGGATGGTCCATCCCGAGGCTGCGCCACGCCATCTGCCGCATCAGGGCGATCGACACTGGCGCAGTGTTGTCGGCAATCTCGCGGCCAATCTCGTACGCTTTGGGCAGCAGTTGTTCATGCGGCACCACATACTGGACCAGGCCGCCCGCCTTCAATTCCTCCGCCGGCATCACGCGGCCCGTGAGGCTCCATTCCATCGCCTTGCCGATGCCGACCACGCGGGGCAAGAACCAGGAGGAGCAGCACTCGAACACGATACCGCGGCGGGCATAAACGAATCCTATGCGTGCCTTGTCGCTCGCGATACGGATGTCCATTGGCAGCACCATCGAGGCGCCGACGCCCACACCGGCGCCATTGATGGCCGCGATGCTCGGCTTCAGGCTGGCGAAGATGCGCAACGCCAGACGGCCGCCGCCGTCGCGAGCCGACTCCTTGAGGTAGTCGATAGTGCCATCCGGGCGGATCGGCGAATCGGACACGGTCTTGTTCTTGTCGAAAATGGCCGCACCCTTGGACAAGTCTGCGCCGCCGCAAAACGCTTTTCCGGCACCCGTTACTACCACGATCCGGACGGCATCATCTGCGTCGGTGCGATCGAACACGTCCAGCAGCTCGCTCATCATCGCAGGATTCATGGCGTTGAAGACGTCCGGACGATTGAGAGTGACGGTCGCGATGCCATTCGCGACCTCGTAACGAATGCATTCGTAGCTCATTGGATTTTCCTGTGGTGCGACCTGGACTATTTGAAGCTGAAAACCGGAGCGCGCTTCTCGAAGAAGGCCTTCTGCTTCTCCGCCTTGTCTTCGGTTGACTGGGCAACGTAGACACCGCGACTTTCCAGCTCGATTGCCTGCTCCAGGCTGCCTGCATTCATGTTCTGCCAGAGCGACTGCTTCGTTACCCAGATGCCCATGGGTACGTTGACGACGATACCCTTTGCAATCTCGAGGCACGCGTTCTGCAGTTCCTCGTCAGGAACGGCCTTGAGCACCATGCCGATGCGCTCGGCCTCATCGGCCAGCACCGGCCGCGCGGTGAATAGAATTTCGGCAGCACGTTGCGCGCCCACCGCGCGCGGTAGCAGGTAACTGATGCCCAGCTCGGCGCCGGATCCCGCGTTGTGGATGGCATTGACGAATTTCGCCGACTTTGCGGCTATGGTGATGTCGGCCGCCAGCGGGAAGGCGAGCGCCATGCCAGCGACGGTGCCGTTGACGCCACAGATGACCGGCTGCGGTAGATTGCGCATAAGTACCGGTAGCGATGCGATGACATCGATCGTGTAGCGGGAGAAGAACGGCTTGCCTACGCCTTCGGGGACCCAGTGGGCCTTGCCGGGTGACCTCAGATCGTGGCCGGTGCAAAAGTGCCTGTTGCCGGCGGCGGTGAGTATTACCACGCGAGTCTTCGGCTCGTACTTGATCTGCTTGAAATGGTCGGCCAGCTCCGTGTACATCTCGAACTGGAACGAGTTGGTCGATTCCGGGCGGTTGATGGTGATGCGCTTGACGCCTTCGCTCGGCTCATCGATCAGGAAATTCTCGGACATGCGATCCTCCTGTTACTTGCTGAGCCAGTGGGCGTGGACCATGCCATCCCCAAATGGCTCGTCGCGATTCTTGAGGGCGACCTTGAGACCGTGTTCCTTCATGTCAGACTTGAATTGCATGCGCCGCGGTCCCTGGCAGAGGTGTGCGCGTGCGTCCATCTCGGTGGCAAAGCGCTGCAATGTACGTGCCCCCTGTAACTCCAGCGCCCCGTTGATGATGCGCTTGTGCGCCGATAGCATGTCGGCGTCAACGAAGCTGATGCGGCGCGCGAGTTCATTGACTGCGGCGTCCAGCTCTTCGACCGGCACCGCGTCGAGCACCAGCCCGATGCGTACGGCGTCTCGACCCCAGAGGTTGTCTCCGGTCATCATCATGCGCTTGGCCCATTGTGGGCCGACCTGATACATCCACATCTGGTTAGGCGGCGTGCCGTTGGCGCGCGTCGCCGGGAAGCCGATCTTGGCGTTCTCCGCGCAAATGATGAAGTCACACATCAACGCCAGGTCAGTGCCGCCCGCCAGACAGTTGCCGTGCACCTTGGCGATGACCGGCTTGTGCATGTCGAACAGGACCATGGTGAGCTTCTGCGTCTGCTCCATGTTCCAGCAATCGTCGTCGATCGAGGCATTGACGGTCCGATACTGGGACTCGTCCCACGGGATCGGATCTCCGTCTTTGAAGCCGGCATACGAGCCGACCAAATCGTAACCCGCGCAGAAATCCTTGCCGGCGCCCTCGAGGATCACCACGTTGACATCGACGCGGCTGTCGGCCTCCATGAGCGCATCGCGCAACTCTGTTAGCAACGATGGGCTCAACGTATTGCGTTTCTCGGGACGGTTCAGCGTGATGCGCGCCACACGCTCCTTGACGTCGAACAAAAGGTGTTGCGGGGCGCGGAGGTACTTGTTCATTGGCGGTGCTCCCGTGGTCTCGAAATGTGTACGTGATTCATTTATGTGAACGCAGTGGCGTGAGCTGGACTGTGGTCACTGCCATGTATCAGTCCGAAATCCGCTCAGGATCTCGGCGACTGGCGCCGAGAGTGGCTGCGGCGATGGGGCTGCGACACCTCAACGGGTGCAGACTTACCGGCCGGCGGTTGCGGCCGGATTCCGGAATAGAACAATCGGGAGAACTGGCGGGCTATGTACTCGATGTCATGAATTTCGCCACGACGGTACAGACCTATGACCGAGCTGCCGAGACTGACCAACGCGCGATTCGCCAGCTGCACGTCGACTTCCGGGGAAATTTCTCCGCGGCGCTTCGCATTCCGCAACAGGCCGAGGATGAGGCGTTCATAGTTCCGGCTCTCTTCACGGATTCTTTCGCGGCGTTCACCGGACAACAGATGCCGCTCCTGCTGATAAACGGTCAGGTGATCGCAATGCATCTGCCACCCTGCGATCTGGCTGAAGAAGATCCGGGGCAGGGTCTCCCGCAGCGGCAGATCGCCTGTTACTACCTGCCGGATGCGCTCCACTGCATGCGAGATGCCGTAGTAGCAGACTGCCTCCAGCGCGGCTTCCTTCGAAGGGAAATAATAGTAGAGGGCGGCCTGATTGATGCCCAGACGGTTGGCGATATCCTGTGTGCTGGCACCGTGAAAGCCTTTTTCGGCGAACACGGCGGCAGCTGCATGGACGAATGCCTCGCGGCGCTTTTCGTAGCGCTTCGGCGAGCTGACCTCGCTGATGTAAGTGGTGGTTGTCATTGCGCAGCGGTCACTTTTATTAGTCTATAAGATTTTATAGGTTAATAAAAGTGGCGGACCGCTCATCCATCCGAGCGGTGCAGTGGGGAGCTGCCCGAGACGCTGCCTGCGGTTGCGCGCCAACGCATTCAATTCGCCGCCAATCTCCAGAGCCGACATCCGGCATCCGTCTCGCGCAGTCCATTCGGCTGTCGCCATCAGTTTCCCGCAGAACCGGCCGATCGAGTTCCATCGCCGTCATACCGATTCCTGACGCGGGGGATCAGTTACTTAGGTTTAGGTGACCTCGGATCGCCGCGCTGCGCGCTACGCTTGTTCGAATTCACCGCCACTTGTAGAATGAGCATTCATTCATTCCTTGCGGCGCGCCAGCGCGTGGCGCCGCCAATACCAAAACAGCGGGTGCATTGTGCCGGACATCGATATTGCCTGGATCCGCCGCGGTTTCGCATGTGCTGCCATCTTGTCGCTCGCGTTGCTGTCGGCCTGCGGTGGGCATAAACACGCTGCTGCGCGACCGCAGGGCGCGCCGCAAGTGACCGTCGTCACGCTCAAAGCCGAGCCTCTAGGACTCAAGCGCGAGTTACCGGGGCGCACCAATCCGTACCTTGTGGCCGAAGTGCGCCCGCAGGTGAGCGGCATACTCAAGCGGCGCCTGTTCGAGGAGGGTTCGATCGTCAAGGCGGGCCAGTTGCTGTACGAGATCGATGACGCTATCTATCGCGCGCAGCTCGAGAGTGCTCAGGCAACGCTGGCGAAGGCCCAGGCCTCGCTGGCAGCCGCGAAGCTGGCGGCCGATCGCGCGCAGGAGCTGATCAAGATCGATGCCGTCAGCCGCCAGGAGTATGACAATGCCATCTCTGCGGCCGGCCAGGCGCAGGCGGACGTGGCGGCCGGCAAGGCCGCCGTGGCTAATGCGGCCGTAAACCTTTCCTACGCACATTTGACGGCCCCGATCAGCGGCCGGATCGGTAAATCCGAGGTCACGGTCGGCGCTCTGGTCACGGCCGATCAGTCGACCGCTCTGGCCACCATTCAGCAGCTGGATCCGATCTATGTCGATGTCAACCAAGCGAGCAGCGAATGGTTGCGATTGAAACAAGAGATCGACAGCGGCCGTGCGCGCTTGGGCGCCAGCGATTCTCCGGTAACCATCGTGCTGGCGGATGGTCGCACTTACGCCCAGCAGGGCAAATTGCAATTCGCCGATGTCACCGTCGACCCCACCACGGGCGAGTTCCTGCTGCGTGCCATCGTGCCCAACCCGCGCGATGAGCTGCTGCCCGGCATGTACGTGCGTGCCATCATCGATGAGGGGGTACTCAACTCGGCGGTGCTGGCGCCGCAGCAAGGTATTGCGCGCGATCCGCGCGGCAATGCCAGTGCGCTGGTGGTCAATGCGCAGGGCGTAGTGGAGTCGCGCAGCGTCCAGGCGTCCCGCAGCATCGGCGACAACTGGCTCATTGACAACGGTCTGGTCGCCGGTGATCGAGTCATTATCGAAGGCTTGCAGAAAGTGCAGCCGGGGATGTC
The DNA here is from genome assembly GCA_049584935.1 of Steroidobacteraceae bacterium. Lineage (GTDB taxonomy): Bacteria > Pseudomonadota > Gammaproteobacteria > Steroidobacterales > Steroidobacteraceae > FEN-1191. The sequence goes on from JBAUYT010000296.1 coordinate 10,478, forward strand.
GGTCAATGCAGTCGAGGTGCCCCCGAACGTGGCCCCGGCGCGCAATGCGAACGCAGCCGACCGGCCGGGTGGGGGTGGCGATGCGCCCGCGACCGACGCCGCGCCGGCAGCCGTCGCCAAAAACGCCGACGGCACCTAGCGGGACCGGGGAGTCACTGATGCTGTCCCGCTTTTTCATCGATCGACCCATTTTCGCCTGGGTGGTCGCCCTGATCATCATGTTGACAGGCGGTCTGGCCATCACGCGCCTGCCGGTGGCTCGCTATCCCAACATTGCACCACCCACAATCGCGATTGCCGCCTCATACCCGGGTGCCTCGGCCAAAACAGTCGAAGACTCGGTCACACAGATCATCGAGCAAAACATGACCGTGCTCGATGGCTTGCTCTACATGGCATCCTCGAGCGACAACGCCGGCAACGTTTCCATTACGCTGACGTTTGCCAGCGGCACCAATCCGGACATCGCCCAGGTGCAGGTGCAGAACAAGCTGCAGCAAGCGGTGCCGTTGCTGCCGCAGATTGTGCAACAACAGGGCATCTCGGTAGCCAAGAACACCGGCAGTTTCCTGCTGGTGGTCGGGTTTGCCTCCATGGATGGAAGCATGAGCACCGGCGATATCGCCGACTGGCTGGCCACCAATGTGGTCGACCCCCTCAATCGTGTCGACGGCGTCGGCAGCGTCCGGCTTTTCGGCGGCAAGTACGCCATGCGGATCTGGCTCGACGCGGACAAGCTCAAGGGTTATGGATTGACCCCCGGCGATGTCATCACCGCCATCCAGGGTCAGAACGCCCAGATTTCCGTGGGGCAACTCGGCGACATGCCGTCAGTAGCCGGAACGCAGCTCAATGCCACCGTGACCGCGCTCGGCCGGCTGCAGACGCCCGAACAGTTCGACGGCATCGTGCTGCGCGCCAACAGTGACGGCTCGACGCTCAGGCTGCGGGACGTGGCGCGCGTTGAGCTGGGAATGTCTGAGTATTCGTTCGCGGCCAAATACAACGGCGTGCCCGCATCCGGTGTCGGCATCAACCTGGCAACGGGCGCCAACGCCTTGCACACGGTGCGCGGCGTCGACGAGCTTCTGCGGAGTATCCAGCCGCGCTTGCCGCACGGACTGAAAGCGGTACCGGCGTTCGACACCACGCCCTACGTGCGCAAGTCCATCCGCGAAGTCGTGAAGACGTTGGTCGAAGCGATTGCGCTGGTGTTTGTGGTGATGCTCATCTTCCTGCAGGACATCAGGGCCACGCTGATCCCGACCATCGCCGTGCCGGTCGTGCTGTTGGGCACGTTTGCCGTGCTGGCGTTGTCGGGCTATTCGATCAACATGCTCACGATGTTCGCGGTCGTGCTGGCGATTGGCCTGCTGGTCGATGATGCCATCGTGGTGGTCGAGAATGTCGAGCGGCTGATGACCGAGGAAGGCTTGTCGCCCAGGGATGCCACCCGCAAGTCGATGGAACAGATCACCGGCGCATTGGTCGGCATCGCCACGGTGCTGTCGGCGGTATTCATTCCCATGGCCTTCCTCGCCGGCTCGACCGGTGTCATCTACCGGCAGTTCTCCATCACGATCGTTTCTGCCATGGTGCTGTCCGTCATCGTGGCGATCGTGCTCACGCCGGCGCTGTGCGCCACGCTGCTGAAGCCCGCACAGCGGGGGCAGCACCACCATTTCAACCGCGGCTTCTTCCGCTGGTTCAACCGCGCCTTCGATGCTGGCAGTCAGCGCTACCAGGGCATCGTAGGACGGTTGATTGCTCGGCCCTGGCGCTACATGATTCTCTACGCCGCCCTGGCGTCGCTGATGGCGCTGCTGTTTCTGCGTCTGCCGACGGCCTTCCTGCCGGACGAGGATCAAGGTTACCTGTTCAGCATCGTCAAGACCCCCGTCGGCTCGACACTAGCCCGTACCATGCGCGCGCTCGACAAAGTCGCCGACCATTTCCTCAAGGATGAAAAGGACGCCACCGAGTCGATATTCACCGTGGGCGGATTCAGTTTCGACGGTACCGGTCAGAATGCCGGGATCGGATTCATCGAACTCAAGGATTGGGAACAGCGCAAGTCACCGAAACTGGGCGTGGCGGCAGTGCAGATGCGCGCCTTCGGGGCGCTGTCGCAGATCAAGGATGCGCTGGCATTTGCCTTCGCGCCGCCGCCGGTCAATGAGCTGGGCAACTCCGAAGGATTTGACTTCTACCTCAAGGACGATAACGGGCAGGGGCACGCCGCCCTGACCGCGGCCCGTAACCAGTTGCTGCTCATGGCAGCGAAGGATCCGCTGCTCGCGAATGTGCGCCCGAATGGTCAGGAGGATGCACCGCAGTTTCGGCTCGACATCGATGCGCAGAAAGCCAGCGCTCTCGGTCTCAAGATGACGGATGTCGATGACACCCTGGCCGTTGCCTGGGGCGGACGTTACATCGATGATTTCATCGACCGCGGCCGTGTCAAGCACGTGATCGTGCAGGCTGACGCGCCGTTTCGCATGCATCCGGAGGATTTTGGCCGTTGGTACGTGCGCAACGCCCAAGGCAATATGGTGTCCACGGCTTCGTTCGCCACGTCTCACTGGGAATACGGCTCCCCGCGCCTCGATCGCTTTAACGGTGTCGCCGCCATGGAAGTCAACGGTGCCGCGGCGCCCGGTGTCAGCTCCGGGGAAGCCATGCAGGAAATTCAGAAGCTGGTCGCCAAGTTGCCGAAAGGATTCTCGATCGACTGGACCGGCGAATCATACCAGGAGCGCGCAGCGGGTTCGCAGACCCCGATGCTTTACACGCTGTCGTTGATCGTTGTATTCCTGTGTCTGGCCGCGCTGTATGAGAGCTGGTCCATTCCCACGGCGATACTATTGGCAGTGCCGCTGGGGGTCATCGGGGCGGTCATTGCGAGCACGGTTCGAGGCCTGGAGCGGGACATCTACTTTCAGGTGGCCATGCTCACCACAATTGGCTTGGCGAGCAAGAACGCCATTCTGATCATCGAGTTTGCCAAAGAGAATGTCGAGCACGGACAGGGCGTCATCGCAGCCACGATGCACGCGGTGCGCGACCGGCTGCGCCCGATTCTGATGACCTCGCTGGCCTTCGGTCTAGGCGTGCTGCCGCTGGCGGTCGCCACCGGCGCCGGTGCCGGCGCACAGCGCGCGATCGGTACGGGTGTGTTCGGTGGCATGCTCGCCGGTACGTTCCTCGGAATTTTCTTTATTCCCGTGTTCTTCGTGGTCGTGCTGAAGCTATTCCACAGTCTGCCTGACGAGCCAGTACCGGAGCCTGCCGGCAGCCCAACGCTTCAGCCTTCGGCAGCTCGAGTGGAGCAGGCGCCGCCGTCGCGCTTAGTACCTGGGCCGCTGCCCCCTCACAGCGATAGAGACTCGCATGAGACCTGAGCGCTCGCCTACTTCTTGGGGCAGTCGTCGCGTCTGCAGGGCTGCCGGTATCGTGCTGCTCGGCATGCTCGCGGCGTGCACGATGGAGCCACGCTACGGCCAGCCTGCGCTGCCGGTACCGGATCGGTGGCCGATTCCGCCAACGACGCCGCCCTCGCCGTCCGCGGCCACCGGCGACGGCGCGGCTATGTCGGCTGCAGGGCCGGACGATGCGCAGGGCGATGTGGCGGCCTCCACTGCCTCACTCGCCACCGCGCAGGCGCGCGAGATCCCCGTGCGGGACATCGGCTGGCGCGATTTCTTCGTCGATCCGCGCTTACAGAGTCTGATCGGGGCGTCGCTTGCCAATAACCGCGACCTGCGCGTGGCAGTGCTCAATATCGAGAAGGCGCGGGCACAGTATCGTGTCCAGCGCAGCGCGCTCTTCCCCGGCATCGACGCCAGCGGCAGTTTCACGCGTGAAAAACTGCCGCCGGCGCTGACCTTCGGCGTCGGTTCCTATACCAGCAATATCTACCAGGCCGGCGTCGGCATCTCGAACTACGAAATCGACCTGTTCGGCCGCGTGCGCAGCCTGACGCACGCAGCGCTGGAGCAATATCTGGCGCAGGAAGAGGCGCGGCGCAGTGCGCAACTGATGCTCATCGCCGAAGTGGCCAATGCCTATCTGACGCTGGCTTCGGACAAGGACTTACAGCATCTGGCGCAGCAGACGCTCGAGAGCCAGGAGCATTCCTATGAGCTGTCGAAGAAGAGTCACGATGCCGGCACTACCTCCGGGCTCGATCTGGCGCAGGCGCAGACCACGGTGGAGCAGGCGCGCGCCGACGCAGCGCGCTACGAAGGTAACGTGGCACAGGACATCGACGCGCTGCAGCTGCTAGTGGGCGCACCACTCGATCCATCGTGGTTGCCCGAGGCCTTCGATGCCAAAACCATGGGTCTCGAAGCGCTGCCGGCAGGACTGCCCTCGGACGTCCTGCTGCGGCGGCCCGACGTGCTTGAGGCCGAGCATGCGTTGCGCAGTGCCAACGGCAACATCGGCGCGGCTCGCGCGGCCTTCTTTCCAAGCATCTCCCTGACCACCAACATTGGCTCGGCCAGCACCGACCTCTCGGGCCTGTTCAAGGCCGGCAGTGGCACCTGGGCTTTCTCGCCAACGGTGACGCTGCCCCTGTTCCACGGCGGCGAGATCGTCGGCAACCTGTCGCTGGCAAAAGCCAATCAGAAGATTGCGGTCGCTCAGTACGAGAAGGCCATTCAGGCGAGCTTCCGCGAGGTGGCCGATGCTCTGGCACTGACTGCCACGCTCAACCGCCAGCGCGCCGCGCAGGAGACACTGGTCGCGGCAACCGGCCGTGCCTATGAGCTCTCGCAGCAGCGCTACAAGGCCGGGCGGGACAGCTTCCTCGACGTACTCGTCTCGCAGCGCAGCGACTACGCCGCGCAGCAGAGTCTGATCGCTACGCGTCTCGCGGAACAGAGCAATCGTGTCGGTCTGTACGAGGCCCTCGGCGGCGGCTGGCGGGAACAGACAGCCAGGAGTGCCAATCCATGACCGAGGGTGGCATTACCTCCAGCACGACGGTGGCGGCGACGCCGGGCCCGCGTGTCGTGATGGCGCGGGCCGCAAAGCAACGCGAGCGCATTCTCGATGCCGCCGAACGCTGTTTCATCAAGCACGGCTTCCATGCGGCCAGCATGGCGCACATAGCGCAGACCGCGGAGATGAGCGCGGGCCTCATCTATCGTTACTTTGCCAGCAAATCCGCCATCGTCAAAGCCATCATCGAGCGGCACCTGGAGTCGGAACACCATCAACAGATCTGCAAGCTCAACACACCAGAGGACATCAGCCGTTCGCTGCTCCAGATATTTGATGCCTGGCGCAGACGGGACGACCCCAAACTCAACGCCACCCTGATGCTCGAGCTGACCGCCGAGTCCACCAGAGACCCGGAGATCGCGCGCGCCGTCCGTACCAAGGACCGCACGCTCGGCTGCAGCATCACCGAAGTCGTGCGCCGCGGTGCGCGTGCGCGCGGCGTCAAGCTGTCGACTGCCGCGGCCCGGAGCCGTGCCGTCATGCTGCAGTGCCTGATCGAAGGCCTGGCGATGCGGGTGGTGCGAGATCCCAAACTCAAGCGGGCCACGGTCAAGCCCGCGCTTGAGGCCATCATCGACGCGCTCATGAGCTGATCCATGGCGGCGCTGGCAGAGACATTGACCTGCTGGCACGCTAGGCACGGTCGTCATCAGCTTCCGTGGCAGCAACAGCGCACGCCCTATCGCGTCTGGGTGTCGGAGATCATGCTGCAGCAGACGCAGGTCGCTACCGTCATCGGCTACTACCGGCGCTTCATGGCGCGCTTTCCGGATGTGCAGTCGCTCGCCGACGCGGCGCTCGACGAAGTACTGCATCTCTGGTCCGGTCTCGGGTATTACTCGCGCGCGCGCAATCTCAAGCGTGCGGCAGAGATGATCGTCCAGAATCATGGCGGCGAGCTCCCGGCCACGCGGGACGAACTGGTCGCACTGCCCGGCATCGGACGCTCGACCGCCGCCGCGATTCTGTCGCTGGCGTTCGGACAGCCGGAGGCCATTCTCGATGGCAACGTCCGGCGGGTGCTGTCGCGCCTGTTCGGCATCGACGGCGCACCCGCGGCACCATCGACGTTGCGGGCGCTCTGGGCGCAGGCCGAGGCCTGCACGCCTGCCGCCGACAATGCCAGCTACACGCAGGCGATCATGGACTTCGGTGCCACACTCTGCACGCGCCACGACCCGCTGTGCGTGCATTGCCCGCTGCAGAACGAGTGCGTCGCTTTTGCCACCGGGCGGGTGCGCGAACTGCCGACACCCCGCACGCACGCGGCGCGCCGTACAAAAGCCGCATTCATGTTGCTCGCGACGCGTGCGGACGGCGAAGTCCTGCTTCAGCGCCGACCACCCGAGGGGATCTGGGGCGGGCTCTGGGCGCCGCCGGATTTCGAAAGTCTGGAGGCACTCGAGCACTACTGCGGCAGCCGGTTGCAGCAGGCGCGATTCGAGCAGGCGGAGCCGTTGCCGCTGCTGAAACACGGCTTCACGCACTTCGATCTGGAGATCGCCCCTATCCGGGTGCGCTGCCGCGGGCTCGCCGCGGTGATGGAAGGCGCCGAGACCCTCTGGTATAACGCGCGCCAGCCGGCCCGCATCGGCCTGCCGGCACCGATTGCCACGCTTCTGTCTCACCAGGTAACCGAAATCCCATGACCCGCTTGGTCCAATGCGTTCTGCTCAAGCAGGAAGCCCCCGGCCTCGATCGACTGCCCTATCCGGGCGAACTCGGCAAGCGCATCTTCGAGAATGTCTCGAAGGAGGGCTGGGAACGCTGGCGCAAACACCAGATCATGCTTATTAATGAGTACCGCCTTACCCCGATCGAGCCCAAGGCGCGCAAATTCCTCGAAGCGGAGATGGAGAAATTCTTCTTCGGTGCGGGCTCAGCGGCGCCCAAGGAGTTCGTGGAGCCGGACAAGAGCTAGCGCACCCGCTGCCGTCCTGCGCCTTACCGACTGATTTGGCGGGAAATATTGCCGTTCAGGGTTGACGCTCGAGCGGCTGGGCCGGTCTAATACGCGTCCTTCCCAGCGACGGCCAGGTAGCTCAGTTGGTAGAGCAGCGGACTGAAAATCCGCGTGTCGGTGGTTCAATTCCACCCCTGGCCACCAATAGATCAAGAAGTTAGACGCGCCCTTAGCGGTTTCGTTGTCCAATATCGCCACTCGCGTCCAATATTTTTGCGCCGGGTCTGGCTCGCCGTGGCTTGCGTCGGTAGACCTTCTGAGTGGTACGCGGATCGTCGTGTGCAAGGCGTTCCGTGGCGACGTCAAAGGCGTCATCGCTTGCCGACTTTGCCCGCAGATCATGAAAGGTAAAGCGTTCCCCAAGGACGGGCGGCTCGCGTTTCTGACCAGGGCTGGTCGCTGTGCTTATGAGCCGATGCCAGTTTGAACGGAAGCCGTCCGAGGTGAACGGCTTGCCCTGGAGGGTACACAACAGAGTGGGCCTGATATCTGGTCCCAGCTTCTTCAGTCGCTCAATCACCGCGCGGAGTTCGGGCGACCATTCTACGATCAATCGTTTGGCAGTCTCGACGACCTTGCCGTGTCTTGGATGCCGGCGCTTTGATTTGCCAATTGCAAACAGGATTCCATCGTCACCAAGGTGAGCACGAGATAGCCTTAGCAGGTCGCCCTCACGCTGACCTGTCATCGTGGCAAGATCCATCGCACATCGCAACATAGGAGAGGCGAGACGGTACACGGCGTTGAACTCTTCATCCGTGACGTATCGATTTCGCTCCGCTTCCCTAAGTTTTGGAATCAAGCGGCAGGGATTGGATTCAACAGCGTGCCATTTAAGGGCCGCTGTGAAGACGGCTGATAGACAGGACTTCTCCCGATTGGCCTGAACAACGGATCTCTCTGCCCGCTTCGCTTGGTAGTCTGACACGTGACCGGCGGTTACTTCTCGCGGCGGCGCAGATCCGAAAACAACGCTTAGATTCTCAAGGTAACCGAGATAGTCAGATTGCGTTCTGGACGCGAGCCCGGGTAACACTTCTCGTACGTAGCGATCAAACAGGTCCGCCATGGTCCGGAGGGATGCGGTAACTTCGGTGAGCTTCGCCATTTCCCGGTACATCGACGGGAGATCGCGGCCTAGGTTGCGCCAGGTTCCCTGCGCATCGACAAAGAAGTAGGTTCCCCTACGCAGATACACCCTGCGCGGGAGGTGCTTGTCGATCTTCCTTTTACGTCCCACAGCAGCGAACTTAGCGCTTTTGGTCCAGAACGGACAAGTCTGGTGCCCAGCTTTGGCCACGGGGCACCCGGGAAGTGGCCAACTGGTCCAGTGGAACCGCATTTGTGCCGTCACCTCGCACCCAAAAGCGCACGCCGTTGCGGACGAGCCATCGCCGCTGCGCGGAGGAGCGGACGTACCCTGTCAGCGACGCAATCTGATCAGGCGTCAAGAACATACCTCATTGTCACTTGCAGGTACCAGGTACTCACCCTCCGATTCCAGGCGTGCGAATATGGGGGAATGCCGGATTGGCAGAATCCATCAGATTACTCGTTCACAGCGAAACTGAACGATTCCGGCTGGGCTTGGGAATTTTTGCGCCGAAATGCCCAGTATCGAAAGGACTACGAGAAAGTAACGACGAAGCTGGCTGTAAAGGCCAGTGCAGTTTCTCATCTGACTTACGGGCTGACGCTCGATTCGCCAGAAGCAGATATCCGTTGGGACTTGGGGCTCCACTGGTGGATATTCGGCCCGATCAGAGACCCATCGTGCGATGCTCATCCGCGCTTCTTAACAGGCTTCCCGCTCCAGCCAGATTCCATCGAGATCGGAACCTACTTTTCGCGCCGTCCAGATCATGCAGGGCTGGAAGAGGCCACGACTCCACATGAAATTCCGAGGGTACAACGGTCGGAGTTTGCGACATTGCTCTTCGACCTTAGAAAGCCATGGGGCGCGCAGGGGCGCAGAGCGCAGATGATTTTCACGACCCGACAAACCGCCCTTTCTGCGGTGATGAAGAAAACGCCGCCGCACAAGGGCTCTCATAATTGGCCGACTTATCTCCGCGTAATCGATGCGCGTGAAGCGAAGCAGACCAGTGTTCAGATCGCCAAGGTGCTTCTCGCGGACAAGTTCGGCAACAAGTCAGGCAGCGATCCGGCCAAGAAGATCGAAAAGTACTGGGAGCAGGCAAAGCGGCTACGGGCCGACCCCCTTTCTATCCTCGGCTGGTCCCCAATTCAATCAAAGTGAATCGGGGGGATTCAAATAGCAAGCCAGTTGCTACAGTTCCGGCGCACATCCGGAACATAGTGAAATCGCGTAGTTCCGGCGTGGCGTGTGTACCGTTGTGAGCGGTCCGGAGAGCCACGACATCGCGGGCAGTGGTTGAGTCATCTGTAATGTCTCCGGCAGCCGAGCGTCGCCAACGATGCGGAGCCCTCAAGTAGCTTGAGGAAATGACAGTGATCGCGCAGCACCTCTAGAGGGGAGGGGGAGGCGTGAGTTTACTTCCTAAGTAGAACACTCATCCGGACGAGATTTGCAACAGGAGGTAAGGAAGGAAGTATGTCCGGACGAAGAATGAATGTACGTAGGTGCAAAGATGGTAGCTTCCGCTCGCGCATTTACCACCTGCACACTGACCAAATTGCGACCATCGAGCTTGGCCTGAAGGCCGCGAGATCCGAGTTAAACACCGACTACGACTCGGTTGCACTGGACGCGATCTGCATGAACTACCTGTCGGGCGGTAATGTCGCCGAGCAGTGGTCTTTAGACTCTGTACTCCAGAAGCACAGTCTGGAGGATGTGCTGATGGCGATGAAGAAGGCGTTCCCGGAAGTGATGATTGCCACCGAGACGAACAGCACGAAGTGATCGCTCTTCAGTCTTGTTCCGATTGATTGGATGCTCCAGTCTGGAAGAAACTCGCATGAGGTCCAATGAAGCCAGCACCGTATTTCACGACCGCTTCTCCAAGCCGCTGCCGTTTGCTAGAGCGGAAAGAGGTAGCCAAAATGCTTCATCTGTCCGTGGCATCTTTGGAAAAGTGGGCAGAGCTTGGTTCGGGCCCAACTTATTACCGTCGAGGGCGTTCGCCACACTCTCCCTCGCGCTACCGGATCGAGGATGTCGAAGCATTCGTACGTGAGTACTACGGACCGCAAGCGTTAGCAACTCTCGGAACGCTTTGAAATCAATTGCCTAGTCCATAGTGGGGTGGGCGCTGTACCACTGTATGAAAGACGAAACACCTGGCTCTTCTCCACCTTTAACTTTCCCGAAGGATTCGGACGTTTTCAGCTTGTTATCAGCTCAACAAAGCCTCGGCCTGCCTATGCTCGCTGCCGGAGAATCAGCGAGAACCGTAGCAGAGAAACTTGGGGTAACTCCGCAAACAATTTCGCTTTGGTTGAATCACGATCAGCCCTTCCGCCACGCAATTTGGTCATACAGGAAAGAAGCCTTTGACGCGGCACATCGCCAATTGCAGGCAGCTGGGATTGAGGCTGTTGGGGTGCTGCGCCAGATACTGCGCGAGAGCAAGTCTGAACAGATGCGCCTCAAAGCGGCGCAATTGTTAATCGGCCAACTAGATTTGGTTTCCGCCTGTAGTGAAATGGCTGTGCCGGCGGCGAAGTGTTCGACTCCAAGTTCTTGCGAACTTGAATCAAAGCAAGAAAGTGAAGCGGTTCGTATGGCACGAGAGATGATTGGCCGGCTACGAAAACGCATAGAGACGCAGAGACGCCAATTCGATTCAGAAACGGCCATGGAATTGAGTTCGGGACAAACGGACCCATATCCTAGGTATGGATGATGCGCGAATATTGCGTGCCGTCCGCTGTCGAATGCCGCTGATTGACTATTATCAAAGGTTCTCACGGGAAGCCGTGACATGTAGAAAATGTCAATGGTCAGGAGCGGGAGCTGAGATGGAGTCCGGAGAGTTGTTCCGAGATGGCGTCGAAAAGCACTGTCCTGCGTGTGGGGAAGTGTGGGGCTTTGTGCAATGGCCCGTATTTGTCGTCGATAACCCGCCCAGGAGTTGGAAATCGATGGTTGGAGGCATCGAAATTTGAGGGAATCACGCCGGTGCGCGCTGAGCACCTCTCCTCAGAACAGATCTTCTAGAAGGTTCGGCAGCCTGTAGGAAATGGCTCGGGGAGGCTCTTGCCTCCATTGATCCGAGACGGCCATCACATCAGTCTGCAGCGCACCGGATAAGTATTAGAAGCTCGATGTCGCTCCGCTGGTCCAATGACTAATTTGTCGAGAACGACGCACAAAATGCGGCGACAGAGCCGCGACCCGAATCCGATCAGGCAGCCGGTGATCTCATCTGTGCAATCGGCGGCATTTGAGGCGGTATGGGAC
>JBAUYT010000297.1:0-1973 GCA_049584935.1 Steroidobacteraceae bacterium
AACCGCGTTGGCCGGGCGGCTGGTGGCGCGGCAGCTGCGCTCGCAGCTCGCGCGCCTGCGCGCCGCGCGCATCGGGCCAGACCTGTCGCACCGCCGCACCATCGTGAACCAGGTGCTGAGAACGCGCACGGTGCGCGCCGCGGTGGCACAGGAGGTCGGCGAGAAGCGCCGCAGTACCCGGCGCGCCGTATTGCTGGAGGCGCGCCGTTTTGCCAACGAGATTGCGGCCAACTATTCGCACACCTTTGTGACCTTCATGTCGCTGGCGCTGACCCGGCTGTGGAACCGGCTGTACGACGGCGTCGAATTCCAACACCTGGAAACGCTGCGCCAGGTGGCGGAGGGCAACGAGATTGTCTACGTGCCGTGTCATCGCAGCCACATGGACTACCTGCTGTTGTCCTATGCGATCTACCAGCAGGGATATGCGGTGCCGCATATCGCCGCCGGCCTCAACCTGAACCTGCCGATCGTCGGCCGGTTGCTGCGCAAGGGCGGCGCGTTCTTCATCCGCCGCAGTCTGCGAGGCAGCACGCTCTACACCATCGTCTTCATGAAGTACCTCGCGGCCATGATGGCCAGGGGCCATTCGATCGAGTATTTCATCGAGGGCGGCCGCAGCCGTACCGGCCGTCTGCTGTCGCCCATGACCGGGATGCTGTCGATGACGGTGCGCAGCTATCTGCGCGAGCCCAGCCTGCCGGTCGTGTTCGTGCCGGTCTATTTCGGCTACGAGCGCATCCTCGAAGGCCCCACCTACATCGGAGAACTCTCGGGCAAACCCAAGGAAAAGGAGTCGGTATGGGGACTGCTGCAGGGAATCCGCCGCCTGTCGCACGAGCGTCTCGGCCGCGTGCACGTCAGTCTCGGTGAGCCGATCTACCTCGATACGCTGCTCGATGAGCGCGCACCCGGCTGGCGCGCGCAGCAGTTCGACGACCAGAATCGGCCGTCGTGGGTGAATCCACTGGTGGATGCGCTGGCACAGAACATCATGCGGCACATCAACGCAGCTGCCACCGTGACACCGATCAACCTGCTGGCGCTGATTCTGCTGGCGACGCCGCGCCAGGCGATGGTCGAGTCGGACCTGCGACGACAGATCGACACCATGCTGGCGATCCTCAAGAGGGTGCCGTACGCCGAGCGCGTCACCGTCACCGGTGCGAATGCGCCGCAGGTGGTCGAATACGGCCTTGCGCTCAAGGTGATCTCGCGCGAGCAGCATCGCAGCGGAGACATCGTGCGCATGAGCCCCGAGCACGCGGTACTTGCCACTTACACCCGCAACAACGTACTCCATCTGTTTGCGATGCCGTCACTGATCGCCTGCTGCTTCCTGTCGAACGCAGGCATGACCACCGAGGCCGTGCAGCGCCTGGCCGGCCGGATCTATCCGTACGTGGCGGCGGAGCTGTTCATCCGCTGGTCCGAGGCGGAGCTGCCCGAAGTCGTCTGCCGCATGCTCGACGCGCTGGCGGACCTCGGCCTGCTGCAGGTCAGTGCCACGGAGCCCCGCTGGCGACGCCCGGAGTCGAACAGCTTTGCCGCTATGCAGTTGTCGCTGCTGGCCCAGACCACCGTGGCGACGATCGAGCGCTACTACCTGGCCATTGCGCTGCTGATCGGTGCCGGCAGCGGGCACATATCGCAACAGGCGCTGGAGGAGCGCTGCCAGCTCATGGCACAACGCATGACCATGCTCTACGGCATCAACTCACCGGAATTCTTCGACCGTAGCCTGTTCGAGAACTTTATCGACATGCTGCGCACGCGCGGCGTGATCGAGGTCGATGCCGCCGGGCTGCTGGTGTTTGACGAGGTGCTGATCCGCACGGCCGCTGATGCGCAGCTGGTGTTGTCGGAGCAGATCAGGCACAGCATCTTGCAGGTCACCCACCCGTAGGCCGCGGCTTGGCGCGTGCGGCCGGCGCAGTGCCGCGCCGCCGGCCGCGGCCGCCCCTGGGCTGCAG
>JBAUYT010000298.1:0-2549 GCA_049584935.1 Steroidobacteraceae bacterium
GCCATGTCCCAGGCGGCATTGATGACCGCGCCGATCGCCATGTGCATGACGCCCTTTTCGGGGCCGAGCCAGCGGAACTGCGAATCGTGCGTCAGGCTGCGCGCAAAGCCGCCGAGATCCTGGATGAGATCTGCGACGTTGCGTCCGACCAGGTGCGGGCGCAAAGCCGCAATGGCCGCCGTCTGCACATCATTGCCTCGCCCGATGGTGAACGCGAACCCGTGGCCGCACAGGCCGCCGACATCATTGGTGCGCAGGATCAGGTAGGCCGCCGAATAGTCCGGATCGGCGTTCATGGCGTCCGAGCCGTCCAGCTCGCGCGAGGTGGGAAAGCGGACATCGTAAGTGTCCAGCGACGTGATAACCGTCAAGCGCAAACCTCGAAGACGCCGAGTATCAGCAGTGTCCTATATCCAGACCGTAGAAGCGAACCGCGTTGGTGGCAAACACTGCGCGCTCGCTGCCAGGTGCAAAACGATGCACCAGCTCCAGCGACATCTGCAGCCAGCGTTGGTAGCTTGCCTGGGCCGTCACTACCGGCCAGTCGCTGCCCCAGAGGATGCGACCGGCACCAAAGCAGTGGAATACATGGCCGACGAAGGGCGCAAGATCATCCACCCCTGCCCCTGGCGCCGCTTGCGACAGCAGGCCGGAGAGCTTGCAGAAGGCCGGCGTCGTCTGCGCCAATTCCGCAACCTGCGACGCCCACGGCTCGAAGGCACCGGCGGCAATGTCCGGCTTGCCGCAGTGATCAAGCACCACCTGGAGCGCCGGGTGCCGGCGAAGCCTCTTCATCAGCACATCCAGGTGCGCCGGCGTGACCAGCGCATCCAAGCGCAGCTGCTGCTCGACGAGCGCCGAAAAGGCGGCGTCGATTGCCGGCCGTAGCAGCCACTCTGGATCTGCGATGTCCTGCACCATCGGTCGCAGTCCCTTGAGCCTCCCGCCGCCGTCCCGCACCAGGCCGCAGATACGCTCTGCGATATCGCCGGCCTCGAAGTCGGCCCAACCTACGACACCGGTGATAGACGGTGTCGTCTGCGCCAGCCCGATGAGATAACGCGTTTCCGCTTCGGTCGCTGCCGCCTGCACCAGCACCGTGGCCGAAACCGCGCCGGCGGCCAGTTGCGGCGCAAGCTCCGCCGGCAGGAAGTCCCGGTACAAGCTGCCCTGTGCCGGCGTCAACCAGCCGTAATCGGCGCGACTCAACTGCCAGTAGTGCTGATGGGCGTCGATGCGCATCCGGGTGTCATGGCTCACCGGGGCGTCGGCGCCTCGGGTGCGATGAAACCGGCGTCTCGCAGGGCCTGCCAGACGTCCTCCGGGACCGGCTGGCGCATGCGTTCAAGCGCGATCGCCACCTCGAGGGGCGTGCGCATGCCGGCGAGGACGGCGACCGTTGCCGGGTGTGCAAACGCAAATTGCAGCGCAACCGCGCCCACATCGACACCCAGCCGCGCGCACAATTCGTACAGCTGCCGCGCCCGCTGCAGCACATCGCCCTCGACCGGACGATAATCGTAGGTTCCCCCCGGCGCCGAGCGGTTCGCCAGCAGCCCCGAGTTATAGGGGCCGCCGACGACGATGCCGACGCGCCGGCGTTGCGCCTCGGCCATGACCCCATGCAGGCTGGCGTGATCCAGTATCGAGTAGCGGCCGGCCAGCAGTATGCAGTCGATATCGAAGCTGCGCATGATCTCGAGGCATGCCGCCTCTTCATTGACGCCAATGCCGATGGCACGGCAGCCGCCCATCGCCTTGATCTCCGCCATGGCCGGCAGCGCCGCCTCCAGCGCCTGCTGCAGCATCTGGCTGTGCAACGCGCCATGCGTGCTCAGGCCCACGTCATGCAGCAGCAGCACGTCGACACGTTGGAGCCCCAGCCGCTCGAGGCTCGAATCGAACGAGCGTTTCACCGCATCGCGCGAGTAGTCGAACACGGCGCACCCGCTCGCGGCGTAGTCGCCCACGGGTTCCGCGCCTGCCTCCCCCGGGCTTATCAGGCGACCGACCTTGGTGGAAATCGTGACGTTCTCAGGCTGCAGCCCCCGCAGGAACTGCCCGACGCGCCGCTCGCTCAGGCCGTAGCCGTAATAGGGCGCGGTATCGAAGTAGCGGATGCCCCCCTCGAACGCGCTCTGCAACGCTGCCTGCGCGTCCGCATCCGCGACCTTGGTAAAAAGATTGCCGATGGGTGCGGCGCCGAAGCCGAGCGGCGAGAACGACACGCCGCCGCGCGGCAACGACCGGCCTGTGATCGGGGACATGGTCACTCTGCACGGGCAACGCCGATATACACATCATTCCTGATCGCCAACTTGCCATCAAGTCAGCGATCTCTTGCGGCACGACCACTCACGGATGCGCGGACCCAAGCTGTGACGGCTGTCCGGCTCACTGGCACCTGAATTGCATTGCTCATGGACCTGGGACCCGCCGGGATGCCCGGCGGTAAGAAGTGCAACGGCAATGAAGATGTAAGGAGGCGAGACTCATGTTGACGCACCCGATACCTGTGGCGCGACCGCGCCTGCCCTGGTTGGTACGAC
>JBAUYT010000299.1:0-3292 GCA_049584935.1 Steroidobacteraceae bacterium
GCGTAAAAAGGAGGCGTAGACACTGCCATCCGGGGAGTAGATCGCTGCCGCCATCACGCGCGCCCTCGCGCGCAGAGCTGCCAGGTTCCGCACCGCCGCCTCATGGTCATCGAAGGCCAGGGCTGGAGCGATCGAAACCGCGAGAATTGAGGCCTCCGTCTCCAGATCGGAGGCCCAACTCTTCTGATAGCGTCCCAGATCGACGGTGAGCATCGCGATGCCCGCAACACACAGAGCGATTACCGTGGTTAGTAGCACGACTCGCATCAGTTGGCCGCGCACCGAGTGCCGTACGCCCACGAAGTTGGGCAACGGATTCCAAGCTGCCAGCGCTCGTCTCCAGATGGATTGCCGTTCGCGGATCATGCCCTGGCAGCCTGTTTCGGCAGCCGTCGCGGAACGACCTGACGGGCCGTTCGAGCTTCGCAGGCCGCAAGAATTGCATCGGCATCGTTGATTCGCGTGCAACCGAGATAGGAATGCCGGCCGGTGCCCTGGACGCGAACCGCGACACCGAGCAATTCAGAACTGATCTTCAACCCCCACCGGTCGGCGGCCGTGAGCGAGACCTCAAAGCGAACATTGCGATCGATAGTTAAGAAGTTCACCACGCTCCCGTCGCCCAGGCCTCCTTCCTCATCGCTCACCAAGAGCATCGAGTGGCCGTCGGTCACAGGATTCAGGCTGCGCAGCAACTGCGAGTGTCCGGCGGCGACATAGACAATCTGGGCATTTCCCCAGTCTCCCGCGCCTGTAATCTCCCGGACTTGGGCGACGCGATTGTTGATGGGGTGCGCTGGCAGCAGTCGCCGCAGTTCTCGTGCGATGCCCGGCGAACCGAGGACGTCGATCAAAAACGGTGCATCGGAGGAACTCCGGTCAGCCCAATTGACATAGCCGGCAAATCGATACAGATATGCGGCCTTGACAGCATCTTCGGAATGCGGCTCAGCGGCGTAAGCTGCCGTAAGCAAGGAAGATAATCCCAACAGGCACAAAGTTGCCGCGCTTTTGGTGAGCGTGCGGTACAAGCAAATAGCCATGGCTTTGGGCACTCTAGAACTTCAGCCGTGCCTCGGCGAAGACGCTGCGCAGGATCTGATTGCCATTGGGCGCCGGAAACTCGGTCTGCTGTGGGCGGAGCAGATTCGCGCCGCGGATTGAAAGCTCCAATGTGCGGCTTGCTTGCCACCCCAATCGCATATCCAAGTTGTAATAGTGCGGCAATTCCGGCCCTGGCAAAGCCCCCACATATCGTAGCGAGGCATCGAAACTCACGTGGCGGGGTAGGTTCATCGAGGACGTCAACGTCGCATGTGAACTCGGGTCATCTGCGGCCTGTCCAACCCCGAGTAGCTCGCTGGCTCCCGGTATGAATGACAGTCGCTCGTGAACCCAACTGATGCCCGGCGAGACTCTCCACCAGTCATTCACTTGCCAATTGCCCCAAGCATCGATGCCAGAGGTGTCACCGCGCATGGAGTTTCCCCAATAGAGCGGCAGAAAGGCTGTCGACGATGCCGGTTCTACGGTTCGCAGGTCGTCATAGAGATTATAAAAAGCAGCGATGGAAAGCGATATGGCGTCTGAAGGCTGGGCGCGCCAGCCAATTTCGAAGGCCTTTACTTCCTCCGCACGGAACTGCGCGTTGGCCGCCAAGTAGGTAATGGTGCCGAGCTTTTCGATGACTTCCGTATCGAAAGGCGTGGGCGAGCGAATGGCCCGAGAGGCGGCCGCCCAGACAGAGTTCTGATCGGTGATGCCCCATGAGAGCCGCACATCGGGTAGCGCGGTCCACCCAGAGAAGGGATCATCTTCGAGCTTCAGGCCCAGCACCACGCTGACCGACCGTGACAGGCTGAGGGTATCCTGCGCAAATACGTTCCCGAGGGTCAGTTCATGACTGGGCGGAGCAAATAGGAATGTCGGCGTATTGGTGATTGCATAGCTGTAGAGGCGCTCGCCGCCACCCCAGACAATTCGGTTGCTGGTACCTGCGACGATCGTTTGCTGTACTTCGGCATCGTAAGTATGCACGACAAAGGCCGTGCCTCCCGCGGGGCCAAATTGCTCGGTCTGGTCCAGGTACGCCTGCGCCTGTAGATCGGAAATGGCGCCGCGATGCTGATAACGGCCAAGAATATTGGCGCCGAGCAGGGATCCATCGGCACTATCGAGTACGTTCTCCGAGCCGCGGTAATAGTCTGCCTGAACAGTGGCCGAGTCGTGCTCGGTCGTCCAGTCCGCTCGGAAGCCGGCCTGGCCTTTCGACCAGCCATCGTGCGCGCTCGAATCATCGGCGAGTTCGGTCGAGCCTCGGTGGAAGCCCATGCCATACACCCGGTATGCCGTATCGGCGTTGAGCATGTCCCCATACCGTGCCCCGGTGAGTTGCTCCTGATTGCCGGCACCGACGTCGACGTAGGCGCCGTGAGAGAGGTAGGCGGCACGGGTAATGATGTTGATGACGCCATTCATCGCATTGGCGCCCCACAACGTGGCACCTACGCCGCTGATGACTTCAATCCGCTCCACATCCTCGAGCATCACATCGAGGGTGTTTGCGTAGATGCCGGAGTAGAGCGGCGTATAGACGCTGCGCCCATCGATCAGAATCAGCAATTTGTTGGAGAAGTTCTGCGAGTTGGGATTCCCGCCGAACCCACGCGCCGATATGACGTATGCGCTCGAGGAGGTTTGTGTCACCAATAAATTAGGGGCCAAGCGCAGCGCCTCCGGAATACTCGTCGCTCCGGAGCGTTCGATGTCATCGTGGCTGATGACGTAGACCGCGGCAGGCGCGCGTTGCAAAGGCTCCTCGGCCTTGGAGACAGAGGTTACTTCGACCTTCGCCAGATCGGCGAGAGACATTTGAGTGAGGTCGTCAGCTGGCGTGTTATCACCGAAGGCGGTGCCGCCTCGAGTCAGCGCCAGCATCAGCAACGTGGCGAACACTGACCGGCGCCAGAGCGGGATGCGCGCCGGTCGCATCGCGCCCAGGCACGGGGTCGCGTCGGCCTGGGGTATACGGTAAAAATTCGCGCAACCGGCTCCGTAGCGCATGCTTCCGTGCATTGGCCCCCTTCAGAATTATTTTGATACTGCGCAGTTCCTGCACCCATCTTACCGAGAAGCTACGCTCGACTGACGATTCGTGAGTCCTTGTAGAAGTTACAATCACCTCCGCTTTAAGTCCCAGGGCTCCGTGGAAGCTAAGTCAATGGTTGCCTCTCGCTATCATCGAGTGCAGCATTTCTTCGACCCGGGTCAAGTCATATGGCTTTGGTACGAA
>JBAUYT010000300.1:0-9394 GCA_049584935.1 Steroidobacteraceae bacterium
GGGTTGATGCTCATCTTGACCCCCTCGGTGACCACGCCTGAACCATCGGGCTTGACGCGCACACGCACGCTGTAATCGATGACGCGCTTGATGCCCACCAGAATCGTGCTCATGAACCTTCGATCCCCCTGACCTTACAGGCGCGCAGCCCCCCGGAGCGCGCGCGGCCGCAAAGGATAGCCGATAATGCGGCCGATGAAATTCCCCGGCATCCGAGCTTTCGTCAGCGGCGGCGCCTCCGGCCTGGGACGGGCCGTTGCCGCCCGGGTGGTCGAGGCGGGCGGCTCGGCCGTGCTGCTCGACGTCAATCCCGCCCAGGGCACTGCCACCGCGGCCGAGCTGGGTCCAAAGGCCCATTTCTGCAGTGGCGACGTCACCGACGAGCACTCCATCGAGGGCGCCATGACGGTGGCCCGCGAGCGCCTCGGCGGCCTCGACCTGGCCGTCACCTGCGCCGGCATCGGCACCGCCGGCCGGCTGATCGGCCGCGCAGGTCCGATGAGCGCCGATTTCTTCCGCCGCATGATCGAGATCAACCTGGTCGGGACACTGCTCTGCTGCAAGCGCGCGGCCCTGCTGATGCAGCAGAACACCCCCAACGATGGCGGCGAGCGCGGCGTCATCGTCATGACCGCTTCGATCGCCGCCTATGACGGCCAGATCGGCCAGGTGGCCTACTCAGCCTCCAAGGGCGGCATCGTGGGCATGACCCTGCCGATGGCGCGGGAGCTGGCCTCCTCCGGCATCCGCGTGATGACGATCGCCCCGGGCATTTTCCACACGCCGCTGCTAGCAGCCCTGCCGGAGGCAGCCCAGGCCTCGCTTGGGCAGCAGGTACCGTTTCCGCCCCGCCTGGGCCGCCCCGAGGAGTACGCAGCACTCGTGTCCCAGATCGTCGAGAACGGCATGCTCAACGGCGAAACCATCCGGCTCGATGGCGCGCTGCGCATGGCCGCCAGATGAGCTTGGTCACGCGCCGCAGCGTCACCGGCCATGACGCGCAAGGCCGTGCCGCGGCGCTCTGATTTCGCGGCGCATCTGCCGACATCGCCGCTAGCAGGGCATTCAGCCGGGATTCATGCGCTTCGCGTAGCATTTGTCCGTGGCAATCTGACGCCGGGTTAAGTAACTTCTACCCTCGACCGGTCAACGCACAATAGACACAATGGCACCGGTACCAAGGGGCTGCGTTATGTCGCAAGACGCAGCCATCAAGTCTCTCAGCACAGGTCGCGACAACGTTTTGGGAAGGTAGGGCGTGCACTCACATCAATGGCTGCTGCTGACGCTGGCAGTGGTAGCGGCGGTGGCGCAGCATTCGAGTGCATCGCCCCCTCGACCGCATCCGGTGGCGCCCGCACCGGTCGCCACCTTTGGCTTTGACAGCGTCCAGCGCCTGGCGCAGCAGCGCGCCGATCAGCCCTACCGGGAACCGGGCGACAAGCTGCCCGATTCACTGGCCAAGCTCAGCTATGACGACTATCGCGACATCCGCTTCCGGCCCGAAAGCGCGCTGTGGCACAACCAGTCGCTGTTCGAGGTCCAGTTTTTCCATCGCGGCTCGAACTACGACCGCCGCATCAACGTGTACGAGGTCACGGCCCAGGGAGTGACGCCGGTCCGCTACGACCCGGCCCAGTTCGACTTCGGTAAGAACGCCGCGCTGGCCAAGACCCTGCCGCCTGATCTGGGTTTCGCGGGGTTGCGGGTGCACTACCCTCTCAATACCGCAGACTACAAGGATGAACTGATCGCCTTTCTGGGGGCCTCCTACTTCCGCCTGCTGGGCCGCGGCCAGCTCTATGGCGCCTCCGCACGCGGCCTGGCGATCAACGTCGCCAGCACCAACGGCGAGGAATACCCGTACTTCAGCGACTTTTGGCTGGTGCGGCCGACGGCGGAGCAGCGCACGCTAACGATGTACGCGCTGCTCGACAGCCCGAGCCTCGCCGGCGCCTACCGCTTCGAGATACGCCCGGGTGCGGAGTCGGACGTCGAGGTCACCGCCACTCTCTACGCCCGCAAGGACATCGAGAAACTCGGTGTTGCACCGCTGACCTCGATGTTCCTCTACGGCGAGGAGCATCGGCGCCAGTTCGACGACTATCGCCCCGAAGTGCACGACAGTGACGGCCTGCTCATGAACAACGGCGGCGGCGAATGGCTCTGGCGCCCGCTGGTCAATCCCAAGGCGCTGCGCGTCTCGAGTTTCTCCGACGAGCATCCACGCGGCTTCGGCCTGGCCCAGCGCGACCGGGATTTCCAGCACTACCAGGACGAGGAGTCCCGTTACCAGCGCCGGCCGAGCTACTGGATCTCGCCGCTGGGCGACTGGGGCCGTGGCAACGTCGAGCTGGTCGAGATTCCGACCGACGAGGAGATCCATGACAACATCGTCAGCTACTGGGTGCCGGCCACGCATCTGCAGCCGCACAAGCCGATGAGCTTCATGTATCTGCTATCTGCCTACGCCTACTCGCCGCGCTGGCCGCCGGGGGCGCGCGCCATCGCCACGCGCACCGGAGCCGTTCACGGCCGTAACGACAATTCGAGGCGGGTTCTGATTGACTTCGCCGGCGGGGATCTCGATACACTGGTGGCGACGCAGCCCGTCAAGGCCGAGCTCAGCGCGCACAACGGCGATGTCGACTCGGTCACGGTTCAGCGATTGGCGGAGAACGGTGTCTGGCGGGTCGCATTTCGTCTGACGCCCAAGGGTAGTCAGAACGCGGACCTGCGGTGTTACCTGACTTTGTATGGCGAAGCGCTAACCGAGACCTGGACCTATCTATGGACGCCGTAAAGCAGGCTGATCCGCGGGAACGGTGGCTGCGCTTGCAGGCGCTCTGGCGCCGCGCCGCGTTCTTCAGCCTTACGTTCATGACTGCGTTCGCCGGCGGCTTTCTGATGCTCGACATCCTGCGCGCCAACGGCCTGGGGCCGCTCGAGCTCATCGGCCTGATTACCTTCGTGGCGCTGTTCATCTGGATATCGGGTGCCTTCTGGACCGCCATCGCCGGCTACTTCGTGCGCCTCGTCGGTCACGATCCGGCCGCCCTGCATCCGGAGGGCGATCCGCGGCGCGCGCTGCGCGGCCGCACCGCCGTGGTGTTGCCTATTTATAATGAGGACACGCAACGCGTGTTCGCAGGTCTCGAGGCCATCTGGTGCTCGTTGCAGGCCGAGCCGCAGGCGCGCAGTTTCGACGTCTTCGTGCTGTCGGACACGCGCCGGCCCGAGATTGCGCTCAAGGAAGAGCATGCCTGGCGGGAGATGGTGGCGCGCTTCGGCGCCAGCGGCCGGCTGTTCTACCGCCGCCGCGCCGAGAATCTCGGCCGCAAGGCCGGCAACATCGCCGAGTTCGTGCGCAACTGGGGCGGCGCCTACGATTACATGATCGTGCTTGATGCCGATAGCATCATGTCGGGCCGCGCACTGGTGACCCTGGCGCAGCTCATGGATGATCATGCCAACGTCGGCATCGTCCAGGCGCTGCCGCTGCTGGCCGCGCGCGAGACGCTGTTCGCGCGGCTGCTGCAGTTCGCGGTACGGCTCAACGGTCCGCTGTTCGCCAGCGGCATTGCCTTCTGGCAGCTCGGCGAGAGCAACTACTGGGGTCACAACGCCATCGTCCGGCTGCGCGCCTTCGCCGAGCACTGCTCGTTGCCGCGGTTGCGCGGCTCGCCGCCCTTCGGTGGTGAAATCATGAGCCACGATATCGTCGAGGCGGCGCTGCTGCGCCGTGCCGGCTATCGCACCTGGCTGGTAACCGATATCACCGGCAGCTGGGAAGAAGTGCCGACCAACGTGATCGATTACGCCGCGCGCGACCGCCGCTGGGCGCAGGGCAACCTGCAGCACGTGGGCGTCATGCCAATGCCCGGGCTGCACTGGCTCAGCCGTGTGCACATGCTGACCGGCATCCTCTCCTATGTGACTTCACCGATGTGGTTCCTGGTGCTGATTGTCAGCTCGATACTCACCAGCATCGAGGCGGTCGGCGGCCACAAGTACTTCGTGCCCGGTGCGCACACGCTGTTTCCATCCTGGCCGCAATATCGCAACGGCGAGATCATCGTGCTGCTGTCGATGACCTGCGTTATCCTGTTCCTGCCCAAACTGCTCGGCGCTTCGCTGGTGCTGGCGGACCGGGCGCTGCGGGCCGCCTATGGTGGTGCGCGCAAGCTCATTGAGAGCGTCCTGTTCGAACAATTGATGAGCATGCTGCTGGCGCCGACCATGATGCTGTTTCACAGCAGCTTTGTGCTCAGCGCACTGTTCGGCCGCAGCGTCGGTTGGGACGCGCAGCCGCGCGGCGATCGCGGCATCCTCTGGCGGGAGGGATTCATGCGTCACCGCTGGCACCTGGTGCTCGGTCTCGTCTGGGGGACCGCCATCCTGGCACTGGCGCCGAAGTTCATCTGGTGGATGCTGCCGGTGCTCATAGGCATGGTCATCGCCGTACCGTTCACGGTCCTGACCAGCCGCAACAGCCTCGGCCGGGCGCTGCGGGCCAAGGGTCTGCTGCTTACGCCCGAAGAAACCTCGCCGCCGCCGGAGCTCATGGCACTCGAGGCCAACCTGGCCCGCGCCGAGGCGACCGCAGCAAGCGGAGCACCGGTAGTCAGGGCAATCGAGCCGGGCGCGGCAACCACCCTTGCGCCGCAGCCCGCCCCCAGGGGCGTCGCCGCGGCCTCCGCGGCCCCGATGTCCAATGGCCACGCCGTGCCCACGCTGGAGTTGTTCGTGCGCGTACCGCAGCACGCGCCGCTGGCCATGCCCTCGAGCGAGGCGGCCACCCTGGCGTTGGCCTCGCGCGCGGCCTGACGGCGGTGAAGATCCTGGGGCCCGAGGCGCTGGTGTTCGGCGTCGATGATCTCGACGCCTGCTATCAATACCTGGCGGACTACGGGCTCAAACAGACCGATCGCGCTGCGAGTGGCGCAACCTTCGAGGCACTGGATGGCACCTGCGCCGTGGTGCGCAAGGCCTCGGATGCCGGCTTGCCAGCAGCCGTGGCCGCGGCACCCAACATCCGCGATCAGGTCTATGGCGTCGCTGACCAGGCCACGCTCGAAGCGATCGGCGCCGAACTTTCCAGCGACCGGGAGGTGCGTCAGGCGAGCGACGGACGGCTGCGTTCGCACGACGATAGCGGTTACCCGATCGCCTTTCAGCTGAGCCGGCGGCGAAAGTTCAGCGCGCCGAAGTATTTCAACGTGCCGGGTATGGACACACATCGGCCGGTCAACGTCATCGCGGCCATCGAGGATGCCGAGATCCCCATCTGCACGCTCTCGCACGTGGTGCTGTACGCGCCGGATATCGCGAAGGCGGAAAAGTTCTACAGCGAGCGGCTCGGCTTCCGCACCGTCGATGTGTTCACCAACCTGGGGCCCTTCATGCGCCCGGCCGGCACGCTCGAGCATCACACGCTGTTCCTGATCAAGGCTGCCAAACCCGGACTGCAGCACTTCACCTTCCACGTGCCCGATCTCAATGACATGCTCAAGGCGGGCTGGAACTTCGTGCGCAAGGGCTACAAGTCGTTCTGGGGACCTGGACGGCATGTCCTGGGTTCGAACAACTTCTGGTATTTCAACAGCCCGTTCGGCGGCCTGATGGAATTCGATTCGGACATGGATCTGCACGACGATAGCTGGCAGCCGCGCCACATACCGGCCAATCAGCAGACCTCGCAGACCTTCCTGTTCAATTTTGCAGAGAAGTGGTCGCCGGGAGGCCGGCACTGAATTCCGGCGCCAGCTTGGCAGCCCGCGAGCGCATACTTTGCCGTCTGCTCGACATTCCGGACGGACAGTCTCGCGGCTTTCTGCCACTCGGCCGCGAGGACCGCCTGTTCGTGATCCGCCGCGGTGACACCGTGCGCGCGTATATCAATTCCTGTCCGCACAACTGGCGGCCGCTGGATTTTGCCCAGGACCGCTTTCTCTCGGCCGACGGCCGCGAGATCGTCTGCTACGCGCACGGCGCGCATTTTTCGATCGATAGCGGTATCTGCACGGCCGGCATCTGCGAAGGCGAAGCGCTGATCCGGGTGCCGGCGCGCGTCGAGGATGGCAATATCCTGATCCCGCTCGAGCTGCCGCAGCTTCCGGAGTAGTCCATGGGTCGTATCTTCGAAGTCCGCAAGCACGCCATGTTTGCGCGCTGGAACCGCATGGCCAAGCAGTTCGCGCGCATCGCCAAGGACATCAACATGGCCGTCAAGGCCAGCGGCCCCGATCCAGCCGCGAACCCCACCTTGCGCCGCGTGATGCAGAATGCGCGCGCCGTCAACATGCCCAAGGACAAGGTCGAGGCCGCCATCAAGCGCGCCAGCGGCCGGGATGCCACCAATTATCACGAAGTGCTCTACGAGGGCTACGCGCCGCACGGCATCGCGCTACTGATCGAGACCGCCACGGATAACCCCACTCGTACCGTGGCGCATGTGCGCAACATCATCACCAAAAACGGTGGCAACCTCGGCACTACCGGCAGTGTCAGCTTCCAGTTCCAGAAAATGGGCGTGTTCCGGCTCGATCCCGCCGGCATCGACCAGGATGACCTCGAGCTCGACATGATCGATCACGGGCTCGAGGAAATGGGCGAGAGCAGCGGCGAGAAGGGAGAAACCCAGCTGGTGCTGCGTTGCGCCTTCGAAAACTTCGGCCGGCTGCAGGAAGCTCTGGAAGCGCGCCGCATCACGCCGCTGTCAGCCGAGCACGAGTACCTCTGCTCGGTGCCGGTGGAGCTGCCGGAGCAGCAGGCCACCGAAGCGCTGGAACTGATCGACAAGCTCGAACAGGAAGAGGATGTGCAGCGGGTATTCCACTCGCTGGCCTGATCGGCGCGCCCCGACGCCCATGCACGGGGCGGCCGAGTCTCAGCGATGCCCGTGAGCCTCGCCGCCCTTGCGGCCAGCCTCACGCGCCTTCTCGCGATCGTTGGCAAAGTTGCCTGGGTTGTTCTCGCGCCCCTGGCTGTGCCCGCCCTTGCTGGCGATCTCCCGCTGCATGGCGGCATCCATGGAGGCAAAGCCGCGGCGCGACGTTCCGCTCGGCTGGGCGGCCGGCGCACTGCTGGCATCCTGTGTCGATGTGCTTGTCGATGCGCCGGACACACTCGGCGGCGGCGCGCCCTGGCTCACCGGCAGGTGCGGCACGTTGGCAGTGTGCATACCCGATGTCTGCGTTCCGCCGGTCGCAGTCGGCTGATCCGAGCCCGCGGAGTTCCCGTTGTCCGATTCGTGTGTAGTATTCCTTCCACCCGGAGCATCAGTGCTTCCCGACTGGTTCGGCTGCGGCGCAGGCTTCTTGCTCTTCTGACTGCGCAGTTCGGGCTTGGTGTACTGATTGTGTCCGTGCGGATTGTTATTCGGCATGGCTCACTCCTGTGTTGAGTTGCGACGATTGCGTCCTGCGGAGAATTAATGCCTCCTGGCAATCGAAGACAGGTGCAATCGCTGTGCCACGCTCAGCCTGAACTCAATCAGCACGTTGCTGCTGCGTCCTTCGATCTGACTGAGAATATTTGCAGCGCTTCGGCATAAATTGCAGCGCTATGCGGAAGGCCGAAGTCGTGGCTGCTGCCGGGCAGCGGGCTGCAGCGGTACCTGCACGCCGTCTGACAAGACCGGACTATTGCTGCCGCAGTACCGGAAGCCTCTGTGTATCGCCGAGGCTGTGATAGAGCGATTGCAGCTTGGCGAACTCGCTTTGCTCCGGGGCGCCCGCCAGCATGTGCTCGCGGATCAGCTTGAGCTGGTAGCGCAGATACGGCAGCAGCGATTCCACCGGCGAGGTTTCCCCGGCCTGCTCTGCCAGCAGGGAGTCGCAATAGGCCCGGTAGTACTCGTTGTACGCCGTCTGGTAGTGATCCAGCGCCTCGCTGAACGCAGTATCCCGCATCAGATCGCCGCAGAGCGAGTCGGTACAGTAAAAACTGGCCGCCGAACTCAGGTACGCCGTGTGCTCGCGCAGAATGGTCTGGGTGTATTCCTGGGTACCGAACAACGCGCACACCAGCCTACGCCGCGGCTGGCCATGGATCTGACGGTCCCGCAGGTATTCGAACGGCGCCTTGCGGTGCAGGGTCATGAAACCGATCTTCTTCAGCTCGACGGCCTGCTGCGGCCGCTGCCGGCGGGCGGCGACGCCGCGCATCAGGCGCCCGTGCGCCTGTTCCCAGCGGCTGTACAGCGAAACGTCCTGCAGCAGGCGCGTGGCAACGCGCGACTCCTCGCACACGCCCGCCTGAGCGGCCAGTGCCAGGTACTGCTCCGAGTATTCCATCAGGCGCGCGCAGCTGAACCGGCTGATGTCGCGGCGCGACCCTATCTGTTCTGCATTAGCACGCATGATCGGGGACATCTATACCACCGTCGACTCACGCACTACAACTGATGATTTTTTGCGACAACGTCCCCGAAATCGGTCAGCGGTACCTGGACATAATCATGCGCTGGCACGCTCTCAGGCGGCCACCGGAATCGAGCGCCCGAGCAGCCGCTCGATGGCACGCAGCCGGTCCTGCTCCTCACGACTGACGAGGGAAATCGCCTCGCCGCTGGCGCCGGCACGGCCGGTGCGCCCGATGCGGTGGATGTAGTCCTCGGGCACGTGCGGCAGCTCGAAGTTCACCACGTGCGGCAGCTCGCTGATGTCCAACCCGCGTGCCGCAATGTCCGTTGCCACAAGCACCTGGATGCGGCCCTGCTTGAAATCGTCGAGCGCACGGGTGCGCGCGCCCTGCGACTTGTTGCCATGAATCGCCGCCACCGACAGACCGTCCTTGCCGAGGCGCTCGGCCAGCCGGTTGGCGCCGTGCTTGGTGCGCGTGAACACCAGGGTCTGACGAACCCCGCCGTCCACCAGGATGCGCTTCAGTAGCGGGTGCTTGCCCTGCGACTCGACGTGATAGACCCGGTGGTCGACCAGTTCGGCCGGGGTGTTGCGCGGAGCCACATCGATGACCACCGGCTGGACCATCCAGCGGCGCGCCAGGGTGCGGATCTCTTCCGGCAAGGTGGCCGAGAACAGCAGTGTCTGCCGCTGGGTCGGCAGCTTGGCGATGATACGCTTCATCGCCTGAATGAAGCCCATGTCGAGCATCCGGTCGGCCTCGTCCAGCACCAGCACTTCGATCCGCGACAGATCGACTGCACCAGCCTGAAGATGATCGAGCAGCCGCCCGGGGGTCGCGATGATGAGATCCACGCCGCTGGCGAGGGCCTGCAGCTGCGGCCTGGGGCTGACACCGCCGAAGATCAGCGCGCCGCGCACCCGCAGATGACGGGCCAGTGCGCGGAACGCGTCACTGACCTGGGCCGCAAGTTCGCGCGTTGGCACCAGCACCAGTGCGCGCGGCAGGCGCGACCCCAAGTTCGGGC
>JBAUYT010000301.1:0-27588 GCA_049584935.1 Steroidobacteraceae bacterium
CCCGAAGTGGTGCGTATCGTCCTTTCGGGACAAGCCGAACAGGAATCGATCGTCCGAGCGACCCGCACAGCCCATCAATATCTCTCCAAGCCTTGTGACGCCCCGGCCCTCAAGACTGCGATCAGCCGGACGCAGGAGCTAAAAAGAACTCTGTCTAACGAACATCTGGTGGCTGTCGTCGGCAGTGTCGATGCGCTGCCGAGCCCGCCCAAGGCCTACCAGGAGCTATTGGCTTGTCTGCGTGACCCCAGTGCCAAGACCAATGCCATTGTCGACATCATCCGCCGGGATGTCGGCATGACTGCCAAAGTGGTCAAGCTCGCAAACTCCGGCTTCTTCGGCATCCGTAACCCCGTGCAGACCGTGGAACGCGCGGTGGGCCTGGTCGGACTGGATGCGATTTCGACGCTGGTACTCGGCCAACAACTGTTCAATTCGCAGAGTCCCGTCTCTGTGCCGGGCTTTTCGATCGAACGGCTCGGCCGCCACTCCTTCGAAGTCGCGGCGTGGGCGCGGGCCATTGCGCAAAGCGAAGGCTTCTCAAACCCCCTGGCCGATGCCGCCTTTCTCGCGGGCGTCCTGCACGATGTCGGCAGACTCGTGTTCGCGACACGCCAATGCCCCAGCGACCCGTCATCTCGAGATACCTGGCTTCGCGAGATAGGATCTCAGATGGAGCTACATCATGCCGCGGTCGGCGGGTATCTACTGGGGCTCTGGGGCTTCACCGACGCCATTGTCGAAGCCATTGTCTGGCATCACACGCCCAGCCGCTGTGGTGAGGGCTCACTCGGCTTAAGCGGGCTGGTCCATATTGGCGATCTGCTGGCCCACCAAGGCGACCCGGCCGATGGCACGGAGACCGAACGTCTGCCGGAAACCGGCTACCTTGAAGGCCTCGAGCTGCAAGACCATTGGCCCGCGTGGGAACGCTTACGGGTGCGTTCTCAACCGGAAGAGGCGGACGCATAAATGATTGCCGACACGCAAGTTTCGCGCACGGCTCTGAATCTCAGGGCCATAACCCACGAGCACGAGCTCCTGACGGCCATCATCAATTCCCTCCCTCATTACATCGTCTGGGCGGATCGAAATCTGGTGCTTCAGGGCTGCAACGAGCGCTACGCACAGGCCGTGGGCCTAGATCGGCCGGCCGATATTCTCGGGTTGACCCGCGCACAGCTGCCGCTTGTAGCTCCTCATCTGGCCGAGCATTACGATGAGATTGATCGCCGCATCATGGAGACCCGGGTGCCCGCGCTTCGCCTCCGGGAGACTCAGCTCGGCCCCCAAGGCGAGGAGCGTCTCTACCGGGTCAATCGCGTGCCGCTCCAGTTCAGCGATAGCGGTGTCGATGGCATCCTGATTATGAGTGAGGACATCACGGACGAGGAGGCTGCCGCACGCAAGATTCGCGAGGATGAAGAGCGCTGGGTGCTTGGGTTAGAAGTAAACTGCGTAGGCGTCTGGGACTTTGATTTAGTCGATCGAACCGTGATCGGCTCACGGCACTGGGCAGAGCTGACTGGCCTGGATCCCCTTTCGCCGGGGCAGCACCTCCCCTTGCCGGCCTCGCAGATTCATGCGGATGATCTGCCCCGTTTCAAAGCCGACTGGGATGCGCTGCTCGCAGCTACGATGCCGGCTCTTGAATGCGGACTGCGCTTCGATGTTGGGGCGGGTCATCGCTATATGCGCCTGCGTGCTCGAGTGGTCCGCCGAGACCCCGCGGGGCAGCCGCTTCGCGTGGTCGGTACCATTGTAGATATCCACGAGCCGACGTTGAAGCTCATGCAAGCTGCCAACGCCAATAAGCTTGAATCCATCGGCCAGCTGGCCGCCGGCATCGCACACGAGATCAACACTCCGACCCAGTATGTCGGCGACAATGTACGCTTTCTAGGGGATGCCTTCGAGAGTGTCCAAACGTGCATCGATAATCTGACGCACCTGATCATCGAGCGCGGCGATACAGTCGCCTCGAAGGACATCCAGGGCTTCTTCAGTAGCGCCGATATCCCCTATCTGCGGGAGGAAATCCCCAAAGCAATTGCGCAGTCACTCGATGGCATCAAGCGAATCGCACAGATCGTGGGTGCCATGAAGGAGTTTTCTCATCCCGGCCAGGAGCGCACCCCCACCGACCTCAATCACGCCATTGCCAACACCATAGTGGTCGCCACCAACGAGTGGAAATATGTGGCGACCATCGCTACTGATTTCGACCCAGGCATGCCGCAGGTCCCCGTGATGCCGGGAGAATTCAACCAGGTCATTCTCAACATCATCGTCAACGCCGCCCATGCGATCGCCGAGCACCGGCCAGGCGAATCCAAGGGCACCATTCGTGTCAGCACCCGACACTCCGCGGACTGGGCTGAGATACGCATAGAAGATGATGGCTGCGGCATGCCACCCCATGTCCAGGCCAAGATCTTCGACCCGTTCTTTACCACCAAGCCCGTCGGCAAAGGCACCGGCCAGGGGCTCTCCATCGCGCACAACGTCATTGTCACTAAGCATCGCGGCACGATTGCGGTCAACAGTGAGCCTGGGCGCGGCACGCTCTTCACGATCCGGGTGCCGCTACGAGCGGACGATCCCGTGGAGACCGCCGGATGAAGCTTGTTGCTGCACGGTCAATGAGGGCTTACCGTGGATGAGCCGGTCCTGTTCGTTGATGATGAGCCACATCTGCTCGATGGCGTAGCGCGGGCCCTGCGAAGCCGCTTCCGCATCCATACGGCCACCAGTGGTGCGGAGGGTCTGCAGGTGCTGCAACAGGCGGGCCCCTTTGCCGTCGTCGTCTCGGACATGCGCATGCCGGAGATGAATGGCGTGCAGTTCTTGAGCCGCGTGCGCGACTTGTACCCGGACACGGTCCGCATGATCTTGAGCGGCCAGTCTGACTTGGCGGCGACCATCGCCTCAGTCAACGAAGGCAACATCTTTCGCTTCCTGAGTAAGCCTTGCCCCACCCAGCACCTGATCGCTGCGGTCGGCGTGGGGGTCGAACAGTACCGCTTGGTGATGTCCGAAAAGGTGCTGCTGGAGCAGACTCTCAGCGGCGCGGTCTCGATGCTGATCGAGATGTTGGGACTGGTCACCCCTGCGGCCTACGGGCGTGCGCAGCGCCTGAAGCAATATGTCGGGGCGCTCTCATCGGCCCTGCAGCTACGCGAGCACTGGGCTTGGGGCCTGGCAGCGCTACTGTCTCAGATCGGCTGTGTCTCGTTGCCGAAGGAAACCTTATCCAAGATAGAGGCGAATCAGGCCCTCACCGAGGAGGAGCGGAGCCTGTATGAATCGCTTCCGCAACTCGCCTGCAGGATGTTGCACGCCATTCCGCGCCTGGAAGATGTGGCAGCGATTGTGGGCGCTCAGAATGCGCCTTTGAAGACTCTCGCCATCTCGAAGAGCGCCACCGCATGGGACATCCGCACCGCCGGCATCGTATTGCTGCGGACCGCCAGCGCTTTTGACTATGAGATGGCCAAAGGTCGGAACTCCGCCGCGGCGGCTGAGGCCATCCACACGTCCGAATCCTCCCTGCCGCAATTTTTAATCGAGGCCCTCAAGACCCTGGTGCCCGCCAACCGCGAACGCGTCGTGCGGACCGTACGTCTGCTCGATCTCGCCCCCGGCATGCTCCTCGATGAGCCGCTGATCACTCATAAGGGTGCTTGTCTGGTGCCGGCTGGCCACGAGGTTACGGCAGGGTTGCTGCTGCGCCTCAAGAGCATTGCCGCGGGCGTCCAGCTCAAGGAGCCGTTCCGTGTGCAGGTGCCCGTCTAATCAAAGGAACTTCCGCCATGCTCAACCACGCCTATGATTCGGTGATTCTGCTGGTCGATGATGAGCCGATGGTGACTGAGGCCTTGAGCCGGCACTTCGCCAAGCGACGTTTCCAGGTTCTGAAGGCGACCTCGGCGACAGAGGCCCATCGATTACTCGAACAGCAGGTGGTCGACGTCGTGGTGTCGGACGAGCAGATGCCGGGAGAGCCCGGATCGAGGTTTCTGGCCGCTGTCAGGCAGCAGTACCCCAATACCATTCGCATGATACTGTCCGGACAGGCAAGTCTCGAGGCGGCGGTTCGGGCCATCAACGAAGGTGAAGTCTACCGCTTCTTTCTGAAGCCCTGTAATCCGGTCGACCTGATATTCACGATTCAGCAGGCGCTCGAGCACCGACGACTCGAAGAGCGAAGCAGACAGTTACTCAACGAGTTCCGCAAGCAGGCGAAGATCCTCGATGCCATAGAGCGGCATAATCCCGAACTGCTTAACGTAGAAGTCGATGAAACGGGCGCCATAGTGGTCGATGAGCACGACGCCGAAGAGCCAGTGCAGCATCTTTTGCAGGAGATCGAGGAGTCGATGCTGGCTCAGCGTCAACGTCTGACGAGAGCGAAATAATGCCATCGAGGGCTTGACGTATTCAAACGGTGATGTGCGGTCGCGCCACGCGCCGGGTGCTTGGCACACGAGCACTGACGGCGACCTTTCGAGAGACGGCGTCAACTCTCGTGATAGGGTGGAGCTGTCGCCTCGACGCCTCTATGGCGGCGCCCGCCACGGCCGTGAGTAACTGATAGCGCAACCCGTGCCACGGATCCTTGTCGGGGATGGCTGTTGGTCCGAATACCAGCGATGTCAGCGTGACCTGCGGGTCGATTTTCGGTCCAGTTAATACTTTGGGACAATGGCCCTCCGAAATTCGGGCGCACGGCCCATGGCGACACGGTCTATTCCCCTGCGCGCCCGACGGCCAATATTCCGTGGGGCGCTTTACTTTACCGTGGGTCGCCGATGACTTCGACGAATGACCAACTTGACGATTGGGAAGGCAGACTGGCGGCCATGGCGGCCGGTGTGCGATAAAAAGCGCAGCGCGCCCGAAGATCGCGCCCAACGCATTTGCCCGGGGCTGCAAATGTACCCGCAGCCGAGGCAAACGATGACCTGCAGACGTTTCCCGCGAGCAATGCCCTTGCGATGACTGCGAGCCGCGCCAGCAGTGCGCAACCCGACAGCTCGCGTGCGAGCTATACGCCTTGTTCACGCACGGCCTGTCGCTGGCTCGTTGGCGCTGAGTTCCAGCGACGCCGACAAGGGAGAGGTTCGAGCGCTATCTGACAAGCTCGATCGATTGATTGGTCTTCCGGCTCGGTGCCGACACGGCGGCGGTATTGACTGCCGGATCCGCGTTCGCCAGCTTGAATTTGACTGGCAAAATCGTGCGTGTAGTTTGGTAGCCGCGACGATAGAGATCAGATTTCTGCTCGCGATCGAGGCGGAATTCCAGCGGTGACAGCGGTCCACTGTCGATCACCACCGTGCGCGGCCAGTGTTTGGCGTCGACGAATTCGCGCGAGATGGTCGTCATGAAGGTGCGTATCAGCATGTGCGTATAGCCCACGAGTGGCACCCATCCATGCATCGGTGGCACCGGGCCTCCCTGCTCACTGCGCAGTCGGAACACGCACACTGGCGTGCTATCGGTCGCCCAGTCACGATGCAATGCATCTTCCGAGAGGATGCTGCCATCGACCAGGAGCGCCCCTTCCCAGGGCTGGAACGAGAACAGCAGCGGGATTCCCATGGAAAAGCGTACGGCGCGCGCTACTTTGAGCGTGGGATTGGTTGCGCGCTCGAACACTACAGGCCGGCTGGCGCGGACATCGGTTGCAACGACGGCAAGATCGAGATCCAAATCCTGGAAGCAGCGGCCCTCGAGCACGCCGTCAAGCCAGCGCTCGAAGACGTTGCCTGAGGACAGTCCGCCGCGTAGCACCAATTCGATAAGCGATCGGCCGCGAAATTGGGCGAAGTTGATCTCATACGCCAGCTCGAGCATACGCGCGGGAGTCCAACCCGCTGCGTGCAGGGCCGCGACGATGCTGCCCCCGGAGACGCCAACCAGGCGCCGATAGCGGGCGCCGAGCTCCTGCAGGGCGGCCAGCACGCCGACATGGACCGGCAGACGCGTTCCGCCGCCCGTCAGCACAGGCACCAGCCGAAGCTCGTTCACCTTAGCGCTCTCCAGTTGCGCGGAGGGCGATCTTAGGCACTCGAGATCTCGAATGCCGTGCCGGGCGTCACGTCACGTGGAGCTTCCCCAGCGCCTCTTCATGGGGACAGCACCTCGCGATGAGGTGAGCGTACCTGGCTAGCATGCTGCGCGAGGCGACGCACCGGAGGGCAAAGCTCTCGGCTGAATCGCGTAGCGTCTGCGGCCCTGATGTTGTGACTGTTCCAACTTAAGCGCCCTGCGGCGGCCTTCTTGCCGTGGGCGCTTTCTTTTTGGTCAAGCGCCCCAGCGAACTTCCTGGAAGGGAAGCGGCGCTCGACCAGGAAATCCAAGAAACGCGAATCGCGCTGACCGAAGCTGATCGCGCCCGCACGGGACGCTGGCTCACGCTCCACGGGTGACATGTATTGCCGGCCGATCCCTCCTTGCTCCAAGCCCTGATTGTCGAAATTGATGCCGACCGAAGATCGGACCGCTCACGACCTAAGCAGCGTGACATATGTCGCATTTCCATCAGACTCAAGGGGTTAGCGAGGCTGTCTTAATATATACATGTAAGGCATGGGCGCGCTCGAGATCAAGCACGAGCCGGATCCCGCTGCTCGCAATAACCTCAGGGTCGGCTGCTCGGAATTAGGTTAGCACTGATCGTACCGGAGCAATGGACGATGACCGCTCGGATATTGGTCATTGAAGATAACCCGGTCGAACGGCAGAAGAGCAAATCCGTGCTGGAGTGGGGCGGTACGCACTGTTCCAAGTCCACGACGCCTCGGACGTGTCGCGCCGGGTCGGGTAGTCTGCTCCGCGTGCCAGTCGGGGCGTTGACCCGGATGAGTCGCTCATGAAAGGGCAGGAGCCCTCGGCGGCGCGTGACGAGTTAGGTTTGTCGTTGATCTGTCGCGTGCAAGCGCACTGGTGTGCTTTGCCTCTCCGGCATGTCATAGAAACGATGCGGCCGATGCCGACCACACCGATCCCTGGGGCACCGATCTTCGTCGATGGGCTTGCGATCATTCGGGGTGAGCCCGTCCCGGTGGTGAACATGCCGCGCCTAATGGGCGCCGCTGTGGCGCAACCCACACGTCTCGTTTGCGTCAGAACGGACCGCGGACGCATTGCGCTCGCCGTGGACGGCGTGCAGGGCGTGCGATCAATCACCGCCGACTCGTTGCAGGCGCTGCCGCCAGTTCTGGATTGTGCGGATACCCAATTTATCACGGCGATCGGAATGCTCGATACGCAACTATTGTTCGTGATGCAGACCGCTCGCATGGTACCGGAAGCCCTCTGGGCTGACTCGAACGCTGAGGCTGCCTCCGCATGACGGTTTCGCCAGATTATCGAGAGGCTGAGCGCTTTCGGGGTGCCATAGCCCGAACCCTTGGACTTCATTTCGATGAGACGAAGTTCGCGTTTCTGTCGGAACAACTGAGGGGTCGATTGAAAGCTAACAGCCAATCAAGCGAAGCCTACTTGGCACGTCTGGAGGTCGATGCGCCCAAGGAGGAACTGCGCGCACTCGCACAAACGCTGACTGTTGCGGAGACCTACTTTTTCCGCAACAGCAATCAATTCCGGGCGTTTCGGGAGGTGGCTCTGCCGGAGCGGTGGCAAGCCCAGATAGACCCGAAACGACTGCGCATCCTGTCCGCAGGATGCGCTTCCGGAGAGGAGGCGTATTCAATTGCCATAGCCGCACAGGAAGCCCTCGGCGATTTGGCCCGGGATGTATCAATTCGCGCTGTCGATCTCAATCCAGTGGTGCTAGATCGGGCAAAGCGGGCTCGCTATAGCAGCTGGGCGTTGCGAGAGACGCTACCCGAGGTCCGAGAAAGGTGGTTTCGGCCGGATGGTCAAGGACTGGTGGTCCTCGATCCCGCGATTCGCGGCGCGGTGAATTTTGAAGAAGGCAACTTGATAGACGAGGATGCACCACTGTGGCGGTCAGGCGCCTACGACATCATTTTTTGCCGTAACGTACTGATGTATTTTGCGCCGGATGTTATGCAGGCCGTAGTGACGCGCCTGTCCGGCGCTCTGACCGCGGGTGGTTATCTCTTTCTCGGACACGCGGAAACACTGCGCGGGATCTCGCAAGATTTCCACTTGTGTCACACCCAGGACACCTTTTACTACCGCCTCAAAGAGACGACTGAACGCGCCGGTACCCGTCTGCACGAGAAAGCTGCGGTGCTCGGAATGCATTCGGCAAGTCCCAATAGCCGCAGTCCCTTCGCCCCACTCGTACAGGGGACGGATGCCTGGGCCGATGTGATTCACAGGGCGACGGAGCGAATCCGCGCGTTAAGACCGGCACCGCCGCTGGCAGCGCAAGCGATCCCCGAGGCCAGCGGTAAACTCGCGCTCGCGCTCGATCTGCTGCGAAGGGAGCGCTACGTCGAGGCTCTAGCGCTGGTGCAGGCTTTGCCGGCCGAGTCGACCCGTGATCCGGACGTACGGCTGCTGCACGCTTTGCTATTGACCCACAGTCTTGAACTCGGCGAGGCCGAGCGGTTGTGCGAGCAGCTGCTGGCAGATGATGACCTGAACGCGGGGGCACATTACCTCCTGGCCCTGTGCCGCGAGCGCGCGGGCGATTGCCCTGGTGCGGTGGAGCACGATCAGTATGCCGCTTATCTCGATCCGGGCTTCGCGATGCCACGTCTGCATTTGGGGCTGTTAGCGCGCCGCAATCGTGACGGCGCACTCGCTCGTCGGGAACTCTCGCAGGCGCTCGTCTTACTGCAGCGCGAGGATCCTTCTCGCCTGCTGCTCTTCGGCGGGGGCTTCAACCGCGAGACGCTCCTTGCCCTCTGCCGCGCGGAGTTGCAATCCTGTGGGGGACATGCATGAGCCGAGCTCAGGAGATGCGCGCCGCGTTCGACCGTTCTTTTGCGGAACCTCCGCTTACCGAACAGGCACCTTTGCAGGATTTTCTTGCCATCCGAGTGGGCACGGATCCCTACGCGATCCGACTCACGGACATCAGAGGGCTTTTTGCCGATCGACCTGTCACGCTGCTCCCCAGCGACGATTCGGCCTTTCTCGGGATTGCCGGCGTTCGGGGCATCGTCGTGCCGGTCTATGACCTCGGCGCCCTTCTTGGCCATCCGCCAGGGGCACTTCGGCGTTGGCTGCTGCTGATCGGCGCGGCATCTCTTGCGCTTGCCTTTGAGGCCTTTGAGGGGCACCTGCGTCTGCCGCAAGCGGCTCTGGCCGCACAAGGCAGGCAGGAGCGATCGGGCGCTTTCGTACAAGAGGTCTTGCACACGGGCAACTCCACGCGGGCGATTGTGCAGATAACGGCAATATTTGACGCGATTGAACAAGGCGCGCGGCAACGCAGCCACCATCAGGAGTCTTAACATGTGGACGTTCGGCAAAAAGATCGTCATTGGCTTCACGATTTCATTCGTGTTGCTCGCAGTGATTGGCACGGTCGCCTATCGGGCGATCAACTCACTGACGACCACGAGCTACGCGGTCACCCATACTCACCAGGTCTTAGAGCACATTGCCCGCCTGCTCATTGAGATGGAGAACGCGGAAACCGGGCAGCGTGGCTACGTGATCACCGGCGATGACGGGTACCTTGCACCCTATCAATCGGGGATCGCCGCGGTGGACGTGATCGTGAAGGAGCTGCGCGAGCTCACCGCTGATAATCCGAGCCAGCAAAAGCGCCTCGATCGGGTTGAACCGCTGATTGCGGCAAAACTCGCGGAACTGAAACGCACGGTAGACATGCGTAGAAGCGCGGGATTTGAACCCGCCCAGAAGGTCGTCATCGGCGGTGAAGGCAAGCGGGCGATGGATGATATCCGTGCCCAGTTGCAGCAAATGCAAGACGAAGAAAACACGCTATTGGCGCGGCGGGCGAGCGAGGTAGAGATGAGTGCCACCGTGGGGCGCGAGACGATCGGCTACGGCACCGTGGCGTGCCTGCTCTTCGT
Source organism: Steroidobacteraceae bacterium (assembly GCA_049584935.1). Lineage (GTDB taxonomy): Bacteria > Pseudomonadota > Gammaproteobacteria > Steroidobacterales > Steroidobacteraceae > FEN-1191. The sequence continues at coordinate 9,990 of JBAUYT010000301.1, forward strand.
GGCCGCCGCCGCCTTTCTGCTGACCCACTCTCTCACCCGCCAGATCACGCTGGCGGTGAATCAAGTCAAAACCTCCTCGACGGAACTCCAGGCCGCAGCCAATCAACAGGCCGCCGGGGCGAAGGAATCGGCGACCGCGATGAGCGAGATCACGACCACGATCAGCGAGCTCATGGCCACTTCTCGGCAGATCGCGGAGAGCGCGCAGCACGTTGCACAGATTGCAGAGCAGACCACGAGCGCCGCGCGCTCGGGAGAGACCACCATGCAGCAGGCGCGTGAGTCCATCGACGCCATCCGCCGGCAGATGGACCAGGTGGTCAATCACATGCTCGACCTCGGCAAGAAATCTCAACAGATCGGGGCGGTAATCGATGTGGTCGGCGAGATGGCCGAGCAGACCAATATTCTGGCGATCAATGCCAGTATCGAGGCGGCTGGGGCCAGCGACGCGGGCAAGCGCTTTGCCGTAGTGGCCGATGAGATCCGCAAACTCGCGGATCGCGTGACCGGTTCGACCAAGGAGATTCGTACGCTCATCGAGGATGTGCGCAGCGCGGTCAACACGACGGTGATGGCGACCGAGACCGGTTCCAAGGCTGTTGATGCCGGCGCCCGCCATTTCGGGGATGTGGCCGTTGCTTTTCAGCAGATTGCGGGCTCGGTGACAACGACGCGGCAAGCGGCGCGCGAGATCGAGCTCTCGACCAAGCAACAGAGCACGGCGGTCGAGCAGGTCAATAACGCCGTTACCGACGTTGCGCAGTCAACCAAGGAGACGGAAGTGAGCTCAACGCAGACCCTGCAGACCGTGTCGCAACTGGCTGGTCTATCCACGGACCTTTTGCGCCTGGTGCAGCCGCAAAGGGCGGCCTGAAAGCGTGGCACAGGACCCCTATAAATACTTCCGCGTCGAGGCGCGGGACCTGCTTGATCAGCTTGGCCGGGGGGTCCTAGATCTGGAAAAAAAAGATGCGAACCCAGGACTTGTTCCGCGGCTGCTCCGGGCGGCCCATACGCTCAAGGGCGCGGCGCGGGTAGTCAAGCAGGTTGAGATCGCCGAACATGCCCACGCCATCGAGGATACGTTGATACCGTATCGACAGTCCATTGCCTCCCCGTCTCGTCAGCACATCGACTTGCTGCTGAAGCGACTCGACGATATCAGCGAACGCTTGGCGCCTCTGGTTAAAACAGTTGAAGGCGCAGCAAATACGACCGCCGGAACCGCGGCCGTCGAACCAAGGGTGCACATGGTGCGGACGGAGGTCGCGGCGCTTGATGCGGTGCTCGACGGGTTAGCGGATGCGCATGTTCATGTGGGAACACTGCGCAAGCAACTGTCCGTCTTCGAGCAGGGCGGACGCTTGGTGAGCCTGCTCGTCGAGCAGAGCGATGCCTTGAGCCGACGCGAGACAGCTGCCGGGGGCGCTCGCGGGGCGGCTTGGGAGTCGTCACTGAGGCAAGCGCGCTCGATCGCCGAGGAGCTGCTGGCTATCTTTGGCCCGCTGGAGCGGGGCGTCACAGCTTCGCTCGATCGGATGGATCGTGAGCTGCGAGAAGTGCGCAGCTCAGCCGAGCAACTGCGGCTGGTGTCCGCCGGCCCGCTGTTGACCTCGCTTGAGCGCAGCGCTCGTGACGCGGCGGAAGTGCTCGGAAAGTCCGTCGCCTTCGAGAGCCACGGCGGAGAGGTCCGGCTGGATGCGCACGTACTGGAGGTCGTTCAAGGAGCGTTGCATCAGCTTGTGCGTAATGCCGTCGCGCACGGCGTCGAGCCGCCACCTGGCCGCGCCGCCGCGGGTAAGAGTCCGACAGGGCAGATCTGCGTGAGCGTGGCGCGCGTGGGCCGTCGCGCACTGTTTCGCTGCCAGGATGACGGTGCCGGAGTGGATCTGGAAGCTGTCCGCCGTGTCGCTGAGCGTCGCGGGTTGCTGTCGGCAACAGCACAAGACATGAACGTAGAGGGCTTGCTGCGCACGCTCTTGCGCGGGGGTGTCAGCACGTCACGCACGGTGACGGAAGTGGCGGGCCGGGGCATTGGTCTGGACGTGGTCCGCGCGGCCGCTGAGTCGCTGGGTGGAGAGGTGGATGTTCAGACCGCGGCTGGCAAGGGCACGACCGTGGAGTTGAGCGTTCCAGCGTCCTTGGCGGCGATCGATGCGCTGGTGGTGGAAGCCTCCGGGTTGAGCGCCAGCATCCCGCTGGATGCGGTACGGCATACGCTGCGAATCGAGAGCAGCGGCATCGCAAGGACCGTCAATGGCGAGTCCGTACTCTATGGCGGTGCCGCGATCCCGTTTGCATCATTGCATCGGGTGCTGAAGCGAAGCACCGCTGTACCCCGCAATGGCCGCCCCTCCACCGCGGTAATCGTCCAAGGGACGAACGGCCTCGCCGCCATCGGAGTCGAGCGCCTCTCCGGAACGGCCAGCATCGTCCTCCGACCCGTGTCCAAACTGGCACCGCCGCTGCCGCTGCTATCCGGCGCGTCGATCGATGCCGAGGGCAATGCACAGATTGTCCTGGACCCAAACGGACTGGTTCGCGCGGCCACCACGATCGGTCTCGCGGCCCCGGAGCCCGAGAGGGCTCCTCGGCGCGTCTTGATCGTCGACGATTCGCTCACGACCCGCATGCTCGAGCAGAGCATCCTGGAATCTGCGGGCTTTGAGGTTGATGTGGCCGTATCCGGCGAGGAAGCCCTTGAGGCTGCCGCGCGCAAGCGCTATGCGCTGTTCCTGGTGGACGTTGAAATGCCGGGTATGGACGGCTTTACGTTCATCGAACACTATCGCATGGATCCGGCGTTGCGTGATATTCCCGCCATTTTGGTGACCTCGCGAGCCTCGACCGAAGATCGCCGTCGCGGCAATGACGTGGGAGCTCGCGGGTACGTGATTAAGGCGGAATTCGATCAGGTCGAGCTGCTCGAGCGCATTCGAGAACTAGTGGAATAGCTGCGACTCATGAAAAGGGTGCGAGTTCTCGTCGTGGAAGATTCTCTGACGGTGCGCAAGCACTTGTGTGAAGTATTGGCCGCGGACGAGGGGATCGAGATCGTTGCCGAAGCCGAGGACGGCAGGGATGCCATCCATCTTTGTCAGACGCTGCGACCGGACGTGATTACGATGGACATGATGCTGCCGGTCATGAGTGGGCTGGCGGCTACCGAGTACATCATGGCGCACTGCCCGACACCCATTCTCGTGGTGTCCGCCTCGTTGAATCGCGGCGAGTTGTTCAAGACCTATGAGGCCTTGGCCGCCGGGGCCGTAGACGTGCTCGAGAAGCAGCGCGGCGATGAGCCGGCTGGGAGCTGGGAGCAGCGCTTCATTTCCGTCGTGAAATTGGTGGCGCGCATCCGAGTCATCACACATTTGCGTGGACGCCTGAACCCTGCGGCCGGTGCGCGTCAGATCAACCGCGCCTCGGCGCATGCCGAACCGATGAGTTCCCCCCCGGCGCACCCGAACTATCAGGTAATCGCGATCGGCGCCTCGACTGGGGGACCGCGCGCGATAGTCGAGGTACTGCGAGCCCTCCCGCGTGAGGTATCGCTGCCCGTGCTTGTGGTGCTGCACATCAGCGAGCCCTTCGGTGCGTCCTTTGCTGACTGGTTGGACGGGCAGACCGAACGGCGCGCAAGTTATGCACAACACGGTGAGGCCCTCGCCGCCGCCGCCGGTCGTATCGTAATGGCCCCCCCGCAGCGGCACTTATTGGTCCGCTCGGGGCGCCTATACTTAACAGCAGATCCCGAGCGGCATTCCTGTCGCCCGTCGGTGGATGTTTTATTCGAATCCCTGGCTCGTGAATACGGCGCTGCCGTGGCAGCCTGCCTGCTGACGGGGATGGGGCGCGATGGCGCGGCGGGGCTCCTCGAGATCCGCAAGGCGGGCGGTTTGACGATCGCCCAGGATGAGGCGAGCTGCGTGGTCTACGGCATGCCCCGGGAAGCTGCCGAAATTGGCGCTGCAACACATGTGCTATCGCTCGCAGAGATTGCCCCGGCGATCGCCTCTGCGACCAATCCTCCGACCCGACTGGCCAGCGGTGTAGGGACAGGATGAACGTTGCCCGCGATCTGCTGGAAGGCAACGCCGTCCTGGTGGTGGACGACAGCCTCACCGTTCGCATGGACATATCCGAAGCCTTGAGCGCCTCCGGTTTCCGGGTCACAGCGGTGGGCACTCTCGCGGCGGCCCGAGACGCATTGGCCGAGCAGCCGTATTTTCTTCTGATTCTCGATGTGCTGTTGCCCGACGGGGACGGTGTGGACTTTCTGCAGGAGCTGCGAGCCAACCCTGAGACGAGCTACCTGCGCGTCATCCTGTTATCCGCCGAGGTGGAGGTACGTGATCGCGTCCGGGGACTGCAGACCGCTGCCGACGACTATGTCGGAAAGCCTTACGCGCTCGAGTACGTGATCGCACGTGCCGTAGAGTTTCAGCCCAGTGCAGCCCCGGGCGAGACTCGAGCGGTGGCGAGCATTCTTCTCATCGATGACAGTGACACTTTTCGTGAGACCGTCAGGGCATTCCTCGAGTCCCTGGGCTACAAGGTCATCGCGACGGCCAGCGGCGAGGAGGCTTTACCCTTGGCGGCGCGTTTGCGACCGAATGCGGTGGTCGTGGATGGAACTCTGCCAGGCATGCGGGGCGAAGAGGTGATTCGCCGCTTGAATCTGGATCCGGCTTTGCGTGCAGTGCCGTGCGTGATGCTCACGAGTGCGGAAGAGGTAGGCAACGAATTGGCGGCACTCGAGGCGGGCGCTGACGCGTTCGTACGCAAGAGCGCGGATCTGGAGGTCCTAGGTGCCCGGTTGGCGGCGCTGCTGCGTGCGACCGGCGCACGCGCGGCCCGACCCGGTTTCGATCAGGGTGTGGGACGCAAGATTCTGGCTGTGGACGACAGCCCGACGTTTCTCAATGCACTGACCGAGCAGTTGCGCGAGGATGGTTACGACGTGGCGGTCGCACGCTGCGGCGAGGAGGCGCTCGAGTTGATGCCGCTGGAGCGAATCGACGCGGTCTTCCTTGACTTGGAAATGCCGGGCCTGTCGGGGGGGGAAACCTGCCAGAGAATCAAGGCGCACCCGGAGTGGCGCTACGTCCCGGTGCTGATGCTTACCTCCTCAGAAGATCAGCAGTCGATGATCGATGGACTGTCCGCCGGCGCCGACGATTACCTGGCCAAATCGGTGAGCTTCGAGGTGGTACGGGCGCGATTGCGGGCGCAGCTGCGGCGTAAGCACTTCGAGGATGAAAACCGACACCTGCTCGCGGAGGTGGCGCGCAAGGATCTCGCCGCCGCGGAGACCCAGGCGGCCCATGCTCTGGCAGAGACGCGCGCGGGACTAGTGGCAGACCTGGAGGTCAAGAATGCCGAGCTCGAGCGCGCCCGCGAGGACGCCGAGCAGGCGACTCGGGCGAAAGCGGCCTTTCTAGCGATGATGAGCCACGAAATTCGCACGCCAATGAATGCCATCATTGGCATGGCGGAACTGCTAACCGAGACCTCACTGAGTGACGAGCAGCGCGACTACGCTAACGTCATCCGGAGTAGTGGCGATCAGTTACTCACCGTCATCGACGATGTTCTCGACTTTTCCAAGTTAGAGTCCGGCAAACTGCCACTCGAAGGTATGCCCTTCAGCGTCGCCGGCGTAGTCGAGGATGCATTGGCTCTGGTGGCCATCAAGGCGCGCGAGAAAGACCTTGAATTGGTATGCGAAGTGGACCCCGAGGTTCCCGAAATGGTGCGGGGTGATGCTGGGCGAGTGCGCCAGATTCTCGGCAATTACCTGGCGAACGCCGTCAAGTTCACGAAGAGTGGTGAAATCGTGGTCAGTGTGACGGCTGGAGCAGTGACGAATCGACGCCGAGAGTTGCATTTCGCCGTGACCGATACCGGTATTGGCATTCCGGCCGACCGGTTCGATCTATTGTTCCAATCCTTTAGCCAGGTGGACGTGTCCACGCAGCGCCAATATGGTGGTACCGGTCTCGGGCTCGCTATCTGTAGGAAATTGGCGGAGCTGATGGGTGGCCAGGTTTGGGCGGAAAGTGAACTCGGACGCGGATCTACATTCCATGCGACGATTGTTGCACACGAGCTGGAAGAGACTGCTCCTACGATACGGCTATCCTGCGACAAGAGATCGCTCGTTGACCTGCGGGTCTGGATCGTTGATGACAATGCTACTTGTCGTCGCATCCTGCTTCGGCAGGTAGAGAATTGGGGTATGCGAGGACGTGACACTGCTTCGCCCACTGAGGCCCTCGCCTGGGCTCGCCGCGGGGATCCGTGCGATTTGGCGATTCTCGATTATCGAATGCCGGAGATGGATGGCTTGCAATTCGCGCAGAAGCTACGGCAGCTGCATGGTGAATCCCTGAAGCAGATTCTGCTGACTCCCGTAGGAATGAGTTTGGATCCGACAACGACCCAGGATCGCCAGCTGGTCCAGGTTGCGAAGCCGGTCAAACAGTCGGCGCTGTTTGAGGCGGCCCTTAAGCTGTTCGATCGACAGGCGATCACGCGGCTCTCGGGTGCGAATCCTAGAGCGCTGCACGCGGATCTAGCGCAGCGCCATCCGCTGCGCATCCTGGTTGCAGAGGATAACCCGATCAACGTCAAGCTTGCCGCGATCTTGCTTAGCCGAATGGGTTACCAGATCGATGTCGCTTGCGACGGACTCGAGGCGGTGGCGGCAACGAAGCGCCAGTGGTATGACCTCATACTGATGGACATGCAGATGCCGCAGATGGATGGCCTGGAGGCTACGCGGCAAATCTGCCGGGAGAGCGGCACGGGTCCACGTCCTCGCATCATTGCACTGACCGCGGCCGTGATGCCGGAAGAGCGGCGCGCCTGCCTGGATGCCGGCATGGATGACTTTCTGGTGAAGCCGATTCAGCCCGAGAAGCTCATCCAGGCATTGATTAACTGTCCTCTGAAGGAGCTGGTCTGAGCCGTTCTGCCATTCGTTACCTTCTTGATCAACGCCGGGAAGGTGCTCTACCTAAAGCCGGCGCGGTAAATAGCACAAGCGATGACATAATGACTTCGCATGATGGGTTAGTTGAGGATCTTGTCGGAACGGTTGAGCCTCCAAGGCCCGACTGCGAGGCAGTTCCGTGATATAGCGCGCTTCCTGTCGCATGCTGGCAGCGTTTACGTCAAGCGCCGGAGCTGCCGTGACATCGACGGGGACAATGAGCACTCAGGGGTCCGCGGCAATCAGTCCGGAGTCGGCGCCCGTGGATGTGTCCGTCCTTGAATCCCTCCTCGGCGGGGATAGGCGGCTGGTGGATGAGGTTCTGCGGGACTTCTGCGAATCGGCGGTCGGCATGGGGCGCGAACTTCTTAAATGCTGCGCTGCAGCGAGAGCCGCCGAAGCCGCTGGAATCGCACACAAGCTCAAATCCTCGGCGCGCTCGGTTGGCGCGCTAAAGCTTGGCGATCTCTGTGCCGTGATCGAAAGCGTGGGCCTGTCAGCTGACGTCGCCGCGTGCGCTCGGTTAGCCCCGCGGTTCGAAGCCGAGTGGGCCGTCGTCAACGCGTACCTGCGGGGGTTGCAGCAGCAAGGCCCTGCCGCCCAGCAGTCTGCCTGAGGACAACATGATACCCACCAATTCCGCACTTCCTCGCATGGTGCTGCTCGATGACGACCCCTTCATGCTTCGATTACTGGAGCGAATGCTTGCACAGTTGGGTCAGACCAACGTGCTGGCTTTCAGTGACGGGCACGCGGCGCTCCAGGAGATCTTCTCCTCCGGCCAAAGCGTCGATTTGGTCGTGCTGGACATCAATATGCCAGGGATGGATGGCATCGAATTCATACGGCGACTTGTGGCACGCCGATACACGGGAAGCATTGCGCTCCTCAGCGGCGAGAACAGTCGCATTCTAGGAAGCGTCGAAAAGCTGCTGCGTGTCCACGCTTTCCCCGCGCTCGGTCACTTGACAAAGCCGGTGCAGCCGGACGAGCTGCTCCGATTGATTCAGCAAGTGAAGACTGGATCCGCGGCCGCAGTTAGGACCGCTACCGCCCCGCACAGTTACGGTGTAGCGGAGCTACGCGCCGCAATCGCGAGCGGCGATCTGGTCAACTACTATCAGCCCAAGGTCTCTCTCACGACCGGTGAGCTGGTAGGAGTGGAGAGCCTGGTCCGATGGCAGCATCCAGCGGACGGACTGATCTTTCCTGACCGGTTTATCTCTCTGGCCGCAGAGTATGGATTGATGTGCGATTTGACGCGCACGGTGCTCTCCGCGGCGACGCGGCAGATGGCGGCTTGGTGGAAAGCCGGATGGAGGGTTCCGATCGCGGTGAATGTCTCCGTGGACGATTTGACGGCGCTCGACTTTCCGGATCTCGCGGCGCACCTCGCGTCTGCCGCGGGCGTTGAGCCAAATCTGATAACACTCGAAGTCACGGAAGGACAGATGATGAGGCAACTGAGTACCGCTCTGGATGTGATCAGTCGCCTGCGCCTCAAGCGTTTCAGGCTCGCAATCGACGATTTCGGGACTGGGCACTCATCCCTGGCGCATCTGCGAGATTTGCCCTTCGATGAGCTTAAGATAGATCGTGGCTTCGTGCATGGGGCCTCGACCGATGAGACGCTGCGGGCAATATGCAGCGCCAGCCTGCGCATGGCGCAACAGCTGCGGTTGAGCGTGGTTGCCGAGGGTATCGAGTCTCGAGAGGACTGGGACCTACTGCGCGACCTGGGTTGCGATGCGGCTCAAGGCTATTTCATCGCCCGTCCGATGCCAGCAGCTGGACTAGTAAAGTGGATCGCCGAATGGTCCATACGTCATCACGAGAATATATCCAATGTGGACTCGGCCTAGCAGCAAGCCGGCCATTTCCTAGGTCACCAGTGGACCTAAGAATGCCGGCAGGTCAGAAGCAGAATGCGACAATGCCGGCGGATGCAATGTTGAGACAAGCGTTCGCTACACTTCAAAATGCTCGAAGTCGCCGCGGGTCATATCTCGCCTGAAGTCCCTTCTTTCTGCATGTCAGGATGGCCGGCCAGAAAGTGAAGCGGTTCATCCGGCGGATCGCAGACTTCTGCGCACGCGAACCGTATGAAGCTCGGTGCATGCCCTTCTGTGGTGGGCGAGAAGTACAGGGTTACCACGTCAGCATCCATTCGGGTGCTGTACATCGCCATGTCACGCGGCCCCTTAAGAGCACGGAAGAAGGTCTCGAAGTGACCGAGCAGTATTCCGTGCCAGTTGCGAGCGATGTCCACGGAGGTGAGCCGTACGCGATACCACGAGGTCGTGGTGGGCCTCGATCCTTGTCCAATCCCTGGCATTGACTGAAAGGCCTGCTGTGTGTGGTGGTCTCACCGTCCCGGCTGGTGTGTGTGGAGGATAGGCTTGGACCGTCGCCGGGTTCAACCATTGGGTTTTACTGATCCCGCGGCGGTCCTGTCCTACATTTGCGAGGATGGGCGCTGTCGTGGCATCAGACGCATCTGGGAGAACCATATGAACATTAGACCCGCCTTCATCTTCGACCTCGACGGAACCCTCGTAGACAGCGTGTACCAGCATGTGCTTGCTTGGCAGGAGGCGCTGGATGAGGAGGGGATGCAGCTATCGGTCTGGCGGATTCATCGCAAGATCGGCATGAGCGGAGGGCTATTTGCCAGGTCGGCGGTCGCCGATGAGAAGGCAGGTCGACAGAGAGATGTCACCGATGCTGACCAGTTGTCCGCGTGGCCCGCTAAAATCATGTACGGTAAGCGTGCTCGCGCGTCATAGGCTGCCGGGAGTGCCTAGCGAGGCGCAGCGCGTTGGATCTCATGGCTGGGCGCGGTAGTGAGCGTCCATCCTGGCGTGGTTACGCCGATGCTCAAGCCACGCGTTCACGGAGCGGTGCCTGCGCAGTTTTGTCTCAAACGATCCTCAGGGATGCGGTCCATCTGCCTGGCGTGGGAGCCGGACCGTGAATGTCGTGCCTGTGCTGGGTGATGAGTGCACGGTGATAGTTCCGTCGTGGGCGCGCACGATCTCGCGCGCGATGTAAAGTCCCAATCCCAAGCTGTGCTTAGAGCGCTTGGCGGGATCGACGCTCGAAATCGGTACCTGAACCAGGGGTTCGAATATCAAACCTGCCGCATCCTCCGGAATGACCCTTCCGAAATTCGAGACCGTCAGCACAATACTCTCCTCAGTTCCCGTTGCACTGAGTGATATGGGAGTCGCTTCGTCGCCGTGTTGAAGGGCATTGTTCAGCAGGTTCGACATCACCTGGCGAACGCGAGCCCGATCGGCCGGCAGTTGCAGGGTTCCGGCAAAATGACGCCTGAACTCGCGCTCCGGGGCGCTCATCTGCGCCACTTCAAGCTCTTCTTCGCAGGCCTCACGCAGATCACAGGGCGATCGCTCGACTCGGGTCCTGACGCCCAGCCGGCTACGGGTGAAGTCGAGCAGATCGGATACCAGGCCCTCCATGAGTCTTGTCGCGCGAGATAATCGCGCGGCGGTCTCGACTCTGACCGGATCGGCGAGGTTTGGGGCTGCGAGGAGCCTCCCGGCGACCGCGATGGCTTGTAAGGGATTGCGTAACTCGTGTCCCAGAATAGCGAGAAACATGTCGCCTGCGGCTGAGACCCTATCCAGATAGTTCTCTACGGATCGGGCCAGTATCTGGTGCAGGGCACGGGCGAAGCGGCCAAACTCATCGAGGTCCGGTGCCTCTTCGGGATTACCCTGAGATTGCCACGTGGCAAGGACACTGGGCCAGAGCAGCCCGAATTCACAGACCATCTCCGCCACGCTCAGTCCTGCCGCGTACCTCAGCGTCACATACTTTGCCGCGCTTTGCTGCTCCGCAGCGCTGCGCGCCGCTTCATCAAGGGCAGTCGTGGACAGATTCTCGCCGGCCGCCGCCTGTGTGGCCGCAAGGGTCTGAAGGATCAGGTCTCGATAAGGCTCACGCAAAGCCGGCCCAAGCGCTACCGATTTCGAGGACCCGAGTGCCGCGCAGGTTGCGGCTTCCCAGTGATCGATAATCGCCTCCAAGTTGGCATGGATGAGTGCACCGAGCTTCATTGGGGTATTACGCGCTCGCTGTGCGCTAGAGCGTGGCTATCGACTCGGGTCGAGGAGTCCGGCGATCACGCCGCCATATTTTTCGAAGAGCTTCACGCTGGCTTGAGACAGGATGAGAAACTCCGAGCGATGATCCTTCGTGTTGGCATGTCGGACCACGATGCCTTGCGAGGTGAGACTGGCGAGACGGCGGCGTACTGTGGTCACGGAACCAAGTTTCAACAGGAAGAGCTGCTTGGGCGTGAGCGCCACCTTATTCTCCTGCGCGCAGCCAATTTCAATGATGATGTCGAAGTCGACTAACGACCTGATGAAGGGCAGCTGCACTCGTTCAAATTGCCTTATCTTCTTGAGCGAAGCAAAGAGTTGGGGAAACTTCATTCTTCTTAGTCGTATAAAAAGTCAGTCTATCCTGCGGCTGACCGATAGGGTTAGCAAGGGCAATTAGGTGCCAATTTGGCACGCACTTACAATCGATGAGGAGTCGGCAGCCGCTAAGCAATGACGTGTAACAGAACGCATATGGCATGATAATGCAGCATCCATGAATGCCTCAGCGGTGCTCAACGGCGGGTGGCACGGGCCGGAGCGCCATCCGTCGCGCTAACCGTTCTTGGTGACTTCATATGACGGCGAGACTGTGTAGCGCGGTATTGGTTGAGGTAGGCGCCTAGCCGCAATGCGAGCGGACCAAGGGGCTCGGGCGCGAGAAACTAGAGTCTCAACGTACCCTTGGAGGTTTGAGCCGGAGCGTTTGCTGCCACTTCACGCCGTGCCGGGCCAGATAATCCCGCATGAACTGGCGAAGGACTTGGGAGGCGGTCAGGTCCTGATCTGCACAGAGTCTCTCAAAAGCTCTCTTTTTTTTTGGATCAACCAAAATAGTCAGGCGGGCTGTTTTTCTTTCCACGCGAGCTTTCCGGAACAGGGACGTCAAACCTTGAGATGGGCACATCGAGAATCATCGAAGCATGGACAGCGAATATATAGGCGCCGCGCTGAAATTCATGCTGACGTCCGTCTCACTTCCGTTCGAGCAGACGTCGCCAAGCGCAACTCCGGCGCCTCCGCCATCATCCCCTTCTTGCTTGCCGACTGACAGGCAGAAGTGACGATGAGAAGCTCAGGGATGAGCCACCAAAAAGGCGGAGTAGCTTCGTCAGTGTCAGACGAGACCCTAGGTTGGGAGACCGGCGGCTCGACCGTCGCAGATCACGAGTTCCCTGATCGGCCGGCGATCGACCGGCATACCCGTAGGACGCCTGGGCAAGCGTGGCAATACCGGGGCCCGCGTTGGCCAAGCTTATCTGTGCGTTGTGCCTGATGGCGCTTGAATTTACGGTGGCTGGCCGCACGTCTAGTTCGCGTCGAAAAAAAGAGGTCTGCACAGCAGCCAGATCTGAGCGGGGACCGACAAGGTGGCAGGACCGTCCGTGAGCTGCTCCGGAGCGCCGGGTTTACAGAGGATCAGGTGGCTGATGGACTTGGAGTCGATAGGGCCACGGTACGGCGTTGGTGCGAGGGCACTGAGACCCCGCCATACCACGTCGTGGCTGCCCTCAGGCGATTGGCGGCGGTGCAGGAACGGCTTCGATTTGCCTACGGCCTTGGCGAGTGGGGTCTGGCGGAAATCAATGTGGACGACCGCTCCCATCTAAGGGCGGCGCACATGCTGCGATGCAGTAGACTCTGTGGGTTGTCGAATCGCGTGCTCGGCGGCGACGCCTTCCCTGAGGTTTTGGCATCCCCTGAGGTTAATAGGTGCAGACGTGATGCGCAGCCTCATAAGCCCTTCGCTCACCCCGACGGATCTGACATGGATGACCACCTTCGATCAGTATCTGACCGTAGTCATCAGTTGGTCTATGTGGGCAAGGATTATTGAGACTTCCTGGTATTCCGTGGCACAGCCGAAGCGCGTTGCGAGCGCGGATGATTGCAGCGGGCAACGCCTCAAGCAATAGATCGCGCGGCCTCACACTGCGCCATCCAATCGGTAATAGCTTGCCGCGACGCGGTGAAGGGGTGAAGCGGCGAAGCCAGACTGGACTGGGTTAAGGCGCCAAAGAGAGGGCTCACACGTCACTGGCCGGTGGATCTGCGCGAGGTCATTACGCGAACGCATACGCGCGGGCCGAGCCGGCGGGTGAGGCATGGGTAGCCTTCTCACCTATCCTTGACTACCGTGTAAGCGACACCCCGTCTATCCAACTCCGCCAGGAAGTCCCGGCTGGCGTTGATCCAGCGGAGCCTGTCGGCTTGAGACCCAGGTCCCTGCATGGGCCACGTTGTGGTTCCGTCCGTTCTGCTCCATTCCCAAAAGATGCGATCGACCGATCGCCGGTCGGCCGAACTGATTTCGAAGGTGCAGGACATGAGCCGCGATTCTACGCAGTCGCGCGGCGCGACTCCAAAGCTGGCCGATCTAGGCACTCCGAAGCATCGCGTGTGCCGGGTAAGAACTCAGACGCCTGGATCGGCGGCAAACTCCATCGCGATGAGCTGCCAGCTGTCAAAGCATTCGCGATGCATGGATAGGGACGCACCGCTGGCCAGTTCGACATTGAGCTGCGTGCTTCCCTTTGGCATGGGCAGGTCGCAGCACACGCAGACATTGCCGGCACCTACGGTGCTGTAAGTCACGGCGTGCGGGCTTCTCGGCAGCGCGGAGCTGAGCGTGCGCGAGCGAATGGTGGACTCAAGCGATTCAGGCGGTGAGTTCGCAACGGGCAAGTTGACGGCGCGAAACATCCTTTAATCCTCACCGCTGCCTTCATTCTCACGCTTGAGTTGCTCGGCACGGCGTTTGGCCTTGAGCCACTCCTCGACCTTACGCAAGTCTCTTTTGCGGCCGGGTTGCTTTGCGGAACAGGACGCCCTGATACGGATCGAAGCGGCTTGCAGGCTTCTGTGGCCGCAGCCGGGATTTGGTCACTCCCGTGTTTTCCAAGCCCCACGGGTCATCCTTGTCCTCTTTCATATCCACCTCCGCCTTCCTGGCCTTAGATATTTTGTTCGCATTCCCAGCGGAGCCGGCAGACGCCTATCACGGTTTGGGCGTGCCATCTGAATGGACGCAAGTCGAAGTTCTCGTGAGTATCCCCCAGATTTAACAATAATGATGTTGGGTCAGTCTCGTCCCTGTCGATATCGGACGCGCTGAGACTTTCCAGCGCAAAGTGCTCGGATATAAAGCCTCGGGGGCAATAAGCTGCACCGTTTGAGGCCGAATAAAATGGACAAGCTATTCGACGGTCTGGTCTATCTCATTCGAACAAAAATCAGGCTCGGTCGAGTGCCCCGATCCGCAAAGGCCCGGGTCTTTTGCGGCCGAGGCGCGGGCTATCCGTGCGCTTGCTGCGGGCGATCTATTCGCAGAAGCGAATCGGAGTACGAAATCGAAAATGACCCGCTCGATGCCGATGCTCTGTACGTGATGCATGCACGTTGCTACAGCATATGGTCGGAGCTGGTTGAGTCGACTTACGAGTGCTGCCAGCCCGCGGGACAAATTGACTTCGCTCCGCTCAAGCAGCTGCTAGCGCGTCTGGCCTAATCTGCCGGCCGATGGAGGCGTAGTAGCCTCGCTATGCCGCTCCATCCAGAACACGGAAGCGTACATAATCAGGTCGATGCTGTGCGTTAGGTGGAATCGCGCGCGATTCAAGCTCAGAGCGCGATAGCCTTGAGCGCGCACATCTCATTGCAGGGGGGAGACTAATGAAGGGCTTTCTCGCGGTATCAATTGTCGGTAGCTCACCTTGCTGCGGAGCAAGCCAGTCCTTAAAGGGGAAGCGGCTGTTGCTCACTCGAGACGTTGCATTACCGCTTGCAGCCTGCACGATGCCGACCCGCTGTAAGTGCCGATATAGCAAACACCCCGACCGACGCGCCGATGACGATCGACGCATGTTCGGGTCAACTCAGCGTGCTTCCCTCTATGGCATCAAGGAGCGCAGATCGGCGGCAGGAAGGCGCCCCGTTGATCGCCGAGAGCTGGACTGGGCTTGAACATTTTTTTGCGCATAGCCTGTTTGCTGCTCGCTGAGGCGATGTAAAAAAAAACGCACTGGGCGAGGCTTGAATCGTCAGGTAAAGGCAGGATCGGGGCGATCCTAGTCATGGTTCATTGTTCCGAAGGACGCGGGTCACAGTCTGCGGGAATAGGAATCGGACTACAGGGTTGAATCTAGCAGTCTTCCGAGCACGCCCCTTCTCTGACTGCGACCGCCGCAGGCAATCTACGTTCACGATAGACCCTTGCGGCTTTGGCGGGAGGCAAGCGAACTTCACTTTTAGAGTTTGGCTTTGTGCTTCATGCGTAAGCGTCACGCGGAGGCCGTCTTGACGCTCAGGCTTTGATGTCGGCAAGGCGTGCATTGACCTCAGCGAGATCGAAGGCTGTGGGGTCGAAGGCGCCGCCGATCCAGCGCAACAAGTTCGCATGTTCCTCGTGCGTTGGGTCTTTGATGGCAGCCAGGAACTCGAAGTAGCCCGGCGGGCCGCCGACATCCTCTGGCGGACAGGCATTCTCGCCCGCAACACACACCACGGCCTGCGTACCGTCGGTGCGCGGATGTATGTCCTCGACCGCGATGAGGTGCTCCCAGTGATCGCCAAAGTCGTAGAGGTATTTGAAGCGCCGCAGGCCGGTATCGACGAACCGGTTCAGGCGGAAGCGGCGCTCGTCGTGGATGGGCTCGCTATTCGGCCAGTCATCCTCGGGTGGCGGCCCATAGCGCAGGCGCGCGATCTCGTATTCATGCAGATGCCCGCCTTGCCAGCCCATGGACCACAGCAGGATCGGGTGCAGCTTCGCGAGCGTCAGGTTTTCGGGAACGAGGATCCGGCGCCAGATCGCGGGCTTTATATCCTTGAGCTCGATCCGCAGTTGATAGCGGACCGCGTAGAGACTGCCTACGCGGCGCGCGAGAGTGCCAGCGGAAGCAGCGGGGCGACGCGCCACGGCAGAAGGTCCTCGATGCGGTTGATAGGATGCGCCGGGATTCGTTCCAGCACATGCCTTAGGTATCCATGCGGATCGATGCCGTTGAGTCTGCAGGTACCGATCAGGCTATAAAGACACGCCGCAGTTTCCCCGCCGGCATCTGAGCCTGCGAAGAGGTAATTGCGCCGACCGAGCACGAGCGCGCGGATCGCGCGCTCGGCAGCATTATTGTCTATCTCGATGCGACCATCCTCCACGTACCGCGTCAGTGCCCTCCAGCGCGTCAAGGCGTACTGGATGGCCTGCGCCAGGGGGGACTTCGCCGACAACGAGGCGTAGGCTGTTTCAAGCCAGCCTCGCAGCTGCGCCAAGAGCGGTACTGAACGAGCTTGCCGCACCTGGAGCCGCAACGCCGGTGTCTGGCCACGGATCTCCCGCTCGATCGCATAGAGCTGGCCGATGCGGGCAATGGCTTCGGCCGCCGTCGATGAGCGGTCCATGGCGTAAACATCGTAGTGCTTTCGACGCGCGTGCGCCCAACAGGCGGCTTCCTGTATGCGGCCTTGCGCGTACAGAGGCGCAAAGCCGCTGTATGCATCGGCCTGCAAGACGCCGGCAAAGGATCGCAGATGTGCCTGGGGTCGCTCGGCCTTGCGATCCGGCGAGTACCGGTAGACAACCGCAGGTGGATCGGGTCCCGCAGACGGTCGATCATCTCGGACATAGGCCCAGAGGCGTCCGGTTTTCGTTCGTCCCTTTCCAGGAGATAACACCGGCACGGGAGTGTCGTCGGCATGCAGCTTGGTGGCCGCCATCACGTACCGCTCAAGCGCCCCAACCAGAGGATTCAGTAGCGATGCGGCCTCGCCGACCCAGGAGGCGAGCATCGCGCGTGGCAGCTCCACGCCGCTGCGCCGGTAAATACTTTCCTGTCGGTATAACGGACAGTGATCGGCATACTTGGCGCCGATCACCTGAGCCAGAAGACCCGCGGTCGGCAGTCCTCGCTCGATGGGACGCATGGGCGCTGGCGATTGCACGATCCGCGCGCACGCTTTGCAGGCAAGCTTCGGTCGAACGTGGCGGATCACCTGGAAGTAGCCCGGCACGTAGTCGAGCTGCTCGGAGACATCCTCCCCCAGTCCGCTTAGGCGCTGACCGCACTCCGAGCAGTTGCAGTTCGAAGGCATATGCTCTGTGATCACCCGCGGCAGTTCCGGCGGCAATGAGCGCACGGCTCGCCGCATCGTTCCTACGCCATAGGGTGTATCGACGGCCATGAGCTTGGGGATCTTGGGCGATGCGGCGGCTGCCGCAGTGACTGGCTCAGCAGATATGGCGCCATCGGCGAGGGGCAGCTGCGGTGCCACGCTCGCATCGATCACTTCCGAGGATCGGCCAAAGCGCCAGCGCCGCAAGCGGATGACTTCTTGTTTGAGCGCCTCGACTAAGGCGTCACGGCTGAGCAGCAGCTGCATCAGCTCTCGTGGATCATCCTGTAACGTCGTATAGTCGATCGCCACATGCCTATTTTACTAGGGTTTTACGACACATGCTCAACTTATGAAGCGA
>JBAUYT010000302.1:0-4739 GCA_049584935.1 Steroidobacteraceae bacterium
GTACAAGTGAGTAATTTCGCATCATTTGAGCCTGCTCAGCAGGGCCGGCAGCGCATTACGCACAGAGTTATCCACAGTTTCTGTGGATATCCGACCAGGCCGGCGGGTCGCCTGTCCGGCCGCCTCGAGCCCGTCACTACGCGGGCATTGCAAGGGGCCTGGACGAAGGTCTAGACTTCCGGCCCTTTTGTGCGAGCCGGCTGTGCAAGCTTGATTATTGCCGCCGGCGCCACCAGCTAGAGAGCATCATGAAAGCTTCGATCCACCCCGATTACAAAGAGATCAAGGTCACCTGCAGCTGCGGGAATGCCTTCACGACCGGCTCGACCGTGGGCCACGACCTGCAGGTCGAGGTGTGTTCGAACTGCCATCCGTTCTATACGGGCAAGCAGAAGATCGTCGACACAGCGGGCCGAGTCGACAAATTCCGCAAGAAGTATTCCGGCATCCCAGGCGCGCGCTAAGCTTGCCGGCGCACACGCGGTGCGCTGACACGAGCTTGAGCGCCGAATGACCGATAAGAGCTTCGAACTCACCAATCCTGTCTCGGGCGTCAAATCCTCGCTGCCGGTCAAATCCGGCACCATGGGTCCGGATGTCATCGACATCGCGCATCTGACCCGGGATCAGGGGGTATTCACCTTCGATCCTGGCTTCGGTGCCACGGGCGCCTGCGAAAGCAAGATCACCTACATCGACGGCGATGCCGGTGTGCTGCTGTATCGCGGTTACCCGGTCGAGCAGCTGGCCGAGAAGGCGACCTTCATGGAAGTCGCCTACCTGCTGATGCACGGCGAGCTGCCGAACACCAAACAGCTGCAGATCTTCACCAACCACATCGTGCGCCACACGATGATCAACGAGTCATTGCTGCGGTTCTTCAACGGTTTCCATCACGACGCCCACCCGATGGCGATGGTCTCGGCGGTGGTGGCCTCGATGTCGGCGTTCTACCACGACTCGATGGATATTCACGAGCCGCGGCACCGCGAGATCTTCTCGCATCGCATCGTCGCCAAGATTCCGACCATTTCGGCCGCCGCGCACAAGCACATGCAGGGCCAGCCGTTCATCTATCCGCGCAACGACCTGGATTACTGCAGCAACCTGCTGCACATGGTGTTCGCCGTGCCGAGCGAACCCTACGAGGTGGACGAGACGGCCGCCAGGGCGCTCGACCTGCTGTTCATCCTGCACGCGGATCATGAGCAGAACGCCAGTACTTCGACCGTCCGGCTCGCCGGCAGCACCGGGGCCAATCCCTACGCGGCCATCTCCTCAGGCGTGGCGGCACTCTGGGGGCCGGCCCACGGCGGCGCCAACGAGGCGGTGCTGTCGATGCTCGAGCAGATCGGCACGGTCGACAACATTCCGAAGTATCTCGACATGGTCAAGGACAAGAGCAGCCACTTCAGGCTCATGGGATTCGGCCATCGCGTCTACAAGAATTTCGATCCGCGCGCGAAAATCATCCGCGAGATGTGCCACACGGTGCTGGCGCGGCTCGGTCGCACCGACAACCCGCTGTTCGAACTGGCGCTGCGGCTGGAGGAGATCGCGCTGCAGGACGACTACTTCGTGTCGCGCAAGCTCTATCCGAATGTCGACTTCTACTCCGGCATCATCTACAGCGCGCTCGGCATACCGCGCGCGATGTTTACGGTCATGTTTGCGATTGCGCGCACGGTCGGCTGGGTGGCGCACTGGCTGGAGATGATCGCGGATCCCGCCATGCGTATCAGCCGCCCGCGCCAGCTCTATACCGGCGCCGTGCAGCGCGACTACGTGCCACTGGCGCTGCGCAGCAGATCCTGAATCTCGGCCGCATCCGCGCGTCGCATCGGCCGCCCATCCACCGGACTGACCGGAGCCTGGCGGATGCCGTCGAGCGGAAACACGGTGGCTTCGATCTGCCGGTCGTCGACCGCGAACCGCAGCCCCGGAAATGCCTTGGTGCGCTCGGCATCCAGCCGCACACGGCGCTCGGTGATCTCATGGGCGATGCCGCGATCGAGCAGTTTGAGCGCCACGTACTCGGGCGTGTCGGCGAATACGTGCAGCTGGATATCGGCGTGCTCAGTGGCGGTGCCCGTCAGCACCGGCCCGACCAGCCGCGGCTCGAACTGCGACAGCCAGTGCATGGCCTGCAGGGCCGCGCGGCGCTGCGCCGAAAGCGTGAGCTCGTGGCCGCCGGGGTCGAACAGGCGCTGATACTCGGCCAGGGCCTGCTCGATTTCGGTGTTGCGGGGTAGCGCGCTGGCATCGGGAACTCCAAGGCGCTCGGCGGCCTTGCGCTTGGCGGTCAGAAAGTCGTGGATACCGTGTTCGGCCATGATGCGCGCGGCCTCCTGGGCCAGCGCGCGGCGCAGATTGTCTCTTCTCGGGGAGGCGTGACGGTTCATAGTCGATCCCTGCGTCGCTACGTAAAACGGATGGTTCGGGGCGGTGACGAGCGCTAGAACAATGGCTCGCTGCTGGTACCTCCGGGTGTGGGCACCTGGGTGCCGGGAAAGGTGTTGACGGCGTCGCTTGCCGCCGGCATGTGATCCTCCATGAAGGTCTCGTAGATGGCATCGGGCTCGTTGGCCGTGGCGAGTTCGCCGGTGCGCGGCGAGATGCGCGCCGTCACCAGCCCGGGAGGCATCGGTCGCAGATGCTCGGGCTGATCACGCAGCGCCTCGCGCATGAAACTGGTCCAGATCGGTACTGCGGTGCGGCTGCCCTCTTCGCCCTCGCCCAGCGGGCGCTCCTGATCGAACCCCACCCACACGGTCGCCACGATGTTGCGGCTGAAGCCGTTGAACCAGGTGTCACGCGCCTCGTTGGTGGTGCCGGTCTTGCCGGAAATGTCGCCACGCTTGAGCGCGAGACCGGCGCGGATGCCGGTGCCGCGCTTGATGACGTCCGCCATCATGTCGTCCATGATCCAGTCATTCTGTGGCGAGATGACGCGCGGCGCCAGCTGCGCGGGGGCGATCATGGGCGGCAAGGCGTTGGCCGGCCGGCGATTCGGGTCGCCAGAGGCAGCATCGTCGGCGGCGGCTGCCGCTGCCGTGGGGGCTGGCGCGGCGCCACCGAGTGCCGTGGCGTTGGTCGTGACAGTGGGTATCAGGTGCCCCTGCGCGTCGACGGGCTGCGCGCCAGCGCCGGTCGCGGTCGCGTCACATTGCTCGCAGACCACTTTTGGATCGGCCTGGAACACCACCTGGCCGGCGGCGTTTTCGATGCGCTCGATGTAGTAGGGATCGACGCGATAGCCGCCGTTGGCGAACACTGCGTACCCGGTCGCCATCTGCAGCGGCGTCGCCGGCAGGCTGCCGAGCGCGATGGTCATGTCCTTGGGCATGTCGTCCGGCTTGAAGCCGAACTTGGAGGCGTAGTCGATGACCAGATCGACGCCGAGCTGACGCACGATGCGGATCGTCACCAGGTTGCGCGAGAACACCAGCGCTTCGCGCAGCCGCATGGGTCCCTCGAAACCCTTCTCGCTGTTCTCCGGTCGCCAGGTGCGCTCCTGGCCGCTGTCGTCATAGACGATCGGCGCGTCCATGATGATGCTCGACGGTGTGAAACCGTTCTCCAGCGCCGCCGAGTAGAGGAACGGCTTGAAACCCGAGCCGGGCTGCCGGCGCGCCTGCGTGGCGCGGTTGAACTTGTTATCGAAATAATCGAAGCCGCCGACCAGTGCGACCACAGCACCGTCGTTGGGATCGAGCGCCACGAGGGCACTCTGTGCTTCGGGCAGCTGTGCCAGCTGCGCCTGCCCCTGGTGGTTTGCCACCACGTAGACGACGTCTCCGCGCTGTATCACCTCGTCGGCGTGCTTGGGCGGATTGGCGGTGCGAGTGTCGGAGATGCGCCGGCGCGCCCAGGACAGGCCGTCCCAGTCGATCTGCGCGAAACCCAGACTGCGGACATAGACGCGCGCGCTCTGCGGCGCGACCGACACCACGACCGCTGGCCAGAGATCGCCGATGCCAGGAACGCTGGCCAGCAGCGCTTCGAACTGGGCCGGCGTGCTGCGATTGCCCAGGTCCGTCTGTTTGAGTGGACCGCGGTAGCCGTGACGGCGGTCGTACTGGATGAGTCCAATGCGCACGGCGCGGTCGGCGGCGGTCTGCAGCCGGCCGTCGATGGTCGTAAAGACACGGTAACCCTGGTTGACGGCGTCCTCGCCGAAGCGACTCACCAGGTCGGCGCGCGCCATCTCGGCCACGTACGGCGCCTCGATGTCGTTGAGGATGCCGAAGTCATGCGCCGCGACGATCTCCTGGCCGGCCGCCTGTGCCTGTGCAGCGTCGATGTAGTGCAGCTTCTGCATCTGCTGCAGTACGTAGCGGCGGCGGCCCTGCGCCGCCTTGGGATTGGTGACCGGGTTGTAGTTCGAGGGCGCCTGCGGCAATCCCGCCAGTGTGGCCGCCTCTGCCAGGCTCAGCTGGTCGAGGCGCTTGCCGAAGTAGGTCTCGGACGCGGCCGCCACGCCGTAGCTGCGCTGGCCAAGGAAGATGACGTTCAGATAGGTCTGCAGGATCTGCTCTTTGGTGAACTCGTGTTCCATGCGGTAGGCGACGAAGATTTCCTGCAGCTTGCGCCGAATGCTCTTGTCCAAGGTCAGGAACATGTTCCGGGCGGCCTGCATCGTGATGGTGCTGGCGCCCTGCGAGTAGTGGCCCGAGGTGAGGTCGACGAACACCGCGCGCAGCATGCCGCTGTAGTCGAAGCCGTGGTGGCTGTAGAAG
>JBAUYT010000303.1:0-44615 GCA_049584935.1 Steroidobacteraceae bacterium
AGGATCGGTGTCGCTGCAGCCCGCCGGCGTGAGCGACTGGAACGCCGCGCCCGTCAATCAGCCGCTCACCGAGGGCGACACGCTCTGGAGCGACAGCGGCTCGCGTGCCGAGCTCGACCTGGGTGAGGCGCGCGTACGGCTCGACGAGCGCAGCAGCGTTGCCATCCTCGATCTCAGCGACCGCGCCATACAGCTGCGGCTCGAAGCGGGCTCGATCGACGTTGCGGTCAGCGACGTCGCCGACCTGGACGCATTCGAGATCGATGCGCCCAATGCCGCGGTGTCGCTGCTGCGACCGGGCGAGTATCGCCTTACGGTCGACAATGCCAGCAACACAAGCGTCATCGTCCGCGGCGGCCAGGTCCAGGTTCAAAGCAGCACGCAGCAGCTGGTCAATCTCGGTGCCGGTCAGCGTGGCCTTTATGGCGACAACGGCTCGTATGCCATCCTGCAGGCCGGGCCGCCGGACGACTTCGATCTCTGGTGCCAGCAACGGCAGGCACGCTGGGCCCAGGAACAGGCCGCGGCGCAGTATGTCTCGAGCGACGCGGTCGGCTACCAGGATCTCAACGACAACGGCCAGTGGCAGCAGGAACCCGACCAGGGCACAGTCTGGTTTCCGAGCGGTGTAGCGGCGGACTGGGTGCCCTACAGCACCGGTCACTGGGCCTGGGTCGGGCCGTGGGGCTGGAGCTGGATCGACAACGCGCCGTGGGGATTCGCGCCGTTCCACTACGGTCGCTGGGGCCGCTTCGGGGCGCGCTGGGGTTGGATACCGTGCCCGCCGCACCAGCGCGCGGTCTACGCACCCGCGCTGGTGGCCTGGATTGGCGGACCCGGAGCTACCGGTGCGGCAACGTTAGGAGGCGGCGCTGCGGTCGGCTGGCTGCCGCTGGCACCGGGCGAGGTATTCATCCCCGCCTATCGCACCAGCCCGCGCTACCTTCAGAACGTCAACCTGTCCAATTCGCGCCGGCTCAATCCGGCGCTCATCACGAGCGTCGCCGCCAATCCGGCGCTGCAGTCCCACTATGCCAATCGTGATGCCCCGGGTGCCCTCACCGTGGTGCCCCAGGTCAACTTCACGGCCGGCCAGCCGGTCGAGCGCCATCGGGTCAGCGCGCCAGCGCCATGGCAGAGCCTGGCCCCGGTGGCCCGCGTACCCGCCATCGCTCCCGAGCGCGAGAGCGTCGTCGGCGCGCTGACACTCAATCACATCAGCACGCCGCCGGGCGCGCTGTTCGATCGCCCGGTCGTAACACACCGGCCGCCGCCAATGGCAGCGCCGGGCTTCGATCGCCAGCAGCACGCCATCGAGGCCAATGGCGGGCGTCCGTTGGATGCGGCGCAACTGGACTCGCTGCGCGAGCCCGGACAGATCCGCCGCGTTCCGGCCAATGCGAATGCCCACGGCGCATCGCCCGCGCCTGCGCCTGCGCCTGCCAATGGCCATCGCGGCATTCCGGAGCGCTCGCCGCAGTTTCAACCACCAGCGCAGAAGCTGCAGCCGGCGCCGCAGGGCGTAGAGGAGAACGTGTTCGAGCGGCGTGATCACCAAATCGAACAGGAGCGCGAAGCGCAGCAGCGGCAACAGAAGATTCAGCTGCTGGAGCAGCAGCGCGCGCAGCAGACGCAGCACTTTCAGTCGCAGCCGCAGGAGGTGCAGCGGCTGCAGGAGCAGCAGCGCATCCAGGAGCAGCAGCGACAAATACAACAGCAACGGCAACTGCAGTCAACGCCGCAGCCATCCCAGCCCGCGCCCGCGCCCGCGCCGCATGCCTCCCCGCGACCCGATTTCAGGCGCATTCCGGAGCAGAGCTCGCCGCCGACCCCGGCATCGTCGCGCTGAAGTCCTCGCGCCGGACCTAGGGCCGGCAGCTAGTGCCGAGGATCGATCCAGCCGTCGTCGCCCTCGACCAGGCGCGCGGCCTCGCGCGGGCCCCAGGTGCCACAGGCGTACTCGTAAACCGGGGTGGCATCGCCGAGCACCGGGTCGACGATGGCCCACTGTGCCTCGATGGCATCCTGACGACCGAACAGCGCCAGATCCCCGCGCAGCGCATCCCCCAGCAGGCGCTCGTATGGGGTCATCGACTCGCCCGGCTGGCGCGTGACGATGAGCTCGACATCCTCGCCCGCCATGCGCTCACCGGGTACCTTGACCCGCATGCCGAAGCCGATGACGACATCCGGGCTCAGGCGCAGGCGCAGGTGGCTCGACAGGCTCGGCACCAGCTCGCCGAATACCTCGCGCGGCGGTCGCCGGAACTCCACCACCACCTCGGTGGAGGTGACCGGCATGCACTTGCCAGCGCGTATGTAGAACGGCACGTCGGCCCAGCGCCAGCTGTCGACGAACAGCCGCACCGCCGCGTACGTCTCCACCGATGAATTCTCAGCCACGCCCGCGGCATGGCGATAGCCCTGGTACTGGCCGCGCACCACGCTCTGCGCATCCAGCGGGCGGATCGCGCGCAGCACGCGCGACTTCTCGTCCCGCAGCGCCGCCGGCACGCTCTGCATGGGCGCGTCCATGATCACGTTGCTGAGCACCTGCAGCAGGTGGTTCTGGATCACGTCGCGGATGGCGCCAGCCTCCTCGTAGAAAGCGCCTCGGCCGAGTACGTCGAAGTCCTCCGCCATCGTGATCTGCAGGCTGCGAATGTAGGTGCGGTTCCAGATGGGCTCGAGGAAGGCATTGCTGAAGCGCGTGTACAAGATGTTTTGCACCGGCTCCTTGCCCAGATAGTGGTCGATGCGAAAGATCGACTCCTCCGGAAAGTGCTGCTGCAGGATGCCGTTGAGCTCGCGCGCGGACGCAAGATCCCGCCCAAACGGCTTCTCCAGCACCACGCGTGCGTTCTTGACGCAATCCGCGGTCGCGAGCCCGTCGACCACGGTGGCGAATACGCTGGGCGGAATCGCCAGGTAGTGCAGCGGTGCCTTGGCGCCTCCGAGCGCCTCGTGCAGCCGCTTGAAAGTGGCAGCCTCGCGATAGTCGCCATCGACGTAGTGCATCAGCGCCGCCAGCGGCGCGAACGCCTTGTCGTCGTAGGTGCCGTGGGCCTTGATCGAGGCGCGGGCGCGTTCAATCAGCTGGTCGATGCCCCAGCCGGAGCGGCCGACACCGACGATCGGCGCGTTCAGCTGTCCACGGCGAACCAGCGCCTGCAGCGCCGGGAAGATCTGCTTATAAGCCAGGTCGCCGGTGGCGCCGAAGAACACGAACGCATCGGAGTGCTGATGCTCGTCGTTCACGGCTTGCGCTCGTGATGGCCTCCGAATCCAAGGCGCATGGCCGACAGCATGCGATTGGCGAAATCGCCCTCGCCGCGCGAAGCAAAGCGCGCGAACAGCGCTTCGGTCAGCACCGGCGCGGGTACGCCGGCATCGATGGCCGCATGCACGGTCCAGCGGCCTTCACCCGAATCGGAGACGCGGCCCGCGAAATCGTCGAGTCCGGGACTCTCGCTCAACTGCTGCGCCAGCAGATCCAGCAGCCACGAGCTCACGACACTGCCGTGGCGCCAGAGTTCGGCGATCTGCTCCAGCTTGAAATTGAAGCCGTGCGTTTGCTGCTGCACCGGTGCGGTCTCCGCGTCGATGACCTGTTCACCGGCGGCGGCGCCGATCTTGTGCAGGATGTTGAATCCCTCGGCGTATGCCTGCATGAGCCCGTACTCGATGCCATTGTGGATCATCTTGACGAAATGGCCCGCGCCTACGGGGCCAACGTGCAGATAGCCGCGGCTGGCGGTGCCGCCGCTGCCACCGGCACCCGCCGGCGCCGAAGGCTGGGCCAGAGCCGCGAATACCGGCTCCGTCTGTCTGAACGCCTCGTCGTCCCCGCCAATCATGAGGCAGTAGCCGCGTTCGAGTCCCCACAGGCCGCCGCTGGTACCGACGTCGAGGTAGTGGATGCCCTGTGGCTTGAGTTCCTTTGCTCGGCGGATGTCGTCGGCGAAATTCGAATTGCCACCGTCTATGACGATGTCGCCGGCGCGCAGCACCGGCTGCAGGCTCGACAGCAGCGTGTCGACCGCGCCCGCAGGAATCATCACCCAGACCACCCGCGGCGCGGGCAGCTTGCCGATCAGGTCGGCGGCCGAGGCGGCGGCGACCGCTCCGACATCACTGAGCGCGTGCGCCGCTGCCGCATTGTTGTCATACACGACGCAGCTGTGACCGCCTTTTGCGAGCCTGCGAACCATGTTCGAGCCCATGCGGCCGAGTCCGATCATTCCGATTTTCACGTGTGCTCCGATCGCGCGTCGCGCGGCGACAGAGTGCGGATCAGAGCACAAATCCTGCGTTTGGGGAATTGCCTGCCGTCCTATCCGCGGCGCGCGCCGCGCGCTTCAGGCGACCGAAGCGATATCGGGCTGGGCGAGCGTGACGCGGTTGCGCCCGGCGCTCTTGGATTGGTAGAGCGCGCGGTCCGCGCGTTGCATCATCGTCTCGAAGCTCTCGGCTTCACTCCTGGCGGCGATGCCGATCGAGACCGTCACACCGCCGATGCTGTCGCTGCCCTCGGCGCGGCGGATGCGGCCTCGCTCGACCGCGGCCCGAACCTGCTCGGCAATGCCGAGCGCGGCGTCAGCGCCGGTATGCAGCAGCAATGCCGAGAATTCCTCGCCACCGATGCGCGCCACCAGGCCGCGGCTGCCGGTGCAGGCCTGCAGCGCACGCGCCACCGCGACGATGACTTTGTCGCCGAGGATATGGCCGTGGGTATCGTTGACGCTCTTGAACTTGTCGATGTCGACGATCAGCAGGCTGCTTTCGATATTCTCGTCTGCCCATTCCCGCCGCACCTGCTGCTCCAAGCCGCGGCGGTTCAACAGCCCGGTCAGCGGATCCCGGCAGGCGCGACCCTGGGCGATCTCCAGCTCGGCGCGCAGCTGTTCGACCTCGTGCGAATTCTGCTGCAGCTGTTCCTGGAAGGTTTCGGTGGTATAGCGGACGCGCTGCGTATCAAGAATAAGCGATTTGACGACCTGGTCGAGCTGATGCCGATCGATGTCCTGTTGCAACTGCGCCCGGTAGCCGTCGAGTTCGACCCCATAGGTGCGTACCTTGTCCCCGGCTTCGCTGGCCGCGCCGTCGACCTGCTGCACCAGGCGTGCGATCTCGGCGCTGACGTGGGCCGAGGTCTGCGCGTCGCGCGAGGCGAGGAACTTTTCGTACAGCACGAATATGTCGTCGTCGGTGAGGCTGCCGCACTCGGCGATGCGGGCGTCCACCGCGGCGCTCAGATGCGGATTGATGCGCGCCAGGTACTCGTACCAGACGGCGTACGTCATGGGATGGAAGCCGGCGCTGTGCCGCGCCATCTGCGGCAGCACCATGCGCAATAGTTCGGCGGTTTGCTCGCGAGTCTCTTTGTATCGCATCTCGCGGCGGTCCCTCGAGGCGCCTGTTGCTGGTCTGCGCGTCCCTGTGCTCGAGCGGATTATCCCGATGCCGCGGCCAATTTAAAGAGACCGGGCGCACATTTTCTCAGTCGAATGAGGTTCCCGTGGCCTCGAACAGCCGATATTGCCAGTAGCTCAGCTGCGAGGCATCGGCGTAGACGTCCGCGTCGGTGGTGTATTCGGTGCCGCTCGAGGCCCGGTTGTACCAGAGCGCATCGAACCAGCCGAGCGCGCTGCCGGCCGCGGCCGCGGCCTGTGGCAGCTCGACCACGGCCGCGGCGGCCAGATTGAAGTCACCCAGATCGCGCCGGCTCAGGTCCGCCGTTCCAACCATGAGCCAGCACTTATCCGCATTCTGGATCAGCACCAGGCTGGCGCTGAACTGCTCGCCGTGGGTGCGGTACCAGCGCACGCGAATGGCGCCGTCGCTGGCCGAGATCAGCTCGGAGGCAACCTGGCGATTGGGTATGCCGGAATGCTGATAGCCGAAGCCGTCCTTGCCCGGGTCGAGCAGCAGCCGCACGTCGACGCCGCGACGCGCGGCATCGATCAGCGCCCGCACCAGTTCGCGCTGCGCCAGGTACAGTGCCGCAATTGCGATGTGATCGCCCTTGTGGGCCGCGTCGATACGCTCTACCAGCGTCGATGCGATGGCAGCTTCGGTCACCACGCGCGCACGTGTGCCATCCGCCTTATCGATCGGCGCCAGGCGTCGCTGTTGTTCCAGCAGACGTTGCGCGCGCGCCTGCATCGCGCCGCCGTCGCTCCAGCCGGAAAACTGCGCCAGCGTAAACTCGGATTCGATCAGCGGCTCGAGCGCGTTGCCCGACAGCTCGAGCGCGGTCGCCGACTCGATACCGGCTTCGGCGTGCAGTGGATGCGAGAACAGCAGTGCCTCGATACCACCGGCGCCATCGTCGGCGAGCAACAGCTGCCGGTGGCTGCGCTGATAGTTGCGCAGCTCGCCCCACAACGGCATCGACACCTCGGAGGGTCCGACTTCGAGCGGATTGGGCCACGCGGCCGCGGTCAGCGCCCGGGCCCACCAGCGGCAGCACAGGTCCCAGAACGAGGTGAACGCCGCATCCGGTGGCCGCAGCCGTGTGACGTCGACCGCGATCACTTCGACACCCGCGGTGGCGAGTCGCTCGAGCAAATGCTGTGCGCCGTCCATCTGCAAGCTCGACGGATCGGTCAGCAACAGGATCGCCAGCCCCGGATGCTGCGCTTTGGCACGCGACAGGGCTTCGACGATGCCGGAGGCGATCGGCAGCGCGGTGCGCAGGCGCGATGCGCCCGGGCCGGCCGCCGGCAGATCACCGAACAGGCCGGTATCGAGCAGCACCAACTGGTGTGCACGCGCGATCATGCCGAGCAGCTCGGCGTCGATCTGCTGGTCGATCAGCGGCGCACCGTTGCCATCGGCAGCGCTCAGATCGCGCAGGAAATGCGCCGACTGCGCCGGCATTGGCGCCCAGGCGCCCGCGATGTGCAGGCCCGGCGGCAGCCGCTTCAGCGACAGCCAGACGACACCCAGCGACCAGGCCAGCAGCAGCAGTACCGGCAGCGATTTCAGCAGCCAACGCAGCGCTCCGGACACGCGGGTGGGGGCGTTCAGGCCGAGATGGGCCGCAGCGTAACCGGTGCCGCCACCGGTAGCAGGTTGGCGAAAGCAGCGCGGCCGCCCTGCTGCGTCTGCAGCAGCGTCAGCAGCTCATCGATGCTGCGTGCCTCGCCGAACAGCTGGCCCTGCGCCATGTTGCAGCGGTTGTTGCGCAGGAATTCGAGCTGGCGCACCGACTCGACGCCTTCGGCGACCACGTCCATGCCGAGGCTGTGTCCCATGTCGATGATGGTACGCACCAGCACCGCGTCCGCCGGATCGTCCGCCACGTCACGCACGAACGACTGGTCGATCTTGAGCGTGCCGATCGGAAACTGCTGCAGCGCCGACAGCGAGGAGTAGCCGGTGCCGAAGTCGTCGATCGACAGATGCAGGCCGATGTCGTGCAGCTGGTTGAGCATCTGCACCGTGCGACGCGGATCGGCCATCAGCGTGGTCTCGGTAATCTCGAGTTCGAAGCTCTTCGCCGGAACCTGGTGGCGCTCGAAGATCGAGCGGCAATTGAGGATGAAGCTGGCCTGTTTGAGCTGCTTGAGCGACAGGTTCAGCGAAATGCGGCCCGGGTCGGGTACGTGCCGGCGCAGCGCGCGGAAATCCATGCAGACGCGCTCCATCACCCACTCGCCAATGGCGCTGATGAGGTTGTTCTCCTCGGCGATCGGGATGAACTGCGACGGCGGAATGTCGCCATGCCCGGGCAGGCGCCAGCGCAGCAGCGCCTCGGCACCGACCACGCGGCCATCCTTGAGATCCACCTTCGGTTGGTAGCGCACCACGAACTCGTCGCGCTCCACCGCGCGGCGCAGCTTGCTCTTGAGCATGAGACGCTCGACCGCGGCGGCGTTCATCTCCGGCGAGTAGAAGGCGTAGGTGTTGCCGCCGTTCTGCTTGGAGTAATACATGGCCGCATCGGCGTTGCGGATGAGATCGATGACGTTCTCGGCGTCCCGCGGGCAGAGCGCGATGCCGATGCTGACCGTCAGAAACACTTCCTGCTGACGGATGTGGAAAGCGTCGCCGGCCGCATGCAGCACTGTGCGGGCCAGCTGCGCCACCTGGCCGCTGGCCTCGTCCTCTTCCTGGCTGATGCCGTCGACGAAGATCGCGAACTCGTCTCCGGCCAGACGGCCCAGCACGGCCTCGCTGTTGAGCACCCGCGTCAGCCGCTCGGTCAGCACCTCGAGCACGCGGTCGCCGGATGCATGACCGAAGGTGTCGTTGACTTCCTTGAAGCGGTCCATGTCGACGTACAGCATCGCCACGCCGCGGCCGTTGCGCCGTGAACGCGCGATCGCCTGCTGCAGCAGGTGCTGGAACTGCATGCGGTTCGGGATCTTGGTGAGCGCGTCGTAGCGCGCCAGATAACGGATGCGGCGCTCGGCACGCTTGCGCTCGGTGATGTCGCGCGCCACGAAGATCTCGCCTTCGAACTGCGGATCGTCGGTCGCAATGGTGGAGCCCACGAACGATACCGGTATGGTCTGGCCGGCGTTGGTGCGCAGCACCGTCTCGCCGGCGTCGCAGGCGAACTGCAGCGGATCCGACTCGGTCCGGTCCGACGGTTCGAGCAGCGTCACGATATCCTTGCCGATGAGCTCGCTCTCGTTGAAGCCGGTGAGCCGGAAAGCCGCCTCGTTGGCGATGCGTACGATGCCCTCCGGCGTGGTGACGAACACCGCGTCGGTCATGCTGTTGAGCACGCTGTGCAGATAGTTGCGCGTAAAGGTGGTGGTCCGCAGTGCCTGGCGCATGTTCTCGAACGCCAGCTCGAGATCGCCCAGCTTGTCGCGCCGTGTGCTCACGAGCGCCTGGCGGAACTCGCCGCGGCTGATCTGCTGCGCCGCGCCGATCAGCCCCAGCACGGTGCCGTCGAGGCGGTTGCGCTGCCGCCAGAAAGCAAACACCGGCAGCGCCAGCCCGACGGCAGCACAGATGCCGGCCAGCTCCAGCAGCGAGCCCGGCAGATGGAGGCGGCGAACCTGGTAGTCCAGCAGGGCTGCTGTCACCAGGAGCACGGCACCCAGAGCGGTCATTACATATTTAAATAGTGGGCCGCGCATACGGCGTCCGGGTACTCTACGGTCTCAAATGATGCCGTATGTACGGCCCCACGGCTACAACAGGGCCATGAATTTGCTGGATTCCGAGCAGCTCACTGGTCGAGCTCGCGGCCACGTCGGCGAATTGAAGGACTTGCAGTGCACGCTGCACCCCGAAGCGGCACAGGCGTTCGTGGCACTGCGGGCTGCGGCGGCCACGGCGGGGCTGGATCTGGCGGCCGCCTCGAGCTTCCGTGATTTCGACCGCCAGCTTGCCATCTGGAACGGGAAGTACCGGGGTCGGCGACCGTTGCTGGATGCCGCGGGCGCACCCCTGGACCCGAGTGTTATGTCAGCCCCGCAGATCGTGCGGGCAATCCTGCACTGGTCCGCCCTGCCGGGGGCCAGCCGCCATCACTGGGGCACTGAGATCGATGTCATCGACCGGGCCGCGCTCCGGCCCGGGCAGCATGCGCAACTCATTCCGGCCGAATACTGCGCCGAAGGCGTGTTTGGCGGGCTCGACCGCTGGTTGACCGAACATGCCGGCGCCTTCGGCTTTTTCCGGCCCTATGACCGGGACCGCGGCGGGGTGCAGCCAGAGCCCTGGCATTTGAGCTTTGCACCCGTTTCCGTCGCAGCCCTCGGCGCCCTGACCGTCGAGGTACTGCGCGAGGCGCTGACCGGGGTCGATCTGGCAGGTGCCGAGGCCGTGTGGCCGCAGCTCACAGACATCCATCGGCAGTATGTGCTGACCGTAGCGGCGCCGAGCAAGCTGGCACTGGCCGCGCCGCACCTCGGCATGAAGCGAATCAGTCCTGCAGCCAGGCCTTCTTGAAATAGCCGAGCATCAGGCTGCGCACGCGGCCCAGCGTCTCCGGATCGGCCGCATGCAGTGGCGGATTCCGTCGCAGCATGCGCCAGCTCTCGCTGCGCAGTACCTGCTCGAGATACTGCATGTTGCGGTCGATGGACTCGATGTAGGGATTGCGCCCCTCGAACAGCACTTCGAAGAAACGATAGGCACGGTCGAAGTCCCGATCGAGGCGCGTCGCGCGCGTATTGGCGACGAAGCCCGGGGTCTGCCGCAGCAGGTCGAGGCCCGAAGCGTACTTCACCTCGGGTCCCTGGCCGCCGGCCTGTCCCCCGCCCGAGAGTGCCACGCCACCGAGCACGAATTCCGGATACAACCGGTCGCGGCACTTTTCCAGATAGCAGCGATCGGCCAGCTGCGCCACCATGTCCGCGGTGCCGAGCAGGTGCCCCAGGCGCATGTCGCGTGCGTCGTGAGTCACGATCTGCGTAAACGGCCGCTCGTAGCCGGTGAAGTGAATGATCTGCGCGGCCACCTCGCCCCAGTCGCCGAGACCGACCTGTGGCAGATAATGCTGCAGGAATTCGGCCCCGCGACTCACATGACTGCGCGTGAACTCGGCGCCGTTGGCCTGCTCGCGATCGGTACTGCGGCGCAGATAGCCGACGTCATGAAACAGGGCCAGCAAGACGCCGAGCACGCAGCGCTCGGGACCGAGTTGCAGCGCACCCTGGATCTGACGCTCGTGGCCTGCGAGCAGGCGCGCCATTGCCAGGGTGACGTCGAGCGTGTGCTGTCGGTCGTGATAGACGGTATCGACGCCGGCATAGCCGGGCATGCGGCCCGCGAACAGCGCGTCGAAATCCGAGAACGCCTGCTCCACCGGAGCCAGCGCTATCTGCGGCCACACTGACACCAGCAACTGCTCGGTGGCCCGCAATACTTCCTGCGGCGAGCTGACACGAACGGTATTGGTGATATCGAAGTCGCTACGCCGGTTTCCGGCCAGGTCGGCAACCGAGTCCGTCGGCGCCTTGAAGAGCTCTTTGGGATTGGCCGTCATCGCGCCGAAGTCTAGGGCAACCCTGAGAAATTGACCAACGACGCGCTGCACACTTCGCGCCGCGGCAGAGTTCCCCTATGTCAAAGCCGGGCCGCAAAACGGTGATCCGCCACGCATTCACGCAGGCAAGCACCGTCCGGCGTGAGCGCTGCCGTGGCTGGCTGTCAGCCGCCAACCCCGCGCCAAATCCATACAGTTTTTTTACCGTTGAAGCTGCAGCATGGTTCGGTGGAGGGCACAGCCATGGACCTGTGGTTTCTCGGACTTATTGTGGCGCTAACGCTACTCACCGGTGGCGCAGTCGGGCTGTGCCAGCGCCTTTTGGCATCGCAGCGATGAGCGCACTGTACTGGATCGCGCTGCTGCTGACCCTCGGCCTGTTCGGCTATCTGCTGTACGCCATGCTGAAGGCGGAGAAATTCTGATCATGACGGCGAACGGCTGGTTGCAGTTTGCGCTGTACCTGACTGTACTGCTGCTGCTGGTCAAGCCGCTGGGCCTGTACATGGCGCGCGTCTACGACGGCACCAGCGCGGTCACGCGCTGGCTCGCCCCGGTGGAACGGGGCATCTACCGGCTGTGCTGCATCGATCCCAGGGCGCCGATGGACTGGCGCCAGTACGCGCTGGCGATGCTGGCCTTCAATGCGCTCGGCGCCCTGCTGGTCTACCTGGTCCAGCGCGTACAGTTCTATCTGCCGCTCAATCCGCAGCACATGCGCGCCGTATCAGCCGACTCGGCTTTCAACACGGCCGTGAGCTTCGTCACCAATACCAATTGGCAGGGTTACGCGGGCGAGTCGACCATGAGCTATCTGTCGCAGATGCTCGCGCTCGCGGTGCAGAACTTCAAATCGGCGGCCACCGGCATGGCGGTGCTGATCGCACTGATCCGCGGCTTTCGCGTCCGGCAGGGACACGATCTCGGCAACTTCTGGGTCGACCTGACGCGCAGTACCCTCTATGTGCTACTACCCATGTCCCTGGTGCTGGCGCTGCTGCTGGTCGGACAGGGGGTGGTGCAGAACTTCCATCCTTACGAGACCGCATCGATCGTCAATCCCTTCACCGTCGACGAGCCGGTGACCGACGCGGCCGGCAACCCGGTCAAGGATGCACAGGGCAACCCGCAGACCAAGCCGGTACAGGTCGACTCCCAGAGGCTGCCGTTCGGCCCGGCGGCGGGGCAGATCGCCATCAAGCAGCTCGGCACCAACGGCGGCGGCTTCTTCAACGCCAACTCCGCTCATCCCTACGAGAACCCTACGCCACTCAGCAATATTCTCGAGTGCCTGGCCATCCTGCTGATTCCCGCGGCGCTCTGCTACACCTTTGGCAGCATGATTGGCGACACGCGCCAGGGCTGGGCGGTGCTGGCGGCAATGACTCTGCTGTTCGTGCCGCTGCTGGTCGTGGACGGATGGGCCGAGGGTCGTGCCAACACCGGCTATGGCGTCGACGTCGCGCAGACCGCCTCAGCCTGGCAGTCCGGCGGCAACATGGAAGGCAAGGAAGTGCGTTTCGGCATTGCCGATTCCGCGCTCTGGGCCACCGCCACCACCGCGGCCTCCAACGGCTCGGTCAATTCGGTGCACGACTCGTTCACGCCGCTCGGAGGCATGATTCCGATGTGGCTCATCCAACTCGGCGAAGTGATCTTCGGCGGCGTCGGATCCGGCCTCTACGGCATGCTGGTGTTCGCGATCATCGCAGTGTTCATCGCCGGCCTGCTGGTGGGCCGCACACCCGAGTATCTGGGCAAGAAACTCGAGTCCTTCGAGATGAAGATGGCATCGCTGGTAATCCTGATTCCGCCGTTCTGCGCCCTGGTCGGAACCGCGATCGCGGCCTCGGTGGCCGCGGGGCGCGCCGGTACCGCCAACCCGGGCGCACACGGCTTCTCGGAGATCCTCTACGCCTTCTCCTCCGGCGCCGGCAACAACGGCAGCGCCTTCGCTGGCCTGTCGGCCAACACGCCTTTCTATAACACGGCGCTCGGCAT
Organism: Steroidobacteraceae bacterium; assembly: GCA_049584935.1. GTDB lineage: Bacteria > Pseudomonadota > Gammaproteobacteria > Steroidobacterales > Steroidobacteraceae > FEN-1191. The sequence goes on from JBAUYT010000303.1 coordinate 12,956, forward strand.
CGTCATGTGGGTGTCGCGCTTCTGGCTGATCGTGCCGGTGCTCGCGATCGCCGGCAGCCTCGCAGCCAAGCGCCGCGTGCCGGCGAGCGCCGGTACGCTGGCGACGCACACGCCGCTATTCGTAGTACTGCTGGTCGCGACGGTCATCATCGTCGGCGCACTGGCCTTCTTCCCGGCCCTGGCTCTGGGCCCGATCGTCGAGGAACTGCAGTTCCGCGGTCATTGAGCGCCGCCGTCGCTCCGCACTCACCCGAGACCGCCATGACAACCGCCGTACGTGCCCGTCCGCTGTTCGACCCGCCCCTGGTCAGGGAGGCGATTGGCGAATCCTTCCGCAAGCTCGCGCCGTGGGTGCAATGGCGCAACCCGGTCATGTTCGTGGTGCTGGTCGGCAGCGTATTGATCACGGCCGTCTGGCTGGTACAGCTCGGCGGCGCCCTTGCCTCCGAAGGCCGGCCTGGCTTCGTGCTCGCGATTGCGCTGTGGCTCTGGGCCACGCTGCTGTTCGCGAATTTTGCCGAGAGCCTGGCCGAGGGCCGCGGCAAGGCACAGGCCGCGGCACTGCGCTCGAGTAAACGCGACGTGTCCGCGCGCCGCTTCACGAGCGGTCGCACCGACCTGCCCTACGCGACCGTACCCTCCCGCGACCTGCGCCGCGGCGATACGGTGCTGGTGCAGGCCGGAGACACGATTCCGGGAGACGGCGAGGTGGTCTGGGGAACCGCTTCGGTCGATGAGAGCGCCATCACGGGTGAGTCCGCCCCCGTGATCCGCGAGGCCGGCGGCGATCGCTCGGCCGTGACCGGCGGCACGCGGCTGCTGTCCGATACATTGCACGTGCGCATCAGCGCCAATCCGGGCGAGGCGTTTCTCGATCGCATGATTGCCATGGTCGAGGGCGCCAAGCGGCAGCGGACTCCCAACGAGATCGCGCTGGCGATCCTGCTGGCGGGGCTGACACTGGTATTCCTCAAGACGACGGCGACGCTGCTGCCGTTCTCGCTCTACAGCATCGCGGCCGCCGGCCACGGCACGCCGATCACGATCACGATCCTGGTGGCGCTGCTCGTCTGCCTGATTCCGACCACCATCGGCGGGCTGCTGTCGGCAATCGGCATCGCCGGCATGGACCGCATGATCCAGGCCAACGTCATCGCCACCTCCGGCCGCGCGGTCGAGGCTGCAGGCGACGTCGACGTGCTGCTGCTCGACAAGACCGGCACGATCACGCTCGGCAACCGACTCGCCTCGACCCTGATTCCGGCGCCCGGCGTGAGCATGAGCGAGCTGGCCGATGCCGCGCAGCTCGCTTCCCTGGCCGACGAGACGCCCGAGGGGCGCTCCATCGTCGTGCTGGCCAAGCAGCAGCATGGCATCCGCGGGCGCGAGCTGCAGGGTCTGGGCGCGCAGTTCATTCCATTCACGGCCCAGACGCGCATGAGCGGCGTGGATTTCGAGGGCCGGCGCATCCGCAAGGGCGCCGCCGACGCGGTGACGGGCTGGCTCGCCGAGCAAGGCGGGGCGATGCCGCCCGAGCTGCAGCGCGCGGTCGAAAGCGTGGCGCGCCGTGGCGCCACACCGCTGGTAGTCGCCGAGGGCGCACGTGCGCTCGGGGTCATCGAACTCAAGGACGTCGTCAAGGGCGGCATCCGCGAGCGCTTCGCCGAGCTGCGTCGCATGGGTATTCGCACCGTCATGATCACGGGCGACAACAAGCTCACTGCCGCAGCCATCGCCGCCGAGGCCGGCGTCGACGATTTTCTCGCCGAGGCGACGCCCGAGGCGAAGCTGAGGCTGATTCGCGACCATCAGCAGCAGGGGCGTCTGGTCGCCATGTGCGGCGACGGCACCAACGATGCGCCGGCGCTGGCGCAGGCCGACGTTGCGGTGGCGATGAACACCGGCACACAGGCCGCCAAAGAGGCCGGCAACATGGTCGATCTGGATTCCAATCCGACCAAGCTCATCGAGGTCGTGGAGGTCGGCAAGCAGATGCTGATCACGCGCGGCTCGCTCACTACCTTCAGCATCGCCAACGACGTGGCCAAGTATTTCGCGATCATTCCGGCTGCCTTTGCCACCACCTATCCGCAGCTCAACCTGCTCAACATCATGCACCTGGCGAGTCCGAACAGCGCGATCCTGTCGGCCGTCATCTTCAATGCACTGATCATCATCGCGCTGGTGCCGCTGGCGCTGCGCGGGGTGCGCTACCGCCCGGTCGGAGCCGAGGCACTGCTGCGCAGGAATCTTCTGGTATACGGCGTCGGCGGCATCATCGTGCCGTTCCTCGGCATCAAGCTCATCGACGTGGTACTGGTCGCATTGCACCTGGTTTGAGGACAACGTCATGGCCAAGATTCTGCTGCAATCGCTGCTGATGATGCTGGTATCGACCCTGATCACCGGCATCGCCTATCCGCTGGTCGTGACCGGCATCGCGCAGGTCTGCTGTCGCGCGCAGGCCGAAGGTTCGTTGATTCGTCAGGGCAACAGGATCATCGGCTCGTCGCTGATCGGCCAGCCGTTCGAGGATGCAAAGTACTTCTGGCCGCGCCCGTCGGCCACGAGCCCTCAGCCCTACAACGGCGCGGCCTCGGGGGGCTCGAATCTCGGCCCCACGAACCCGGCGCAGTTCGACGCCGTCAAGGCGCGCGTGGCGGCACTGCGCCAGGCCGATCCCGACAACCATGCACCGATTCCCGTCGATCTGGTCACGGCCTCGGGCAGCGGGCTCGACCCGAACATCAGCCCGGCGGCGGCCGCGTATCAACTCGCGCGGGTCGCGCGCGCCCGCGGCATGAGCCCCGCGCAGGTGCGAAGTTTCATTGCAGCGCACACCCAGGGCCGGCAATGGGGCATCTTCGGCGAGCCGCGCGTGAATGTACTCGAACTCAATCTCGCCCTGGACGCGGCGCACTGAGCAGGCGTCGAAGGGCACGATCGGCAAGCCCGCGCTGGGGTCCTGGCAGCTGACCGCGGCGCTGCAGTTCGCAGCCGAGACCAACCTGATCATCGATCGGCTTTATACTTCGTCCCCCGGCGAGCGTACCGAGGGCGGAGCCTTGTATGCGCGTTACCAGATCACGCCGCGCTTCGCGGTGGCGGTGCGGACCGAATCAGTGCCGCAGTATCTCAAGGAAGACACGTTGACCACCGAATGCAAGGTTGCGGAAGGTTTGCAGAAAACCGGACCGTGGTGAGCCGGCCCGATCCCGACCAGCTGCTGGCGCAGGTACAGGCTTCCGCCACGCGCGCATCGCGCGGGCGGCTCACCATCTTCTTTGGAGCCAACGCCGGCGTGGGCAAGACCTACGCCATGCTCGAGGCGGCCCAGCGCCACCGCCGCGAGGCGCGCGACGTCGTGGTCGGTTACGTCGAGCTGCACGGCCGACCCGAGACCGAGCGGTTGCTATCCGGGCTGGAGCAGCTGCCGCCGATGATGGTCGACGTCGGCACCGGGCTGCGCCGTGAATTCGATCTCGATGCTGCGCTGGCCCGCAAGCCACAGTTGCTGTTGGTCGATGAGCTCGCACACACCAACATCCTCGCCGCATCGCCGCCGGGCGCGGACACGGGCACCGCGGCGGCGCCTCGCCATCAGAAGCGCTGGCAGGACATCGAGGAACTGCTCGATGCCGGCATCGATGTCTACACCACAGTCAACGTACAGCATCTCGAGTCGCTCAGCGACGTAGTCGCACAGATCACGGGTGTGCGTCAGCTCGAAACCGTGCCCGATGGCGTGTTCGACTCGGCCGACGAAGTCAAGCTGGTCGATCTGCCGCCGGATGATCTGCTGCAGCGGCTGCGTGAAGGCCACGTGTACGTAGGCGATAAGGCGCAGTTGGCGCTCGAGAACTTCTTCCGCAAGGGCAATCTGATTGCACTGCGCGAGCTTGCGCTGCGCAAGACCGCCGACCGCGTTGATCAGGCGATGCGCGAGTACCGCAATGAGCAGGCGGTACGCGGCGCCTGGGCCGCGCGCGAGCGGCTGCTCGTGGCCGTGGGCCCCGACCGCCAGGGTGAGCGGCTGGTGCGCGCCGGCAAACGCCTCGCCGACGGTCTGAACGCAGAATGGCTCGTGGTGTATGTCGAGACGCCCGATCTGATCCGGCTGTCCCAGGCGGAGCGCAACCGCCGCATCGCGGTGCTGCGGCTCGCAACCTCGCTGGGCGCCGAGGCCATCACGCTCGGCGGTTCATCGGCTGCGAACGAGCTGCTCGAGTACGCGCGCACGCGCAACGTCACGCGATTGCTGGTCGGGCGGCCGCAACCGGGGAGCTGGTGGCGAAGGCTGCTGCGCCCATCGACCACCGGGCAGCTGCTGGCGGCGCGACGCGACATCGACGTGCTGGTGATCGGCGGTGATGTCTCGAGCCAGCCGCCGGCCACCTTGTCCGATGACAGCAGCGTCGCCAGCCCGGGATCCGACAAGCGCCGCTGGCCGCCCTACCTGCTGGCGATAGCGGCCACACTGGCCGCCACTGGACTGTGCTGGCTGTTCTACAGTCAATTTCCGCAGCTCGGGCAGGCCAACCTGGTCATGGTGTACCTGCTGAGCAGCTCGCTGGTGGCTGTATACGGCGGCCGGCGCGCGGCGCTGGTGAGTTCCGTGCTCGGCGTGCTGGCATTCGATTTCATGTTCGTGCCGCCGCGTTACTCGTTCGCGGTCAGCGACGTACAGTACCTGATCACCTTCGCGATCATGCTCAGTGTTGCGCTGATCATCGGCAATCTCAATGCCAGCGTGCGGGTGCAGGCGCGAGTGGCCGGACTTCGCGAGCGCCGCACCGTGCTGCTGTACGCCATGACACGCCAGCTGGCGCAGACCCGTGGCCGGGAGGAGATGGCCCTGGTCGCCGTCAGCCACGTGAGCCAGGTGTTCGCGACCCGCACCGTGGTGCTGTTCCCCGACGAGCACGGACGCATCGTCTATCCGCGCGGCCGCCCGAGCGAGCAGGCCTATACTGGCGCTGATCTCGGCGTTGCGCAGTGGGTGTTCGATCACAACAAGCCTGCGGGTCTCGGCACCGATACGCTCAGCGGCACGCCGGGCATGCACCTGCCGCTCGCGGGCACCGAGCGCGTATTCGGCGTGCTTGCGGTCCTGCCGCGCAACCCCCGGCGCGTCACCCTGCCGGAACAGTTCCGGCTGCTGGAGACCTTTGCGGCCCAGATCGGACTCGCGCTGGAGCGCGCGGACTTCGCCGGGCACGCCCAGGCGGCCGAAGTGCGCGCCGAATCCGAGGCCATCCGCAACGCCCTGCTGGCCTCGATTTCGCACGACCTGCGCACGCCGCTCGCGGCCATCACCGCCGGCGCCGCTACACTCGCGGGTAACCTCGACGCGCTGAGCGCCGAGGACCGCAGCGCGCTCGCCGCCATGGTCAGTGACGAGGCCACTCACATGAGCGAGCGCATCACGACGCTGCTCGATCTGGTGCGGCTCGAGACCGGCGCCATAAAGCCGCGCATAGGCGAGTATGAGGTCGGGGAGCTGATTGGCTCGGTGCTCCACCGGCTCGATCAGAGGCTGCGCCACCACCATGTCCGCATCGAGCTGCCTGCCTCGCTGCCGCTGCTACAGGTCGACGGCCGGCTGATCGAGCAAGTGCTCGAGAACCTGCTCGACAATGCCAGCAAGTACACGCCGCCGGGCAGCGAAATCCGCATCAGTGCGCAAGAGCTGTCCCGCCAGGTCGAGATCAGTGTCGAGGACGATGGGCCGGGCCTGCCCGGCAGCGATCCGGAGCTGCTGTTCGAGAAATTTCAGCGTGGCTCGCCCGAAAGCGGTGCGGCTGGCATCGGGCTCGGCCTGGCGATCTGCCGCACGATCGTCGGTCTGCACCAGGGCCGCATCTGGGCGGAGAACCGCGCGCCGCACGGGGCGGCGTTCCGCTTCAGCGTACCCAAGTCGGAGCAGCCGACCCCGCCGATCAGCCAGGGCGGTGCCGCATGACGGTCGCGAGCCGCACCGTGCTGATCGTCGAAGACGATGCGCAGATTCGTCGGGTGCTGCGCACGCTGCTGGCACTCGAGCAGTTCCGTATCGTCGATGCCGAGAACGCGGCCCTGGGCATCAACGCCGCGCGCACCCACAAGCCTGATCTGGTCATCGTCGATCTGGGCCTGCCGGATCGCGACGGCATGGAGGTCATCGCCGGTATACGCGCCTGGTCGCGAGTGCCGATCATCGTGCTGTCCGCGCGCGCCGCCGAAACCGACAAGGTGGCGGCGCTCGAGGCCGGCGCCGACGACTACGTCACCAAGCCGTTCGGTGCGCGCGAGCTGTCGGCGCGTGTGCAGGTGGCGCTCAGGCACCGCGCCGCCGCGGGCAGCAGCGGTGAATTGATCCGGATCGGCGACTGGCGTATCGATCTGAAGGCGCGCACCACGCGCACCGCGGACGGCCGCGAGCTGCATCTGACGCCGATCGAATTCCGGCTGCTGGAAGTGCTGGCGGAACACATCGGCTTCGTGGTGACGCACCGCGTGCTGTTGACGCAGGTCTGGGGTCCTGGCAACACCGAGCAGACGCATTACCTGCGTGTTTACATGAAACAATTGCGCGCCAAGCTCGAGCCGGATCCGGCCCGGCCGCAGTGGCTGCTGACCGAGACCGGCGTCGGCTATCGGCTCGGCCAACGCGAATAATCCCTCCATAGGCCCATGGAAGCATTCCTCGTGTCGGTCGCCTCGGTGGCGCTCGGCGAACTCGGCGACAAGACCCAGATCCTGGCGCTGGTGCTGGCCACCCAGTTGCGGCGGCCGATGGCGGTGATCTTAGGCGTGCTGGCCGCAACGCTCGCCAACCACGCGCTGGCGGCGCTTGCCGGTCAGTGGGCGGGGACATTACTGAGCCCAAAGCTGCTGCGCTGGGTACTCGGGGTCTCTTTTCTGGTACTGGCCGCCTGGGTGTTCGTACCAGACAAGGACGACGAGAATCCGCACGCGGCCGGCCGCTACGGCGCATTCCTGGTGACGGCAACGACGTTCTTCCTGGCCGAGATGGGTGACAAGACACAGATCGTCACCCTGGCGCTGGCGGCCAAGTTTCACGATCTGCTGCCGGTCATCGCCGGCACGGTTACCGGCATGATGCTGGTGGATGTGCCGACCGTGCTGCTGGCGTCGAGGATAACGCGCATCGTGCCGCTCAACTGGATCCGCGTTGCGGCCGCGCTGGTGTACGCTGTGCTCGGTGTACTGACACTGCTCGGCATCGCCAGTCTCGGCATCGGAGCCACCTCATGACGACACCTTTGAATCGCGAGCGGCGCGCCCTGCTACGGCGGCTCGCACTTGGCCTGACGGCAGCACCCCTCGCCGCAGGGGCGACGCACGGCGCGCGCGCAGCCGGCGAGCTGCCGCTGCTCAGCGAAGCCGACCCTGCCGCCAAGGAGCAGCAATACGTCGCCGATGCGAGCCACGCCAAGGGCGCGCCGCCTGGTGCGCTGTGCTCGAACTGCTCGATCTATGGTGGCGCGCAGGGCGCCGATTCCGGCACTTGCACGCTGTTCCCCGGCAAGCTGGTCAAGGCGGCCGGCTGGTGCAAGTCCTGGAGCGGGCTCTAGAACGGCACTGCCGCTTAGTGGCAGATCAGCTGTCCGGCCTTGAGTTCGCAGCGGTCCGGCGGCCCGTAGGCGTTCCAGTATTCGAACAGCCCCATGCGCCGGCAGATGAGCTGGAACCGGGGGTCGCGCCGGAACGGCAGCAACTCGGGCATCCAGAGGAACGCCCAGGTAGTGCCGATCGTGCCGGAACGGGCGAAATGATCCAGTGATTCATTGAGGACCGCGAACGCCCGGTCGAATGCGCCGAGCATCACGTACCAGACGATGAAGCGGCGTCGCAGAAACTGCTGCTGCGGCATGCGATCCCGCAGGCGGTCGAGTTGCGCGAGCACCAAGTCCGGCGAGCTGTGGTAACGCGGATGCGGTCGCCGGCGCTGCGCACGCTGCCCTCGAGCACCACGGCCACGTCCAGATCGCGAGCGATCTGACGCACGTCGACGTTACGGCCCTTGTAGGCAAATGACGAGGTTCGAGACGGCACGCGCAGGCCCGGAATGCGCACCAGCGTGTGTATGAGCTCCTCGGCCATGCCATCGCTGAAGTAGTCCTTGCCCGCATCGCCAGTCAGGTTGGCGAACGGTAGCACCGCAATCGATTTGCGCGGCGCAGGCGTTGCGGGCGCAGCGCTCGAGGTGGCGGCGGGGGTCGTGGGCGCAGTCGCCGCGGCACTCGTGACGCGCACATCAGCCACGAACCGATAGCCACGTCCGGGCTCGGTGACGATGAATCGATGTTCTCCGGGTCGCTCGCCGAGTGCGCGCCGCACGGCGGAGATAGTCTGGTTCAGGCTGTTTTCCTCGACCACCAGGTTCGGCCAGAGCGCCTTCATCAGAACGCTCTTACTGAGCGATTCGCCGCGGCGCTCCGCCAGATACAACAGCATTTCCAGGGCCTTGGGCACCAGCGGGATCGGCCTGCTATCGGCCGCGACGCTCAACAGGCGCTGCTGCGGATCGAGCCGGAACTCGCCGAATTCGTAGAAGAACCGCATCCCTGCGTCTGCCATAGCCCTCAGGAGATTTCAGGATTTGTCAGGCCCGGGGGACAGATCAATCAGCGTCTGCGGAGGATGCTCCGCACCAACGACCCAAAGCAACCGCCGATGCGATGGTGCAGGCACTCCTGGCCAAGGGTGAGCCCGAGGCGGTGCCCGAGCAGGCTGCCGCCGCACGGGTAGCGGCCTGAATGCCTCAGGCGGCGATGCCGTACTGCCGCAGCAGCGCCGCGACTTCGGGCTTGCGGCCGCGGAACTCGACGAACGACGCCAGCGCGTCGCGGCTGCCGCCGCGTGCGAGGATGCTGTCGAGGAAGCGGCGCGCCGTGGCGCGATCGAATGCTCCGCGCTCGACGAAGGCGCTGAAGGCATCGGCCGCGAGCACCTCGGCCCATTTGTAGCTGTAGTAGCCGGCGGCGTAGCCGCCGGCGAAGATGTGGCTGAAATTGTGCGGATAGCGATTCCACTCCGGAATCGGAATGATCGCCACTTCCTGCCGCACTTCGCGCAGCACCTGGTAGACACGACCGCCGCGCGCCGGGTCGTATTCGGCATGCAGGCGCATGTCGAACAGCGCAAACTCGACCTGGCGCAGGGTCTGCAGCCCGGCCTGGAAGCTGCGCGTGGCGATCAGCTGGCGCTGCTTGTCTTCCGGAATCTGCTCGCCACTGCCGACATGTGCGGAGACGCGGCTGAGGACGTCACACTGCCAGGCATAGTTCTCCATGAACTGACTCGGCAGCTCCACCGCATCCCAGGCGACACCGTTGATGCCGGCGAGACTCGGGTAATTCACCCGCGTCAGCATGTGATGTAGTCCGTGGCCGAATTCGTGGAACAGTGTCACCACGTCGTCGTGCGTCAACAGCGCCGGACGGTCTCCCGATGGCGGCAGCGAATTGCACACCAGGTACGCCACCGGCAGAGTGGTCTGGCCATTGAGCGCCTTGCGGCCGACGCAGTCATCCATCCAGGCGCCGCTGCGCTTGTGTGGCCGCGCATAGGCGTCCAGGTAGAAGCTCGCCAGCGGCGCACCGCCGGGGGACTGCACTTCGAAATAGCGCGCGTCCGGGTGCCAGACCTGTACGCCGCCGCGCTCGCGGATGCGTACGTCGAACAACTTCTCCGCTACTTCGAACAGACCCTGCAGCACCCGCGTCAGCGGCAGATATTCGCGCAGCTCCTCCTGTGACACCGAATACCGGCTCTGCTGCAGGCGCTCGGAGTAGAACGTCACGTCCCAGGCCTCGAGCCGGCGGCCGGCGAAACGCTCCAGTTCGGCGAACTCTTCCTGTGCCGAGGGGCGCGCCGCTCTCACCAGCTCGCGCAGGAACGTGGTGACTTCGGGAACGGTGCGTGCCATGCGATTGGCGAGCGCATAATCGGCGAAGCTGCCGAAATCGAGCAGCCGCGCCACCTCGTGCCGCAGCCGCAGGATGTCTTCCATGACCGGGCCGTTGTCGAACCGACCGGCATGGGGGCCCTGGTCCGACGCTCGGGTGCTCCAGCCCTCGTAGAAGACACGACGCAGCGGCGCCGATTCGGCATCCGTGACCACGGCCACGTAGGTCGGCTGGTCCAGTCCGAACAGCCAGCCGTCCAGGCCTTTTTCGGCGGCACGCCGCCGGGCCTGCTCGACCACGGCCTCATTGATCCCCGCAAGCTGGCCGCTATCGGTTACGTGGTGCGTCCAGGCGTTGATGGCATCGAGAACGTTCTCCTCGAACCTGGCCGACAGCCGTGACAACTCCATCATGGCGGCCTTGAAGCGCGCCTTGCGGGCGGGATCGAGCGCAACGCCTGCCAGGCGAAATTCGCGCAGCGCGTGCTCGATCACTTCCTTCTGCACGCCGTCGAGCCGTGCGCCCTCGTGTTCATTGACGTGGGCAAAGGCGCGATACAGATGTTCGCTCTGGGCAAGATCGGTGTGGAACTCGGACAGCAGGGGCAGGCAGGCGTTGTAGGCGCTGCGCAGAGCCTCCGAATTCATCACTGCGTTGAGGTGTCCGACCGGCGACCAGATCCGGCTCAGGCGATGCTGCAGCTCTTCGAGCGGCTCGACCACGCTGGCGAAGGTGGGTGCGGGCTCGGCTTCGATGCGCGCCACCTGCGCCCGCTGCTCGGCGATCAATCGCGCAATGGCCGGCTCGACGTGCTCCGGCCTGATGGCGTCGAACGGCGGCAGCGGCGCGTTCTGCAGCAGCGGATTGTCGGCGGGCGCTGGGGGCATGGATTACATAGTATGCGGTGTAACATGCCCACAAGGAACCCGGAATGGCCTTCGACTACGACCTGACTGTCATCGGCGGCGGCAGTGGCGGGCTAGCCTGCGCCCAACGGGCCGCCGACTATGGCGCGCGCGTGCTGCTGATCGAGGCCGCCCGCCTCGGTGGAACCTGCGTCAACGTCGGTTGCGTGCCCAAGAAGATCATGTGGAACGCGGGCCAGATCGGCCACGCTCTGCACGACGCCCCCGACTATGGCTTCGATCTCACGCTGGTCGGACATGACTGGCCAAGGCTCAAGGCCGCGCGCGACGCCTATATCGAGCGCCTCAACGGCATCTACGCCCGCAATGTCGAGCGCCGCAAAGTCGAGCTACTGCGCGGTTACGCGCGCCTGCAGTCGCCGCAGTCGGTGCGGGTCGGCAATCAGGAGATCTCCGCTGGCACGGTCGTGCTCGCCAGCGGCGGCGTGCCGCTGGTGCCGCAGATTCCCGGAGCCACCCTCGGCATCACGTCCGACGGCTTCTTCGAGCTGCCCGAGCGGCCGGAGCGCGTCGCCATCGTCGGCGCCGGCTATGTTGCCGCCGAGCTCAGCGGCGTATTCGCCGCGCTCGGCACCCGGACCACCGTGGTACTGCGGCATGGCTGCCTGTTGCGCAGCTTCGATGAGATGCTGGGAGAATCCCTGCTGACGATCATGCGGGACGACGGCATGGACGTGGTCACCCATGCGGTGCCGGCGGCGCTCGAACGCGATGCCGCCGGTGAGCTGGCGCTGCGGCTGGTCGACGGCCGCATACTCGGGCCCTTCGACTGCGTCGTCTGGGCGGTCGGCCGCGCACCCACGTCGGTCGAGCTGGGGCTCGATGTGCTCAAGGTCCGGCGGGATCCGGGCGGCCACGTGCTGGTCGACGCCTACCAGGCAACCAACATCGAGCATTTATTCGCCATCGGCGATGTCACCCAGCACGCCGGGCTGACCCCGGTCGCCATTGCGGCGGGGCGGCGGCTGTCGGACCGGCTGTTCGGCGGCCAGACGGGCCGCAAGCTCGACTACGAAAACATCGCCAGTGTCGTGTTCAGCCACCCGCCCATCGGCACCGTCGGCCTCAGCGAGCGCGACGCGCGCGCGCGCCACGGCGACGCGGTCCAGGTCTTCACCAGCGCCTTCGTGCCCATGTACCACGCCTTTACACGGCGCAAGCCGCACGCCCACATGAAACTGGTCACCGTGGGCGAAGAACAGAAGATCATCGGCGTGCACGTCATCGGCGCCGGTGCGGACGAGATGATGCAGGGCTTTGCGGTGGCGGTGCGTATGGGAGCCACCAAGCGGGGCTTCGATGACACCGTGGCCATCCACCCCACCTCGGCCGAAGAGCTGGTCACGATGCGCTGAGGTGTGCTGCCGCTGGCAATCGACCGGTTGCGAGCGTCAACCATTCGGTTGACGCTGCTGCGGAGGCGGGTAGTCGGAAACTGTCAACCAACTGGTTGCCGCGCGCAACCACTTGGTTGACAGTTGAGACCAAGGGGCCATCGCACGGCGTCAACCACTTGGTTGCAAACGTCAACCATATGGTTGCAAGCATCGACCGCCCCGTCGACAGGTCGACCAGCCGGCGCCAAGTTCAGACCACCTTGGCCGCCGCCACCTTGTCGAAATTGAGCTTTAGCTCGTCGAAAGCGCGGATGGCCGTGGCGCGGCCGGCGCCGTAGACGCCACCGCCGGGGTGCAGAAACGGCCCCACGAGATAGAGCCGCTCGACCCCGGGTACGGTGTATTGCGCCAGGTCGGGGGTCGGGCGGTGTCCTGAGATCTGGTAGAAGTACGGCGCCACGCCGTGGACATCGCCGCCGACCATGCTGGTCGGCAGGTTACGGGCGTGATCCAGCGGCGTGACGATGCTGCGCGCCACGATGTTGTCGCTGGTCAGGTTGCTGATGAAGCGCTGATAGTGGCGCAGGCTGCGGTCGCCCATCTGCTCGCGGATTTCGTCCCAGCGTGACGCACCGCCGTCGGCGAGATTGTAGGGTGCGAAGGTGATGCCGTGGAGCATGCCGCGGGCCGCCGGGACGCGGCTCGGATCGTTGATGCTTTCGTCGCCGCCAGCACCGAGCACGCGCTCGGAAATGCGGCCGCGCTTGAGCGCGTCGAAGTCGTCGAGCATGTCGTCCAGCCGGTCGCTGGCCATGAACTCGAGCATGATGGCGTGGCCCACGTCCTCGCCGGCGCGAAACTTGACCTGTTCCTTGAGATCGTAGTGGCTGACCATGATGCTGAATGCAGCCAGGGTCGAGCGCTCGGCGCGAGCCAGTACCCGCTCGGGCACGCCGTCGACGAATTTGCGCAGCACGTGCGGGTGCAGCGCCGCGATGACCGCGTCCTTAGCCTTGAGACGCTCGCCGCTCGCAAGTTCGAGGCCCACGGCGCGGCCCCCCGAGGTGATGACCTTGCGCACCTCGGCATTGCAGCGTACTTCGCCGCCGTAGTGCTCGATGCAGCGAACCAGGGACTCTGTGAGCTTGCCGCTGCCGCCGACGGGCTGCGACACACCGTAACCGTGCATGAGTCCCGGCATCAGGAACATGCCGAAGCCCGTGCCGAGCTCGTCGGGAGCCTGCAGATTCTCGCTTACCAGCCGCAGCAGCCAGATCTTGACGTGCTCGCTTTCGAAGCTCTGGTTGGCGATCTCCAGTGAGCTCCTCTGCATGGCCTCGAGTATCTCGCGCCCCTCATCACTTTGATCCATCATTGCGAAGAAAGCGCCCATCGGCATCGGCGGCGCATACAGGCTGGCGGCGAACATGGGTAGCATGGCCATGGCGCGGTGGGCGAACTGCCGGTAGGTCTCGGCATCCTTCTGCGAGAACTGTGCAATGTCTTCGCAGGTGCGGTCCAGGTCCTTGTGCGCGAACAGCGTGCGGCCATCGGCAAAGATCATGGCGTAGGGCGTGTTGTAGGAGTACTTGAGCCCGAAGCGGCTGATGAGCCCGAGCTCGTCGTCGCGGATCATCGGGTTGCCCTGGATCATGATATGCACGCTGGAGTGCTCGTCATGCCAGTATCCCGGGGAATTCATCTGGCGGGTCACCACGCCACCGCCGGGCCAGGCCTTGCGCTCGAGCACCAGCACTTTCTTGCCGGCCTTGGCCAGATAGGCCGCCGCGACCAGACCGTTGTGACCCGCCCCCATGGCGAGGACGTCGTAGCTATCACCCATGCCAGAGCGCTCCGAGGCTGATTTTTATAGGATCGCGGTCGGGCACCATAAGGACCCTGGCTCGGGCCGTAAAGAAGGTACATTTGTGTTCCCGGAACGAGAAAGTATCGACGCCGAAGCCGCCCTGCGTCAGCTCGAGGCCATCCTGGGCGGCGCTAACCAGGGCGCGCTCGAGCGCCTGCAGACCATGGTCCGGCACATGGCAGCGGACGGGGTTCGTCGCGATCAGCCCATGCGCGAGGTGTTCGCTCGGGCGGGCGACAAATGGAGCTCACTGCTGCTGCTGCTGCTGAGCGCGGGCAACTTCCGTCACGGGGTGCTGCGGCGCCTGGTCGCGGCCGTCGGCGCCGAGGGCCACATCTCACAGCGCATGCTGACCCTGCGGCTGCGCTCACTGGAGCGCGATGGCCTGATCGCGCGCACCCTCATCGCCGCCCAGCCGCCGGGGGTCGAATACTCGTTGACGCCACTGGGTGCGGGGCTGGTGCAGCAGCTGGATCAGGTCATGCAGTGGATCAGGGATCACCAGGCCGAGATCTGGGCAGCGCGTGCACGGTTCGCGCAGGCACAACCCGACGAGGACGACCCGGAAGCGTCCGGCTAGGGCTGCGGCGTCGCGCCGGCGCTGATCTGCGCCAATGCCTCGCCGGTGGCCTGCTCGAACGCCGCGATGACTGCCTGCATGCGATCGGCCTGCGCGCGCACGTCGCTGTGCGCGGTAAAGCTTCGCAACATGCTGCGATCGCTGCGCCTGCCCAAGCTCGCGACCAGTTCCACCTCGATGGTCGGTGGTCCGTCGGCGCCGTAGCGGGCCTCGAAGTGCGTCAGATCCAGGCTGAGCAGGTATTGCGATGCAAACGGGCCGCCTTCGGCCTCCACCATTGCGAAACGGCCGGCGTGGCGCAATGACTCGATGATCAGGCTTTGCAGGGCCGAAGGCGCATCCGCGGCCCAGCGTGCGTTGCTGTAGTAGTCGAGCCGGGCACCCGATCGCAGCACCGCGATGCCCTCGGTGGCGAGCCCCGGCGCCACGGCCGGCCGCATGACCTGTACTGCGCCCATCGCCGGCGCGGCCCGCGCCTCCGGCTCGGGGGTCAGTGTGGCCGGCAGTTGCAGCACGTAGCGCTGCTGCGCAGGTGTCTTGCTGTTGAGCCCGCTAAAGCATGCCGTCAGCGCCAGCAGCCCGGACAACAGCGGCAGCAGCAAACTGACGTTTCTCATGGCGGTATCGTCACACCGCTCGCAGCCGGCCGATAGATGAGCCGGGATGGATCCTCATCGAGATTCCTCGACAGCTGGTCGATCTGCGCCACGGCCTGGCGACTGTCTCGCAGCAGCGCCTCGAGCTGCGGCAGGCCCTCGGCGACGAAGCCGGAGACCTGCGCACGGTTCTCGGTGGCGAAGGCATTGAGTGAGCTGCTGCTGCTGACGAGGTTGTCGGTGGTGGTGCGCAGCCTTTGCACGGCAGCCAGGAAGTCGACGCTGGCCTTGTTGGCAGTGCCGTGCAGATCGTCGATGAGCCGCTGCGCCGAGCCCGTGGTCTCGCGCAGCGCGTCCACCAGCGAATCGAGATTGCGGGCGCTGCGCGGCAGGCCGGCGGCGGCCTGATCGATATTGCCGATCAGCCGCGTGATCGAGCGGACGTTGTCGTCGGACAGCAGCTTGGTGGTTCGATCGAACAGATCGTTGAGGCGTGCCGTCAGGCTCGGCAGGCTGCTCAGGAACTGGTCGAAGTCCGAATGCACCGAGCGGATGACCGGGTAGCGCTCGCTCGGCACCGCTGTCAGCACGCGCCGATAGTCATCGGGCCGCTGCTGCTGCAGGTCTATGTAGAGCAAGCCGGTGACGCCCTGCAGCGACAGCTGCGCCAGCGTGCGGTCGGACACCGGCGTGGTGGAATCGATGTCGGCCACGACCTGGACTCGATTGTCTGCCCGTGGGTCGATGCGGATGCGCTGCACGCGGCCGACGTCCACGCCGAGATAGCGTACCGGACCGCCCACGGTGAGGCCGCTGACCGTGCCATCGAAGTAGATCTCATAGCGGACGAAATCGCGATGCTCGCGACTGTCGGAATACCAGTAGACGAACAGCACCCCCATGACTGCCAGCAGCAGCACGAAGGCGCCGACGGCGACGTAATTGGCTTCACGCTCCATAGGCGTTATGCCCCCTGCACCATGCCGCTACGCTCCCGCGCGCGCGCGCCACCGAAGTAGGCCTGGATCCACGGATTCGGGTTGCGGACGATCCCGGCCAGCGTGTCCGAGACCATGCGGCCATCGACGATGACCCCGACCCGGGTGCAGGTGCGGAAGATCGTATCGAGATCGTGGGTGATCATGACTACCGTGAGCTTCAACTGCCGCTGCAGGTAAATCAACAGCTCGTCAAAGGCCGCGGCGCTGATCGGATCGAGGCCGGTCGTCGGCTCGTCGAGGAACAGCAGCACCGGGTCCAGCGCCAGCGCACGCGCCAGCGCCGCGCGCTTGATCATTCCCCCCGAGAGCTGCGATGGGTACTTGAGCGCTGCCTCGAGCGGCAGACCGACCAACCGCACCTTGAGCAGGGCCAGCTCATCGAGCGTGCGGCCGGACAATTGCAGGTGCTCGATCATGGGCAGCTGCACGTTCTGCTGCACGGTCAGGGCACTGAACAGCGCGCCCTCCTGGAAGGTGACGCCATAGCTGGCCTTGAGCTGGTAGAGCTCGGCGGCGCCGAGCTCGTGCAGGTTGCGGCCGAGGAAGCGCACCGTACCGGCGTTGGGCCGGCGCAGCCCCAGGATGGTTCGCAGCAGCACGGATTTGCCGGCGCCCGAGCCGCCGATGACACCGAACACCTCGCCCTGCTCGACGCGCATGTCGAGGCCGTCGTGCACGGTCTGATCGCCGAAGCGCGTCACTATTCCTTCGACTTCGAGCAGCGCGGCCATCAGATATCGAGCTTCATGAAGACCACCGCGAACAGCGCATCGGCAACGATGACGCTGAAGATCGAGACCACCACGGCCATGGTGGTGAGCCGGCCGAGCTCGCGCGAGGAGCCGCGCACCCGCATGCCGCAGGCGCAGCCGGCGCCGGCGATCAGCGCGGCGAACACCGGCGCCTTGATGAGCCCGACCCAGAAGGTCGTATCGGCGATCGCGCCCTGCGCCCGGTTCAGGTATTGCAGCATCGGCATGTCGAGCAGCTCGTGACACAGCAGCGCACCGCCGACCAGTCCAATGACATCGGCCG
This sequence comes from Steroidobacteraceae bacterium, assembly GCA_049584935.1. Lineage (GTDB taxonomy): Bacteria > Pseudomonadota > Gammaproteobacteria > Steroidobacterales > Steroidobacteraceae > FEN-1191. Next base: position 30,212 of record JBAUYT010000303.1, read on the forward strand.
CAATCGTCAGCAGCGGCAATACGATCAGCAGCGCCAGCAGCCGCGGCACCACCAGCGCCTCGATCGGATCGACGCCGATGGCGTGCAGCGCATCGACCTCCTCGTTGAGCTGCATGGCACCGATCTCGGCCGCGAATGCGCTGCCCGAACGGCCTGCGACGATGATGGCGGTCAGCAGCACACCGAGCTCGCGCAGCACGCCGACGGTGACGAGATCGACCACGAAGATGTCGGCGCCGAACTTGGCGAGCTGCTGCGCGCCCATGTAGGCGAGGATCACGCTGATCAGGAAGCCGACCAGCGACACGATCGGAATCGCGGTGATGCCGGTGTCATAGATGTGGCGCGCAATCGCGGTCGGCCGCAGGCGGCGCAGGCTGACCAGCGCCCGCAGTACCGTGACGCCGACGCGCCCGGCGAAGTCGAGGCCGGCCAGCAGACCGCGCCAGCCGCGCACCGCGCGCCGGCCGATGTCTTCGAAAGCGCGCTCCGGGTTGAGCCACTCGTCGTCGCTGACGCGCGCCGGGATCTCGCCGGAGTAGGTGCGCTCAACCAGGGTCAGCGTCGAAGGCGGGGGTCCTTCGAACTGCGGCTGCAGCCCGGCCTTGCGGGCGCGCTCGAGGAAATCATGCAGCAACCAGGCGCCGGAAAGATCGAAATTGGCGCTGCCGATTGCGAGCCGGGCGCGGGTGGCGCCGGCAAAGTCTATAGCCTGCAGCTCCGCTTCGATGGCGTCGGTGTCGGTGGCGCGCCAGTCGCCCGTAAGCTCCAGGCTGAGCTGCTCCGCGCTGCGCCGCGCCGTGATGAACATGCGCGGATGCTAGCAGCCCTGGGAGCCACGTGGCTGCGGATCTTGGGCGAAGCCGCGCGCATCCTGCTCACACCAGTTCTTCAACGCTGTCGCCATGCGCCAGGCGCCGCTGTCATCGGGTTCCGACTTGCGGGTGACGGCGTACCAGTCGACATGCAGACCCTTTTTGGTGACGCGCGCCGAGGCGAGGGCGCCCGACTTCAGGTAGTGGCTCACCGCCCAGCGCGACAGGATGCTGATACCGAAGCCGCCGATCACCAGCTCGACGATGGCCTCGGTGAGCTCGACCTTGAGCATGCTGCGATAGGAAACCTGCGCCGGCTTGATGAAGCGCTCGTATTCGTGGCCCTTCTCGGCGATGGCGCTGTAGGAGATGTAGATCTGGTCCGACAGATCCTGTGCCACGATGACTTCCCGGCGGGCGAGCGGATGGCTCGGCGGCATGATCAGCACCAGCTCGTCGCGGAACAGGCGCAGCGAGCGGGTCGTGGACTTGTCGGGAGTGCCCGAGGTCACCGCCACGTCGATGTCCCGGTCCAGCAGTTCCTGCAGCGGCCGCTGGGTCGCATCCGCCACGACCTCGATGTCGACGTCGGGCGCGCTCTGCTGGAATACTTTCAGAAACCGTGGCAGCCAGCGATAACCGCTGTACGCACCGCAGCCGATGCGAACGATGTGCCGCATGGCGCCACGGTCCCGCACGATCTGCTTCTCGGCGCGCTCGAGCTGCGTCAGGATGCGGCCGGCTTCTTCGCTCAGGGTCACCGCGGTCGGCGTCATCTGCATGCGCTTATCCCGCTGCACGAACAGATCCTGGCCGAGGCGTCGCTCGGCTTCGCGGATCTGATGGCTCAGGGCGGATTGGGTGAGTCCGAGCATTGCGGCAGCGCGCGTGACGCTGCCGGTACGCGCCATGGCCTGCAGCATGCGCAGGTGGCGCATTTCCAGTCTGGGTTGAAACAAAGTTTCGGCAGTATACTGCCCGCAACGTGATGCTGAAATTCCTGGTGAAGCGGGCGCTGCTGTCGCTGATCACGCTCGCCATCCTGTCGGTATTCGTATTCCTGGGTGGCCAGCTGCTGCCGGGGGATGTCGGGCGGGCGGTGCTCGGACCGCTGGCCGATGCGCGCTCGGTGGCGGCCTTCAACCACCTGATGGGCGTCGATCGGCCGCTGCCGGTTCAATACTGGGACTGGATCTCGCACCTGGTGCGCGGCGACATGGGTCGCTCGTTTACCTTTCGCGCGCCGGTGGCACCGTTCATCGGTGAGGCGCTGATCAACTCACTGAAGCTGGCGGCGCTGGCGTTCGTGCTGGTGGTGCCGATCGGCATCGCCGGCGGTGTGCTGGCGGCGCTGCGTGCCGGCAGCCTGCGCGACCGCAGCATCGTCGTCATCGGCCAGTCGCTCGGTATCGTGCCCGAGTTCATCGCCTCGATCGTGCTGATTCTGATCTTCGGTGTCTGGCTGCGCTGGCTACCCATGTCGGCCGACTGGCCCGAGGGTGCCGGCGCGCTGACTCAGATCCGCTACCTGATCCTGCCGGCGTTGCCACCCGTACTCATCTACTTCGGCTACATCGCCCGCATCGCGCGGGTCGGCACCGTCGAGGCGCTGAACGCCGACTACACGCGCACCGCGGTGCTCAAGGGGCTGCCATGGCGCACGGTGCTGCGCCGGCACGTGCTGCGCAATGCGCTGCTGCCGACCATCACGATTGCGGCCAGCCTGATCGGCTATCTCGTGGGCGGCCTGGTCGTCATCGAGGCGCTGTTTCACTACCGCGGCATGGGCGGCCTGATCTACGCGGCCGCCAAGGCCAAGGATTTCCCGATGCTCGAAGCCGGCGTGCTGACCATCGGCGCCATCTACGCCCTGGCCTCGCTGCTGGCCGACCTGGTGAGCTCGGCGCTCAACCCGCGCATCCGCGCCGGGCAGCTGTGAGTACGGCCGCGCCTGCCGCGGCGGCGGATGCGGCTGGGACGTCCTCGGCAGCCGACACGCTGCGCGCGGCGGCGCGCTCGCGCTCGCTGCAGACGGGCGCGTTCATCCTGCTGTTCTGGATCGTGTGTGCGTTGTTCGGACGGCATCTGACACCGCACGATCCGTACGCGGACGATCTGCTCTCGACGCTGTCGCCGCCGTCGCTGCAGCACTGGTTCGGCACCGACCAGCTTGGCCGCGACGTGTTCTCGCGCGTGATCATCGGCGCGCGCGACATCCTGATCGTGGCGCCGCTGGCAACCCTGCTGGGCACGGTGCTCGGCACCATCCTCGGCCTTGGCATCGGCTACTTCCGTGGTGCGCTCGACGACGTCGTCAGCCGCGTGATCGAGGCGCTGCAGGCGCTGCCGCTGGTCATCGTTGCGCTGATGGCGCTGGCCGCGGTGGGCACTTCGAATGCCACGGTAGTGTGCGTCATCGGCTTCGTCTTTACGCCCATCATCGCGCGCACGGTACGCGCTGCCACGCTCAACGAAGTCGAGCTGGACTACGTGGCGGCGGCGCGCCTGCGCGGCGACGGCGCAATGTCAGTCATGTTCGTCGAGATACTGCCGAACGTGCTGCCGGTGGCCATCGTCGAGATGACCGTGCGGCTCGGCTACGCCATCTTCTTCGTGGCTTCGTTGAGCTTCATCGGCTTCGGCATCCAGCCGCCGTCGGCCGACTGGGGCATCGCCATTGCCGAGAACTACAGCCTCATAGGCAGCTACTGGTGGACCATCCTGTTCGACGCCGCAGCCACCGCCTCGCTGATCATCGGCGTCAACCTGGTCGCCGACGGGCTCGGCAGTGTGCTGGAGCAGCGATGAGCGCCGCGCTGCAGATCGAGCAGCTGGAGGTCGTCTACCGCGTGGGCGCGCGCGAGCGGCGCGTCATCACCGATCTGAGCCTCTCGATCCAGCCGGGCGAATCCTATGGCCTGGTTGGCGAGTCCGGCTGCGGCAAGTCCACCGTGGCGCTGGCCGCGATCCGCTATCTGGCGCGCAATGGCCGCGTCAGCCGCGGCCGCATCCTGGTCGACGGGCGCGATCTGATGCGCCTGTCCGCCGGTGAGTTGCGGCGGCTGCGGGCGCGCAGCGTCTCGATGGTCTACCAGGATCCGGCGCGCGCGCTCAATCCGACCCTCCGCATCGGTCCGCAGATGGCGGAAGTGTTCGAAGTCAGTGAGGGATTGCGCGCTGCCGCCGCGCGCGCGCGCTGTGCCGAGATGCTCGAGCGCGTGCAGATCCCGAGCCCCGCGCGCGTGCTCAACAACTACCCGCACGAGCTCTCGGGAGGCATGCAGCAGCGCGTCATCATCGCCATGGCACTGTCGAACAACCCGGCACTGCTGATTCTCGACGAGCCCACCACGGGCCTCGACGCCACGGTCGAAGCCGAAGTGCTCGATCTGATCGCGCGGCTGCGCGCCCAGAGCCGCACGGCGGTGCTGTTCATCAGCCACAGCCTGGCCGTTATCGGTCGCATGTGCGACCGCATCGGCGTGCTGTACGCGGGCGAGCTGGTCGAAGAAGGCCCGAGCATCGAGGTGCTGCGCGATCCGCGGCATCCCTACACGGTCGCGCTGCTGCGCTGCATTCCGAGCTTCGGCCGCCGCAAATCGCAGGGCCGGCTCGAGACCATTCCGGGCTTTCTGCCGCTGCCCGGCTCGCTCGAGGGACGCTGCGTGTTCGCCGACCGCTGCGGCAATGCCACCGACCGCTGTCGCCGCGAAGTACCGCCGCCGTTCGAGTTCTCCGGGACCGCGGGCGTCCGCCTGTCGCGCTGCTTCTATCCGGAGCGCGCTCCGGAGCTGCCGAGCAGCGCCCGCGATCCGGGCGCCACGGCGCGGGTTGCGATCCTGATGCCGCGCATCGAGGAACCGGTGGGTGCGGAAGTTGCCGGCAGCCCGGCGGCGCCAGTGAGCGCCACCGAGCCCGCGCAGCCGCTGCTGCGCGCTCGCCAGCTGTCCAAGACCTACCAGGTGGGCGGCCGCGCGTTCCAGGCGGTGCACCACATCGATCTCGAGCTCTGGCCCGGCGAGACGCTCGGACTGGTCGGCGAATCCGGCTCGGGCAAGAGCTCGCTGGCCAGGCTGCTGCTGGGGCTGTCAGTGCCGGATCCTGGCAGCGAACTCGAGCTGGCGGGTAAGCCGTTGCGCGGCCTCGCGGCCCAGCGCACCCAGGCGCAGCGCAAGGCGCTGCAGATCGTGTTTCAGAATCCGGGCCTGGCGCTCAATCGCTCGCAGACGGTGCGGCGGCTGATCGAACGCTCACTGCGGCTGCTGCGGCTATCGCAGGCACGGCGCGAGCAGCGCCTCAGGGAACTCGTGACCTCGGTGCGCCTGACCGAGCGGCATCTGCGCGACAAGCCGCGGCAACTCTCCGGCGGCCTGCAGCAGCGCGTCAGCATTGCGCGGGCATTTGCAGGCGATCCGCGCATCGTGGTCTGCGACGAGCCGACCTCGGCGCTCGACGTCTCGGTGCAAGCGGCCATCCTGAACCTGCTGGCCGACCTGCAGGCGTCGCAGCAGGTGAGTTACCTGTTCATCTCGCACGACCTCAACGTGGTCCGTTACCTGTCGGATCGGATCGCAGTGCTCTACCTCGGCCGGCTGCTCGAGATCGGCCCCACCTCGGCCGTCTTCGACGGGCCGCGGCATCCCTACACCGAGGCGTTGCTGTCATCCAACCCCGCCGGCGAGGCCCCGAGCGCTGGGGCGGCCCCCGCCCGCACTCGGCTGCAGGGCGAAATTCCGAGCGCGCTCAACGTGCCCAGCGGTTGCGTGTTCCAGAGCCGCTGCCCGCGCAAGCTCGGCCGGGTGTGCGAGGACCGTGAGCCGCCGCTGGCCGTGGCAGCGGATGGCCATGCGATCCGCTGCCACATCACACCGTCGGAACTGGCCCGGTTGCAGGGCAGCTCAGCGCCCGAGGGCTCCCCGATTTGACCTGACGCAGCTTTACTGCGCCGCTCATGAGCAACTCGAATAAGCGTATTGAAGATTTGTGACAAGCTGCCTCGAAAAGATACCGTAGTATATGAATCTATTAGAATTATGGTGTTGCGATGACTGTGGTGCTCGACCAGCGATGGGACGTCTCCCTGGAGGCGTTTTACCGCGTGGCGTGGTGCCGGGAGCCCGTCCGCATCGCCGATAGCGCCCTGCAGCGCATCCGCGACAGCCGCACCGCCTTCCTGAATCTCATAGAAAGCGATCCCACGGTCGTGATCTATGGCGTCACGACCTCGATGGGCGAGCGTGCTGCCGAACGGCTGAGTGACGCGGAGCGTGAGCGCCACGCTCGCATCAAACCCTTTCCCGCGGCCACCTCCTTCGGCGACTACCTGCCCGACCGCATCGTGCGCGGCATCGTGCTGGCGCGGCTCACCAACTTCCTCGAGGGGCACGCCGCCACCACGCCGCGCATCGCGCGCGCGGTGGCGCAGATGCTCGACGGCGTCCCCATGCCGCAGGTCGCGGCGGCAGGCCAGGGCGGAGCCGGCGAGATCCTGGCGCTCTACCCGCTGTTCGCCGAGCTGTCGAAACAGTTCGACCTGCAGGTCAAGGAACGCGGCTCGCTGATCAACGGCTCGCCCTGCGGTTCGGCGCTGATCGCCGACACTGCCATCGCCGCGCGCCATCGCATGGGGCTGATCCTCAAGACCTTCGCGCTTTCGATCGAAGCGTTTCGCGCGCCGCTCGAACACTACGATGCGGCGCTGGAAGTGCTTTGGGGAGACACCGACGAGGCCGCGGTGCTGCAGGCACTGCGCGCGCTGCTGGCAGGTGCCGGCGAGGGCCGGCGTCACTACCAGGCGCCAGTCAGTTATCGCATCGTGCCGCGCGTGCTCGGCCACGCACACCGCGCCCTCAGGGCAGCGGAGCGTGCCGCGACCACGTCGCTCGCCTCCATCTCCGACAATCCGGTGTTCCTGCCGCCGGATGCGAACAATCCGAACGGCCGCTGCATCACCACCGGTGGCTACCACAACTCGATGGCCAGCCCCGCGCTCGACGACTTGGCGGCCATCTGGGCCGACATCTGCCTGCTGTGCGAACGTCACGGCAACAAGCTGCTGAACGGCCGCGTCTCACAGTTGCCCGACATGCTGCTGGTCGGCCGCCAGCCCGGTGAGAGCGACGGGCGCGGCCACATCGGCTACGTACCCATGGCGGCGGCGGGCTACATCGAGCTCGCCAAGAGCGCCGCGCAGCGCACCTTCATGCACGGCAGCGACGCTGGCGCGGGCCAAGACGACGTGGCCTCACCGGTGTTCCTGGCCTGGAGCAAGGCCGACCGCACCGGGCGCCTGCTCGATGCCTCGCTGGCGATGCTGGCCGTGGTGGCATCGCAGGCGCTGCATGTCACCGACCGGAAGGCGCCGCCGCCGCTGCGCTCCTTCGTCGAACTCGTACGCAGCTACGTGCCGCCGCTGATCGAAGATCGTATCCTCGGCCCCGAGCTTCAGCGCCTGACCGAGGCGCTCACCGCCGAGGTTTTTGCCGTTGAAGAGAAGACCGAGCCCGTCTGCGCCTAGGCGCCTGCCTTCCCACCTCGATGCGCTGCGGGCGCGCGCCAGCCCGATCGAAAACGCCCTGCTGGACGAACTGGCGGCGCGCCGCCTCGGACGGCGCGAGTTCCTGCGCCACGCCGGAGTGATCGGCTTTGCCGCCGCATTGCCGGCGGCACTGGCGGCGACGCCGGCACGCGCCGCGGCGGCCGCCACCGGCACCGACATCCCAATAACGGTGGGCATGACGGTACCGTCCGGCGCCATCGACCCGCTGACCGTGGCCGACACCGGCGGCGTCTGCATGCTGTCGCAGGTCGGGGACTACCTGGCGGTATCGGACAGCGATCTGCAGCTGCGGCCGAGCCTGGCGGAAAGCTGGCAGCCCAATCGCGACGGCAGCGTCTGGACCTTCCGGCTGCGCAGCGGCGTGCGCTTCAGCGATGGCAGGCCGCTGTCCGCGGCGGACGTGGTGGCGACCATGGAACGCCTGGCCGATCCGGCCAACGGCTCGGTGGCGCTGTCGGCGTTCGCGGGCGCGCTGTCGAAGGGCGGCACGCGCGCGCTGGATGAGCGCACCGTCGAGTTCCATCTCGACGCTGCCAACGGCAGCTTTCCGTACCTGGTTTCATCGGACAACTACAACGCCATCATTCTGCCCGCGGATTACCACGGCGGCTTCGAGCAGAGCTTCATCGGCAGCGGGCCATTCCGGCTGGAGCGCTACCAGCCCAAGGCGCAGGCCACGTTCGTGCGCAACGAGCACTACTGGGGCGCGCTGGCACTGCCGGCGCGCACCCGTTTCATCTTCTACGACAGCATCCAGGCGCAGGTGCTGGCGATGCAGGGCGAGCAGCTCGACGTGCTGCTGCACGCGCCGGTGCAGGGCAGCCAGGCGCTGCTCGCCGACCCGCGTCTGCGCATCCTGTCGCTCAAATCGAGCGCGCACGAGCAAGTCCACATGCGCACCGACACAGGCGCGTTCACGGATGCGCGCGTGCGCCGCGCCATTGCGCTGTGCCTGAATCGGCAGAACCTCGTCAAAGGCCTGTTCCGCGGCATGGCGACCGTCGGCAACGATAGTCCGTTTGCGCCGGTATTCGCCGCCACCGATCCGACGGTGCCGCAGCGAACGCAGGACCTGCGCCAGGCCGCAGAACTGATGCAGGCAGCGGGACTCGCGCGCGGCTTTCGCGCCACGCTGACCACCGAGCGCTTCGTCGAGATGCCCGATTATGCCGTGATCATCCAGAACGCCGTGCGGCCGATCGGCGTGCAGCTCTCGCTCAACGTCGAGGAGCAATCGGCCTATTACGGCCGCGCCACTTACGGCCAATCCGACTGGCTCGATTCCGAGATGGGCATCGAGGACTACGCGCACCGCGGCGTGCCCAACATCTTCCTCACTGCCACGCTCGGCAGCCGCGGCACCTTCAACGCCGCGCACTTCCGCAATGCCGACTACGACCGGCTGGTGGCAAGCTACATCGCGGCGCTCGATCCGGCCGCCCAGCGCGATGCCGCCGGCCGCATCCAGCGCCTGCTGCTGCAGCAGACGCCGATCATCGCGGCCTACTTCTATGACTGGCTGTCCGTGACTACGCGGCACGTCCAGGGCGTGCGGCCAACGGCGATGGGACATCTGTTTCTGGCCGGGGCGCAGCGCGTCTGATGGCCGTGCGGCGGCGAAAGCGGTGGCTTGAGCTAAAATAACCCTCTTTATTCCAGGAGCCTGCATGAAGCCGCCAGTCAACGTCGCGATTACGGGTGCCGCGGGCCAGATCGGCTACGCGCTGGCTTTCCGCGTGGCTTCGGGTGCCATGCTCGGCGCCGACCAGCCGATCAACCTGCACCTGCTCGAGGTGACACCGGCGCTGCCGACGCTGGGCGGCGTGGTCATGGAACTCAACGACTGCGCGTTTCCAACGCTAAACCGGATCGTCGCCAGTGACGCTGCCCGCGTGGCGTTCCGCGACTGCCAGGTGGCCATGCTGGTGGGCGCGCGTCCGCGCGGCGCCGGCATGGAACGCAAGGACCTGCTGCTGGCCAATGCGCAGATTTTCTCTGCCCAGGGCAAGGCGCTGAACGAGGTCGCCGACCGCAAGCTGCGCGTGCTCGTGGTCGGGAATCCGGCCAACACCAATGCCCTGATCGCCCAGAGCAACGCGCCCGATCTGGATCCGCGCAATTTCACCGCCATGACGCGGTTGGATCACAACCGCGCCGTGAGCCAGCTGGCCGAGAAGACCGGCACGCACGTCAACGACATCCGCAAGCTCACTATCTGGGGCAATCACTCCTCGACACAGTATCCCGACGTCAGCCATGCGACCGTGCAGGGCAAGCCGGCGCGCGACCTGGTGGATCAGAAGTGGCTCGAGAGCAGCTTCATTCCAACCGTGCAGCAGCGCGGCGCCGCGGTCATCAAGGCGCGTGGCTCCTCATCGGCCGCCTCGGCCGCCTCGGCAGCGCTCGATCACGTGCGCACCTGGATGCTCGGTACGGCGACGGGGGACTGGACCAGCATGGCCGTGCCGGCCGACGGCAGTTACGGCATACAGCCCGGCATCATCTACTCGTATCCGGTCACCTGCACCGGCGGCAACTACCAGATCGTGCAGGGGCTGGCCATCGAGGCATTCAGCCGCAGCCGCATGAGCACCACCGAGGCGGAGCTGCGCGAAGAGCGCGACGGCGTCAAAGACCTTATCGCATGATAGGCGCCGGCATCACCGTGCTGTTCGTGCTCGCGGTGGTGTATCTCGCCTATCGCCGGCTGCCGTTGCTGGTGTTCACGGTGGCGTTCACGGGGCTGCTGGCTGCCTACGTCGTGTTCGGCAACCCGCCGGGCCTGTGGCTCGGCATTCTGGTAGTGCTGCTGCTGGCATTCTGGCTGCTGAATCTGCGGCCGCTGCGCATCGTGCTGATCAGCGGGCCGTTCATGCGCACCTATCGCCGGCTGCTGCCGTCGATGTCGGCTACCGAGCGCGATGCGCTCGAGGCCGGCACGGTCTGGTGGGATGGCCAGCTGTTTACCGGTAATCCGCACTGGCGCAAGTTGCAGGGCGCGCCGGCGCCGAAACTCTCGGCCGAGGAGCGCGCCTTTCTCGACGGTCCCTGCAACGTGCTGTGCCGCATGCTGGATGACTTCGACATCACCCATCGCCGCGGCGACATGCCGCCCGAGGTATGGGAGTACATCCGCCAGCAGCGCTTCTTCGCCATGATCATCCCGCGCCGCTACGGCGGCCTGGAGTTCTCCACCTATGCGCACTCCTGCGTGCTGGTGAAGCTGGCCGCGCGCAGCGTCACCTGTGCGTCCACCGTGGCGGTGCCCAACTCGCTCGGTCCGGCGGAACTCCTGGTGCACTACGGCACCGAGGAGCAGAAGGATCACTACCTGCCGCGCCTGGCACAGGGACTCGAGATTCCGTGCTTCGCGCTCACCGGACCGCGCGTGGGCTCGGACGCGGCCGCCATCCCCGACACCGGAGTGGTCGGTCGCGGCATCTACCAGGGCCGCGAGATCATCGGACTGAAGCTCAACTTCTCCAAGCGCTATATCACGCTGGCACCGATCGCGACGGTGGTCGGATTGGCGTTTCGCATGTTCGACCCCGAGCACCTGATCGGCGACAAGGCCGACATCGGCATCACCTGTGCGCTGATCCCGCGCGATTCCCCTGGACTCACCATCGGCAGACGCCATCTGCCGCTCAACATCCCGTTCCAGAACGGGCCGCTGCAGGGTGTCGACGTATTCGTACCGCTGGACTGCATCATCGGCGGACTCAAGATGGCAGGTTGCGGCTGGCGCATGCTGGTCGAGCAGCTGTCGGTGGGCCGCTGCATCTCGCTGCCGGCCAACGCCACCGGCGGTGCACTGGCGGCGGTGGTAGCGACCGGCGCATACGCGCGCATCCGCCGTCAGTTCAACACACCGGTGGGACGCTTCGAGGGTGTCGAGCAGGTGATCGCCCGCATGGTGGGTCTCACCTACATCATGGACGCGGCGCGCAGCGTCACCACCGCCGCCATCGACGCCGGCGAAAAGCCAGCGGTACCGGCCGCCATCCTCAAGTACCACCTGACCGAGATGGGGCGCCGCGTCGGCAACGACGCCATGGACGTGCACGGCGGCAAGGGCATCATGCTGGGGCCGAACAATTACCTTGGCCGCGGCTACCAGTCGATCCCCATCGCGATCACGGTCGAGGGCGCCAACATACTGACGCGCAGCCTGATCATCTTCGGCCAGGGCGCGATCCGCTGTCATCCGTTCGTGCTGCGCGAGATGACGGCCGCGCGCAACCCCGATCATCGCACCGGCGTGGCCGAATTCGACCGGGCGCTGTTCGCGCACATGGGTTTCGCTATTTCCAATGCGATGCGCTCGCTGGTCATGGCGCTGAGCTTCGCGCGCTTCGAGCGCGTGCCCGAGCATGGCGCCACGCGCCGCTATTACCAGCACATCGAGCGCTTCAGCGCCTCGTTTGCGTTCGTGACCGACCTGGCGATGCTGAGCCTGGGCGGTTATCTCAAGAAAAAGGAGACCATCTCCGCGCGCCTTGGAGATGTGCTGTCGGCGATGTACCTGGCCTCGATGGTGCTCAAGCACCACGACAATCGCGGCAGTCCGGCCGAGGAGCTGCCGGCCGTGGAATGGGCCTGCCGCGAGCTGCTGTACCAGGCACAGGAGCAGCTACACAGTGTGCTGCGCAACCTGCCGAGCCGCCCAATTGCGGCGCTGGCGCGACTCATGATCTTCCCGCGCGGCCTGACTTATTTCGCGCCCGCCGACCGGCTGGGCCGGCGCGTGGCCGACCTGGTGCTCAACAATACGGCGACGCGCTCATACTTCCGGGAACTGATCTATGGCGTCGACGAGCCGGGTAACCTGCTCGCCGCACTGCAAAACGCGCTCGATATGGCGCCCACGGCCGAGACGATCGAGCGCAAACTACGCGTGGAGGGCACCAAAACCGGCCGTGTCAACGCGCTGGAGCTGTCCGAGCAGATCGCGCAGGCGCGAGAGCTGGGCATTCTGAGCGACCACGAGGCCCAATTCCTCATGGAATACGATCGCAAGGTCATGGCCATCGTCAATGTCGATGACTTCGAGGCGCACGAACTTGGAGTGGCGACCCACTGAACAATCGCTTCGGTCATGACTCCAACCAACGGATGTCGAGGAGACTTACGATGCGCGCAGTAACAGCCCTTAGGATCTGACGCGGCCGCATGTACCTGCAGTTCTTCGGCCTGGCTGAAAAGCCGTTCGCGATCACACCCGATCCGCGCTATCTCTACCTGAGCGGCCGGCACGCGGATGCGCTGGCGCATCTGGTTTACGGCATCAACGAAGCCGGCGGCTTCATCCAGCTCACCGGCGAAGTGGGCACCGGCAAGACCACCACCATACGCTCGCTGCTGGCGCGCGCCCCCAAGACCGCCGAGATAGCGCTGATACTGAATCCGCGCCTGTCCGCGACCGAGTTCCTGCGCTCGCTCTGCGAGGAACTCGGACTCGGCGCCGACGATGCCGGCGAGGCCGAGAACAAAAATCTGGTCGATCTGCTCAATCGCTATCTGTTGCGGGCGCACTCGCTCGGGCGACGCGTGGTGCTGGTGGTCGACGAGGCGCAGAACCTGGCGCCCGACGTGCTCGAGCAGGTACGGCTGCTGACCAATCTGGAGACCGAAACGCAGAAGCTGCTGCAGATCATCCTGATCGGCCAGCCCGAGCTGCGCAAACTGCTGGCGCGCGAGGATCTGCGGCAGATTGCGCAGCGGATCACGGCGCGCTTCCATCTCGATCCGCTGTCGGGCGATGAGACCGCGGCCTATGTGCGCCACCGGCTGCGAGTCGCGGGCGCCACCACCGATATCTTTACCCGCGGCGCGCTGCGCGAAATCCATCGAGTCAGCGGCGGCATCCCGCGCGTCATCAACATCGTCTGCGATCGCGCCATGCTCGGCGCCTACACCCAGGAGCTGCACCAGGTGCCGGCGTCGCTGGTACGGCGCGCCGGTGCCGAAGTGTTCGGGCACGACTTCATGCCGCGCTGGATACCGGCCACCGCGGCCAGCGTGGCCGGCGTGGTCCTGATGGGCAGCGCACTGCTGCTCTGGCACTACGCGCCGGCCTGGCTGCCGCAGTTCGCGCACAGCGCGCATGCCGCAACGCCGCCGGATACCCGGGCATCGACCAGGGCATCGACCGCGGCATCACCGGCAACGACAGCTGTCGGCGCCGCGCCGGTGGTCGCGGGCGACACCCCTCCGGCTGCCGTCGCAGCGACACCGGCGCTGGCGTCGCTGCTGTCGAGCGATCGCGCCAGCACCGACGGTGACACCGCCTTTCAGCAGCTCATGGGCCTGTGGAATGCCGAATACGTGCCCGGCAAGGTCGACGGCTGCAGCCAGGCGCTGTCGCAGGGATTGCGCTGCCTGGTGCAGCGTGGCTCGTTCGCGCAGTTGCGTCTGCTCAACAGGCCGGCGATTCTGATGCTCAGCGATGACAGTGGCACTCCCTACCAGGTGGTCCTGCGCGGCCTGCACGACGATGCCGCGCAGCTGCAGATCGGCGCCAAGACCGTCTCGGTCGGCATCGCCGAGCTGTCGCGCTACTGGTTCGGGGACTTCGTGCTGCTGTGGCGGCCGGGGACGCGCGACGTGCGGGACCTGAGCGAAGGCATGCACGGCGCACTGGTGCGTCACCTGCGGGAGCAGCTCGGCCGCTGGCGCACCGATGTCGGCCTGGGCGGCGGCGATGCCTACGACGGTGATCTGACGCAGGCCGTGGAGCAATTCCAGCGCGCCAACCGGCTCACGGTCGACGGCGTGGCCGGTATCGAGACCCAGGTGGCACTCGATGCCGCACTGGCAACACCTGACTCGCCGCTGCTCGATCCGCGGGCGGCGCCAAACTCCACCCGAGGCAGCTGATGTCGTTCATTCTCGACGCGCTCAAGAAGGCGGAAGCCGAGCGGCAGCGGCAGACCGGGCCGACACTGCTCGAGGTCCGCGTAACGCCGCCGCGGCGTCGCATCCCGCTGTGGACGCTCGTCATCGGCGCCCTGCTCGGCGTCAATATGCT
>JBAUYT010000304.1:0-3814 GCA_049584935.1 Steroidobacteraceae bacterium
CACTGGCGTCGCAATATTCAGCCAGGCCTGCAGCGCCTACAATCCGCCCCGCGCTGACTCGCAACGGAGGTGACCCATGCGTTCTGCACCTGGGCGGCTGGCCCTGGCCCTGGCTGTGCTGGCGGGCACCGGCTGCACGGCCGGCGGCACTGCCGCGACGCACGCGCCGTCGGCGCCGCTGCCCGGCACCGAGGCCTGCATCTTTACGGTCAATCTCTACGACTGGACCGTGCTCGACGACACCACGCTGATCGTGTACGCACCGGTGCACAAGGAGCCGTACCTGGTCAAACTATTTGCGCCGGTGTTCGACCTGAGCTTCCACCAGACGCTAGGCTTTGAAGGCGTGGAGCACAACGGCCAGCTCTGCAAGGGTGACTACGTGCTGGTGCGCGGAGATCTGCCGCAGCGTATGTCGATCCGCTCGATTCGTGCGCTGACGCCGGACCAGGCGAAGCAGCTAATCGCCGACTCGAAGCAGAAGCAGGCGGCCGGAGCGCCGAAGCAATGACGGCACCCGGCAGTGTGCTCGCGACCATCGGCAACACGGCGCTGCTCGAGCTGACCAGGCTGAATACCGGCCTGTGCCGGTTGTTCGTCAAACTCGAGAACCAGAACCCCACCGGTTCGATCAAGGACCGCATCGGCCTGTCGATGATCGAGGCAGCCGAGCGCGAAGGCCACCTGCGCCCCGGCAGCGATCCGCGCGCCACGATCGTCGAGGCGACCGCGGGCAATACCGGACTCGGCCTGGCGCTGGTCGCGGCGCAGAAGGGCTATGGGCTGCTGCTGGTGATTCCGGACAAGATGTCGCAGGAGAAGATCCTGCATCTGCGGGCGCTGGGGGTGCAGATCCGGCTCACCCGCAGCGATGTCGCCAAGGGCCATCCCGAGCACTACCAGGACTTGGCGGCGAGGATCGCGCGCGAGACGCCCAACAGCTTCTACGTCAACCAGTTCGCCAATCCGGCCAATCCGCGCGCGCACGAGGCCACCACGGGGCCCGAGATCTGGGCGCAGACCGGGCAGATGCTGGACGCGGTGGTGGTCGGCGTCGGCAGCGGCGGCACCCTCACGGGACTGTCGCGCTACTTTGCGCGCGTGGCACCGCACGTCGAAATGATCCTCGCCGATCCGCGCGGCTCCATCCTGGTGGACGTGGTCAGGACCGGCAAGATCCAGAAGCCGGCCAGCTCCTGGCTGGTCGAGGGTATCGGCGAGGATTTCGTGCCGCCCAACTGCGATCTGTCGCGGGTGCGGGGCGCCTACGAAATCACCGATGCGGAGAGCTTCAGCACGGCGCGCGAGCTGCTGGCACAGGAGGGCATCCTGGCTGGTTCGAGCTCGGGCACGCTGCTGGCGGCCGCGCTGCGCTACTGCCGCGAGCAGCAGGCACCGAAGCGAGTTGTGACGCTGGTGTGCGACAGCGGCAACAAATATCTCAACAAGCTCTACAACGACAACTGGCTGTTCGACCAGGGCCTGCTGGACCGTCCGCGGCAGGGGAACCTGGTCGATCTGATCGTGCGGCGCTACCAGGAGGGCAGCACGGTGACATTGTCGCCGACCGACACCCTGATGCTCGCCTACCGGCGCATGAAGCTGTTCGACGTGTCGCAGATCCCGGTCATGGACGGTGAGCGGCTGGTCGGCATCGTCGACGAGTCGGATCTGGTCATGCACCTGCATACCGATCCGAAGCGCTTCCAGGATCAAGTCGGCACGGCGATGGTGCGCGCCGTGGAGACTATTGCAGCGGACGCGCCGATCGGGGATCTGCTGCCCATCTTTCAACGCGACCACGTCGCGATTGTGGCCGAGCGTGGCCGCTTCGTCGGCCTGATCACGCGCATCGACCTGCTCAACTACCTTCGCAAGCAACTCACCTGATCTCAATGAACAATAAGTCCGACCGTGAACGCAGCGGCTTCGACACCCGTGTCATACACGCGGGTCAGACGCCCGATCCAACCACCGGCGCGGTGATGCCACCGATCTATGCCACCTCGACCTATGCGCAGCAGAGCCCCGGCGTGCATCGCGGCTACGAGTATTCGCGCTCGCAGAATCCGACCCGCTTCGCCTACGAGCGCTGCGTCGCCGATCTCGAGGACGGACAACGCGGATTCGCATTCGCGTCCGGGCTGGCAGCCACGTCGACGCTGCTCGAGCTGCTGGCGCCCGGCGACCACGTGGTTGCCTCGGACGACATGTACGGTGGCAGCCGGCGGCTGTTCACGCGCGTGCGGCAGCGTTCAGCGGGACTGACGTTCTCGTTCGTCGACCTGCGTGACCTGGCTGCGGTCGAGGCCTCCATGCGGCCGCAGACGCGGTTGATCTGGGTGGAGACGCCCAGCAACCCGATGCTCAAGCTCGCCGACCTCGAGCGCATCGCTGCTCTGGCGCACCGCCGCGGCGTGCTCGCCGCGGCCGACAACACCTTCGCCACGCCCTACCTGCAACGGCCGCTGAGCGTCGGCTTCGACGTGGTCATGCACTCCGGTACCAAGTACCTCAATGGCCACTCCGACGTGGTCAACGGCATGCTGGTGGTGGGAGCGCGCGCCGATCTGGCGGAGCGCCTGACGTTTCTGCAGAACTCGGTCGGTGCGGTGGCCGGTCCGTTCGATTCGTTCCTGGCGCTGCGCGGGGTCAAGACGCTGGCGCTGCGCATGCAGCGGCATTGCGACAGCGCGCTCGAGCTGGCAGGCTGGCTCGAGCGGCATCCGAAAGTGGCGCGGGTACATTACCCCGGGTTGGCTTCGCACCCGCAGCACGCCCTGGCGCGCGCGCAGATGCGTGATCCGCGCGGACACAGCGCCTTCGGCGGCATGATCTCGATCGAACTCAAGGGCAACATCGAGGATTCGCGCCGGTTCCTCGAGCGCTGCCAGGTATTTGCGCTGGCCGAGTCGCTCGGTGGCGTCGAGAGCCTGATCGAGCATCCAGCCATCATGACCCACGCCAGCGTGCCGAGCGAGGCACGCACGGCGCTCGGCATCACCGACACGCTGTGCCGGCTGTCGATCGGCATCGAGGCAGTCGAAGATCTGCGTGCCGACCTGGAGCAGGCGCTGGGTTAGGAGCGGGAGCCTGTCTGAGTCATAAACGTGGCTGCGACCGCGGCAGATTTGACTTGGTCGTCTCCAAATGAGGAGGGTCCAACGACGCCTGAACTCAAATCTGCCCGGCCCCGCATGGTTGGCTCGCCAAGGCTGCGGTGTTGCACGGCTGACCCATAGAGATGACTATGGGTTGCGCCGTGCGCCTAGCATCCGCAGCCTTGGCAAGCCAACGCGGCTCACGTTTATGACTCAGACTGGCTCCCAGGCCGCAGCGGCAGGCCGATCTCGACTTCCAGCCCGCCACCTTCGGCGTTGCGTGCGCTGACGCTACCGTGATGCAGCGCCACCACGCGCGCGGTGATGGCAAGGCCGATGCCGTGGCCGCTGGATTCGCGGTTGCGCGCCGGCGATGCCGAGACGAACGGTTCGAAGATGCGCTCGAGCGATTCCTGCGGTACGCCCGGGCCATGATCGCGGATGCGCAGCAGCGCCTGATCCGCTGCCCGCAGCACCGTCAGCGCCACCATGCCGCCGTCCGGGGAAAAGCGTACGGCGTTGCGCAATACGTTTTCGAGCGCGCGGAACAGCAGCTCGCGGTCGCCCTCGACCTCGAGCGGCGGCACCGGATCGAGCCGCACGCGGATGCCGCGCGGATCCGCCTCGATGCGGGCATTGTCCGCCAGAGTCTCCAGCAGCTCGCCGAAATCCACCGGTTCCAGCTGCAGCGCGCGCGTCGGATCGTCCAGCCG
>JBAUYT010000305.1:0-3369 GCA_049584935.1 Steroidobacteraceae bacterium
GGGGTCCTGCTGGTCACTACGGACGGCATAACCAGCATTGATCGCCTGCAAACGCTGGTGCGCAGGATCGTGGCAGGCGCCACAGCACTAAGCGTACTCGGCATTTTCCAGACCCTCACCGGCGACAATCTGGCCAAGTACATAAACATCCCCGGCTTGTCCGATAGTGCAACGTTCCTGGAAACGGAGATACGCGGTGACCTGGTCCGGCCTTCGGTCACGGCTATAAACCCGCTTGAATTCGCAGCTGTAGTGGGCACTTGCCTGCCGCTAGCCATATACCTGGCCCGCAATGATGCGCTAGGCTTGCGGAATCGCCGGTGGTTGCAAGTTGCCCTCATCGGGGCTGCTCAAGTCATGACTATATCCCGGACTGGGATCTTGGCCCTCATCGTCGTAGGTGTCGTGCTCCTGCCAACTTGGACTAGGCGGGAGCGGTGGCGAGCCTACGGCGCGGTGCTCATTGGGGCATTCGTGCTTTTCCTTACGGTACATGGCCTGCTCGGGACGATCAAAAACCTGTTCCTCGCCTTCTCTTCCGATTCAAGCACCACATCCCGGACCGGTGCCTGGTCGTCTGCCGTTCCGTTTATTTTCCAGCATCCTTGGCTCGGGCACGGTTTCGGAACATTCTTGCCAGCAACTTATTTCTTTACCGACGACCAGTTCCTCAATACGCTCATCGAAGCTGGTTTCGTGGGTTTGCTTGCCTTGCTCGGATTGTTTGTCACCGGCTGGTTCGCGGCACGAAGCGCACGTCGCGCCAGCGATGACCATGGGGTTCGTGACTTGGGGCAGTGCCTGGCGGGATCGATAGCGGTAGCGGCAGTCACATTTGGTACATTTGATGCGTTCGGCTTCCCGATGATGGCCAGCCTGACCTTCATCATACTGGGGTGCGCCGGAGCGTTGTGGCGTCTATCGCGTGCTACGGCGCCTGTGCCAAGCTTCGGTCGCCTGCAAATGAGCCAGCTGGCATTTTCCGCGCGCGCTGGCGGCGGTCTGACATCATCCGATCGCTAGTAGATCAGCGTATGCCGCGCGGACACTCTCGAGTTCGCGCTTGCGACTGTAGGCGTCCAAGACGAATGCGGACGCCAGCTCGCCGCGTGAAATACACCAGCTCTCGTCGGCCGAATCCTCGGCAATGGCACGCTCGACCGCCTCGGCGACCGCGAGGACGTCACCTGTCTCCACCGGGCAGCTAAATTCCGGGCGCCAGAATTCTCGTCCACCAAACCCATCAAATCCGATGACGTAGTTACCGCACGCCATCGCCTCGGCCGCCGGCAAACCGAAACCTTCCTGGTACGACAGGCAAAGCGTGATTCGACTGGAACGTAGGCCTGCCGCGAACTCGGTCTGACGCAATCCATCGAGGCTGACAACTTCCCAGCCCGCTAGGCGATCACGCAACAGGTAAAGCACTTGAGTGATTTCCTGCTGGCCGCGGCGCGGCGCGTACGTGATACGTCGCTGCGGCGACTGGTTTCCTGGGTGAAAGAGCGCATCGTCGATCCCGTTGCGGACAGACCGGATCGTCCGATGCGGATATGCGTGGCTGAGCATCTGCGCGCTATGCTCAGACACAACGATCACGCCGAGAAGATCAGCCGCGGTGGCATAGTGGTGTGCCACGATTTCGACGCCACGCGTCCACGTGAGATGGCCGTTCTGATTCAGCACAATATGGCGAACGTGCTGATTCAGTCGTGCCAACTGATTCAGGTCAAGTTCTGAAAGCACTAGGATATCGTCGGGACCTACCGCCGCCGAGCGGATATCTGTCACACGTGTCGTGTTATCGAACCAACTACAACGAAAGCCCTTGCGCTGGTGCAAGATGGTCGCATCGATTCCCGCCTCGTTCAAGATGTCGACATGACGGTATTGAACCCTTATTCCCCCAGATGGGATATCGTAATCCGGGCACAACATGAAGACCGTTGAGCCCGCCGATCTCGTGGTGATCGGAATTTTCAGCGGCGGGTATCGATAGCGAACTGCTGCTTTCCGTGCGGAATGATATATTGCGCGCGCCACGGTCCGCGATGTGAAAGGCTCATGATGACTTACCATTACGACCCTTGAAGCCGGCGGAGGCCGAACTGTAACGAGGACGAGCGGCGACCGATCGATATGAGGGAGAAGGATCGGTTGCGAGCCGGGGACTCGGCGCAATGTCAGGTTCTTCCTGACTCCGGCGCCGTGCAGATATTCCCTCTACGATCAATGGCGTGCCGAAGGCGAGGACGAGCCCGAGAACGAGTACGGCCGCGATCGGCCGGGCCTCCTTGCTGCGGAGGGCGGTCGGCTTGGCCGAGACAGCAAGAACGATTTCGGTGATCCGATCTTTGGACGGGATTCCTGACTGCATCGCCGCGAGCTGCGTACCAATTGCATTCGTTACGCCGCCGAGTGTGTGCTGCACCGCATCCTTGTTATGACCAGTGACCGTGACGAGCAGCACGGGTCCAGGGGCGTTGGGTGCATCTACCACCTGATACGTGCTGGAGTACCCCTGGGCGGCGAGGGCCGAGGTGATCGCCGGGTCCATCATTCTCCGGCCTACGACGTCAGCAGCAATGTTGAGCGATGAGCCAAAGTCCAAATACGGATTGTTACCGAAGGCCTTGGCGCTAGTTTGTGAGGGCAGGAAGGCAACGGTCGAACTGGACTGGTAGGACTTGGGCAGCTTGACTGCGGCCGCCGCGGTCGCGGCCAAGACCAGAAAGAGTAGCAAGGAAGTCAGCAGCCAACGTTTACGCAGAGTCCGAAGTGACTCGGATAGATTCATTAAGTACACCCGTCGTTGCGTCGTCTCATGTGCCGCGGTCCCAAGCTCCCTAGGCCCGGGTTTGAATCGCGCCACTACATCCAATATCATACAGTATGACGTTCACTTGGCCAACGGCGGAGGAGGCTAGGAGTCGGGTGAATCGGAGAAGCGATGTGGAGCGCGGCTAATGAGCCTCCTTGACATAGCGGCACTCATGAGACGGCACGCGGTCGCGGTGATGATAGTTCTCATGCTGGCAGCTGTGCTTGGGTATGAACTTAAGCACGCCAAACCACTGTATAACGACAGCGCCACAGTGGTCTTCAAGACATCGGGGGACCCGTTTCCTTTTGGCAACGGATACTTGGTGACAGCCGACCTGATGGCCCGGTCAATGACGAGTCCGCAGTCCGAGCAACTTGTCCGCCAGGCAGGCGGAACTGTTGATTATTACGTAAATCTGGTCAACCTATATAATATTGAATATCCGTATTACTCCCTCCCGTATGCAGGCGTCTCTGTCACTGCTCCCGATCCAGTCGATGCCGAGCGTACTTTCTCTGCTGTGATGCAGGTGCTGACGAATGAGC